>NZ_CAKVJB010000070.1 GCF_934754935.1 uncultured Holdemanella sp. | reverse complement strand
GAAGATAGCTAGCTGCCGGGTCTTTTTTTTATACTTACATATATTTAAAAGCCAAGTCCTTTTTATTTAGACTTGGCTTTTTTTCTTTGACATTAAAATTTTTACAGTATCTTCTATTGCTTCTTTAGCAAGAATAGGATCATCAATATCAATAACTGATTTTTCTAAAGGACACATGCCTGTATTTGTTCTATTTCGAATTTCCTTAACAAGTTCATCATATTTAAAAGGTATATTATTCTTTTCTAGATAAGTTTTTGCGGATTCACTTAAAGTATGAGCATAAACAAAGTTAATTCTTGCGAGTACATATAAACTTGCAGCTGCTTTACCTACAACTGTATCTTCTATATCAGCATCTTTATAAAAATTAATATTTTCATTAAGTTTTGATAAAATTGGCTTTACACCAATTTCATTGGAACAATAAAAGATTTTATTGTCTCTACGCGCAATAAATTTATTCAAATTCACCAGCTACTTTCTTTAGATTACTGATAATAGGAAGCTTTTGTGGACATACACGCTCACATTGTCCACATTCAATACAATCTAATGGCCTTCCATGTTCATTTTTTAAATCTTCATACTCTTTTGATTTACCGCTAGATAGATTTTGTTTTCTTTTATTGAATAACTTAAAGTATTCTGGTATACAGATTTGTTTTGGACATCCAGGAGTACAATAGTTACATGCAGTACATGGAATGGCGATGGATGTACGAATTTGATCACCTAGTTTAATCAAAAAATTGTTTTCTTCTTGTGTCAACGGTTTAAATTCTTTCATATATGAAATATTATCGTTTAATTGTTCTAGATTTGACATGCCGCTTAGTACTACACGAACATTTTTAAGACTTGCTGCAAAACGAATAGCCCATGAAGCAATAGATAGTGAGTTATCAAGATGTTGTAACTGAGTTTTGATATCTTGAGGAACTTGGACAAGGCTTCCACCTTTTACAGGTTCCATAATAACCACTTGTTTTCCATGTTTAACAGCTGTTTCATAACATAATTTTGATTGCACACTTTCACTATTCCAATCTAAATAATTGATTTGAAGTTGAACAAAATCCATTTCAGGATGTTCAGTCAAAATTTGATCTAGAATATCAGCAGTATCATGAAATGAGAATCCAATTTCTTTAATTTTTCCTTCTTCTTTCATTTTTTTAATAAAATCAAAACAACCAAATTTTAAAGCAGTTTGGTAATGATTACGATTTAAAGAATGCAGAAGATAATAATCAAAGTAATTAACTCCACATTTTTCTAATTGTTCATCAAAAATCCTATTCGCATCCTCTTTTACTTTCATAAATGGGACTGGTAATTTGTCAGCTAAAGTAAATGAATCTCTTGGATATCTTTCGACTAGTGCTTTCTTTACGAATAATTCACTTTGTTTTTGATGATATGGATAAGCTGTGTCAAAATATGTAAATCCATTATCGATAAAAGTATCAATCATTTTAGAAAATTGTTCTAAATCTACAGAAGTTGGGTCTTCTGGATTATTAAGTGGTAGTCTCATGCATCCAAAACCTAATTTTTTCATAAATATCCTCCTATCAATTAACTAAAATTATAGTACATAATTACATCATTCGTTTAAAAAATTGATTTAAAAAGTATAATTTTGAGAGAAAATACAAATTATTATAAAAAAATATGAAAAAAAGTAAAAAAACATTTGACGAAGTAAGAAGTATTTGGTAATATAGATGAGCACTGCTGAGGT
>NZ_CAKVJB010000069.1 GCF_934754935.1 uncultured Holdemanella sp. | reverse complement strand
GATCATGTGCACCTCAGCAGTGCTCATCTATATTACCAAATACTTCTTACTTCGTCAAATGTTTTTTTACTTTTTTTCATATTTTTTACTGTATGCGCTTACATCATAAATACAAAAAAATAAGGCCATTTGACCTTATTTAAAATGTTCGTATGCAATACTATTTATTTTAGCCATTACATCGGCACCTTCATCACCTAAACTTGTTAATACAACTATACTATATGGTGTTTCGCATTCTACAAAACCTACACTATTCAATGCATAATCATACATACCATATTTTTGAGGCATACCCAGTTGAATATCTCGATCTAAATACTCTCCTGGCTCTGCTTTTTTCATATTGTCTATTAATCCTTGATACTCATCTTTATGAGCATATAAATATGTAATAACATCATTCATTGTATTTGCGGTTGAAACATTGTCCTCTGAATAATAATTATCACTAATTGAATTTGTATACTTCGTCATGGCTTCTTTATATTCTTTCCATCCACCAAGATTTTCAAACAATACATGCCCCGCATCATTATCCGAATAAACAATTAATGCATCTAACAATTCACTTAATGGTATTTGACTTCCAATCGCATAATTTGAACTAATGACACCCGCATCCTCATGCATATAACCACTGTATGTTAAAGTAGATTCCATAGTATATTCACCACTATTTACTTTATCATAATATAACATTGCCAAAGGAAGCTTATATATACTACCTGCAATAAACTCATTTTTCTCATTCATACTATATTTTATATTGTGTTTCAAATCTGTAATACAGTACGATACGCTCTCATGATCAATGTTATTTTCTTGGAAATACGCCTCAATTTCTTTCGCTAAAGCCATATCTATATATTTACTGTTATTTTCATTTTTCACTTCTGTACTTTGATCTTCCTCTATTTCACTTGTAGATGTAAATGCCTTCTTTTTTGTACTGCTCATTTCAGAGGCAAACATACAGAGTGCAATTAATAAAATAGATAATAAAGAAATGATTACGATTTTGTTTTTCTTATCCATAAATAGACCCTTCCAAACTATGAAAAAGAGTCTATTCAGACTCTTTTATATTAATGTTTAAAATGACGAACGCCTGTAAATACCATCGCAATACCGTGTTCATTACACTCATCAATTGAAAGTTGATCTTTAATAGATCCACCAGGTTGAATGATTGCAGTAACACCCGCTTTGATAGCTTCCTGTACCGTATCTGGCATTGGGAAGAATGCATCACTTGCCAAAACTGAACCTTTTGCCTTTTCACCAGCTTGTTCAATCGCAATCTTAGCTGCACCAACACGGTTCATTTGTCCAGCACCAACACCAACTGTCATATCATCCTTAGCTAAGACAATCGCATTGGATTTTACATGTTTAACAACTTTCCATCCAAATAACAATTGTTTAATTTCTTCTTCAGTTGGTTTACGGTTTGTCACACATTTTAAATCTTCTGCGTTAATTGTATGCTGATCCATCTCTTGAACCAATAGACCATCGTTAACATTTGTATATTTTAACGCACTTGAAACAGATAAGCTAGTATCTAATTTCATTAATCGAATATTTTTCTTACGAGTCAAGATTTCCAATGCTTCCTCAGAGAAATCTGGCGCAATGATGATTTCCAAGAAAATCTTCGATAATTTTTCTGCCAATCCCTTTTCCACTTTTGCATTTAACGCAACAATACCACCAAAAATTGAAATTGAATCTGCTTCATACGCCTTATCCCAAGCTGCTTCAATATTTTCACCAATACCAACACCACATGGATTCATGTGCTTAACACCAACAGCCGCAAATTGACCTTCAAAATCCTTTAAAATTTCAATAGCCGCATTACCATCCTGAATATTGTTGTAAGACAATTCTTTACCATGAAGCTGTGTTGCATTTGCCAAAGAATATTGAGGATTCATTCCCTTATAGAAAGCAGCCTTTTGGTGAGGGTTTTCACCATAACGCAAGTCTTGAACCTTATCAAAAGTAATTGTCATGCTTTCTGGGAATTCTTCATGTGTTTTCTTAGTTAAATAATCTGCGATCATCGCATCATAACGAGCTGTATGACGGAATACTTTTGCAGCTAAACGCTCACG
>NZ_CAKVJB010000068.1 GCF_934754935.1 uncultured Holdemanella sp. | reverse complement strand
ATTTTCCATAAAAAAAAGAGGAGCACATTTTTTGTGTTCCCCTCGAAGCCGTCATTTCTTAACTTAATGACATTGGGTTTGTTCTGCGTATTTTTTTGAATTGCCATGGTAAGGAGGCATTATGAGTAAATACCATACGCTTTGGGTGTACATACAAGGAAGTGATAGGCAGCAGTTAACATTGACTTTTGATGAAATCGCACAAATCGCAAAAGTACCGTTGGATTATTCCTTTTTGAAATACAAGAAGGAACTCTTAGAGTTTGGGTATGAGGTTGAAAAAATTTCAATGAAGAATCAAACGGTGATCTTTATCAAGAAGGAGAAAGACTGACAATCTATGAAAAAAGGAAACTTCTACAAATAGCACACTTATTTTTGTTTGAACTAAGGAAAGGAAACGTACATATGAAACATAAAAATATTGAAATTGTTCGAGCCAAAGGACAGGATGGACACTTGGATTTTGTGGGTATATTAGTTGTTTTATTACTGTAAACCTAATTTTATCTCTATATTTCTATTTGTGGCTACGTAAAAAAGGTGTTGCTCGACTTCATAATATTTAGCACACTGATATTGACACTGCTAAAAAGGTGTTGTATAGTATTAGCAGGCAAAATATTAGAGTGCTAAAAGGAGTGGTATTATGGCTAAGAAAAAACAGTTTAAAGCGGAGTCAAAACGTTTATTGGATTTGATGATCAATTCCATTTATACACACAAGGAAATTTTCTTACGTGAACTTGTATCAAATGCGAGTGATGCGATTGATAAATATTATTATGAAAGTCAAGGACATGCGGATGCGAGTCAATTTGAGATTCGTATTGAACCAAACAAAGATGCTCGTACATTGACAATTTCGGATACTGGTATTGGTATGTCTAAGGAAGAGTTAGAGGAAAACTTAGGTACAATTGCGAAGAGTGGTTCTTTGGCTTTTAAAGAGGAAATGAAGAAAAAAGAAGAAAACAACGATGAAGATGTTGATATCATTGGTCAATTTGGTGTTGGATTCTATTCTGCATTTATGGTCGCAAAAGATGTTCGTGTCATTACGAAAAAAGCAGGTAGCGATGAGGCTTATGAATGGGTAAGTGCTGGTGAAGATGGTTATGAAATCACACCTTGTACAAAGGAAGCAAATGGTACTACGATCGTCTTAACTTTAAAAGATGATACAGATGAAGAAAACTATTCTAAATATTTGGAAACTTATGAATTAAAAGAATTGATCAAGAAATATTCAGACTATATTCGTTATCCAATCAAGATGAATGTAGAAACTCAGAAGATGAAAGAGGGTACAGAGGAAAGTGAAAAGCCTGAATATGAAACAGTGGTTGAAGATCAGACTTTGAACTCAATGGTTCCTTTGTGGAAGCGTCAAAAATCAAAAATTACAGATGAAGAATACAATCAATTCTACAAGGATCACTTCTATGATTACCAAGATCCTCAAAAAGTGATTCACTTTAGTGTTGAGGGAAATACTAGCTTTACAGCATTACTTTATATTCCATCACACTTACCTCAAGGATTCTATTCTCAAGACTATAAGAAGGGTCTTCAACTATATTGCAGAGGTGTATTCATTATGGATCATGCCGAAGAATTGTTGCCAGACTCTTTGCGTTTTGTGAAAGGTCTAGTGGATTCTCAAGATTTATCTTTAAATATTTCTCGTGAAATGCTTCAACATGACCACCAATTAAAATTGATTGCGGGTCGTATTGAAAAGAAAGTATTGAATGAACTTGGTAACATGCTTGCCAAAGATCGTGAAGCATATGAAAAACTCTTTGAAGAATTTGGTGTAAACTTGAAGTTTGGTGTCTACAACAACTATGGTATGGATAAAGAAAAATTCCAAGATCTATTGTTGTTCTACTCTTCAAGAGAAAAGAAATATGTCACTTTAAGTGAATATGTTTCTCGTATGAAAGAAGATCAAAAAGACATTTACTTTGTATCTGGTAAAGATGTTGAATTGATTGATAAGATGCCAGTTGTTCAAACGTTGAAGAATAAAGAATTTGAAGTTCTTTACTTAACGGATGAAGTGGATGAATTTGTGATGCAGACATTGATGAACTATAAAGAAAAGACGTTCAGAAATGCCGCTCAAGGTGATTTAGATTTGGATACTGAAGAAGAGAAGGAAGCTTTAAATAAGTCAAAAGAAGAAAACAAAGATTTATTGACATTCATGAAAGAGGCTTTAGGTGATGAGGTTGCCGAAGTAAAATTGTCTAATAAATTGACAGAGGATCCAGTATGCTTAACAGCTGGGGAAGGTATTTCTTTTGAGATGGAAAAGGTTTTCGCAAATATGCCAAACCAAAATCCAATGCCAATGAAGGCAACGCGTATTTTGGAAATCAATCCAAATCATCCAATCTTTGAAACTTTGAAATCTTTATATGCGACAGATAAAGATAAAGTTAAAGAAGTGGCTGAAGTATTATATGATCAGGCTTGTTTAATTGAAGGCTTCGCAATCAAAGATCCAATCGCATATTCTAAGAAAATCTGTGAATTATTAGTGAAATAATTCTAGGGGGCTGTAACGAGTAAGTGAATTTTATCGCTTATGGAGTTCAGCTCCTCTCTTTTTGTTTTATAGCTTGTAATTTA
>NZ_CAKVJB010000067.1 GCF_934754935.1 uncultured Holdemanella sp. | reverse complement strand
TACTTTTCCTGGATACCTCTACGCATCAAATCAAGAAAAGTAATCGTTTTACCTTCTTCAACCGAATAGATTCTGGCGAGGTTTTCCAGTTCTTTTTTCCATTCACTAGGAATGGCAATATTGATTTGAACATTGTTTGTTCTAGGTCTAGGCATGATATCAACTCCGAACCATTTCTACATATATTATATATTTTTTATACGCATTATACAATACAAAAAGCGGCTTTCATCTCCACAGCAAGCTATGGAGTTTTCGCCACTTAAATATAACTTTTTTTCTAATGATTTAACATATCCAAAATAATCTTACATGAAAATAGACTCAGACCGCTCACTGACACCATTCTTGATCATATTAAAAAATCATCTTATACAATTTCAAAAGGTAAATTTTTTCAAGAGAAACATTCAAAAATCGAATAATAAAAAAGAGAGTCATTTCATAAACTGAAGCGGCTCCCTTCGTGGATTGGGTGGCTCCGTCACCATGGAATATTCAATAATAATTCAATCCATTACTGATTCATAAATAAATGGTAAAAATAATTCTTATTGCTAAGCAAATCTTCAAATGATCCATGTTCTACAAGTTTCCCATGCGATAAAACCAATATATCATCAAATCCCTGTAGCATTTTCTTATGAATCTTATGTGTTACATAAATTATGGTTTTATCAGTTAATTCTATAATATTGCTTTCTATTTTTTCAGTATTAATACTGTCAAGACTTGATGTAATCTCATCACACAACAATAAATTATGACAATGTAGTTTTGCTCTTGCTATAGATATTCTTTGGATTTGTCCTCCCGACAAATTACCTGCATCTTCAGAAACAATTTGATTCAGATCCAAATCTGAAATATTCGCAAATTCCATTGCACTTGTCAAATCTTCTTCAGAAAAATTTTCTCCTAAACACAAATTTTCTCGAATAGTTCCTGAAAATAAATGTTCTTCTTGTCGAATGATTACAGGTTCTTTATCAAATGAAACAATTCTTCCTTGTTGAATTGAATAATAGCCTAAAATCAATTTTAATAAAGTTGACTTTCCTGATCCACTGTCTCCAACAATCGCGTATTTTTTTCCTTTATCAAATTGGAAGGAAAAATCCTTGAATATAGCTTCTTTGTTTGGAAATCCGAAACCCACATGTTCAAAACAAACTTTATTTTGATTTTCTGAAATAAGAAGTGCTTTCTCGGTTTCTTTCTTATCAATCATTCTAATCAATCTATCATTAATGCCTTTAATAGCCACAAAATTTCCATAATATGAGGCCATAGTATACAAGCAATCAATAAAATTATTTGAAAGTGTCACCACAGACATAAAGTACGTGGCCCTAAAATATCCCTTTAAACTCAATATTGCTAATGCCAAAATAAAACACATTTGTCCAATTACCGCTACGGAATTGGCATATGATGTATTTAACAGAATAAAGAAATTAAAGTGGAAACATTTATTCTCATAATTATCAATATTCTCTTCACCTTTACGAATATAATGTGGTAGAACACGATAATCTTGAATGATATCAAAACATTGAAATAACTCTCTCAATTTTGAATTATATTCTTGGCTTTGTTCAGATAATTGATTAGATGATTTCTTTAATATCTTCGCAAATAAACGTGGAACAGCTATCGTAAATATAGCTACCAAATCCATCATAAAAAAGACATTCCAGTTTACATGTATCAAATATAAACAAACACACAAAAACACAACGCATTGAGTAATCATTGACAAAAAAGGAAAGAAATAATTATCATCGACCATTTTTACATCATTTGTAAACAAAGATAAATATGATCCGATTGAGTTCTCATAAAATTCATTATGATTTTGGTTAAATATGCTACGATAAATATCTTTGGATAAATCAGCCCTTAATTTCTGTCTATATTTTGCTTTATACCTTGAATTCAAATATGAAAACAAAGCTTGATAAATCATAAAAGCTATGATCAACCATAAGCTCACAGTTATTTTAGATTCATCTTGATTTAAAAAAATGCCAGAAACATTTTCAATAATATAGGCTAAAAACAAAGGCGTCAAACAAGTTAGTAAATTGATTATTAGCGTGAAGCAAAATAGTATTTTATTCTTTTTTATATATCTAATCATAATTGAATCCCTTTTACACTCTCAGTGAATCTTTCTATATATCTAACATTGTAAACCTTTTCGCTTCCTTTTCAATTGTTTTTCATCATTTTCACTATCGTACAAATGCATATCAGACAATCAAAAAAGTATCACCTACAACAAGTGATGCTCTTTTATTATCCATCATGGATTTATATTGTTATATTAATCAATAGAGAATTTTTCATTTCTAATCACTTTGAATATCCGTTGCACACTCATCCTTCTTTACAGATTCTTTTAGAATCAAATAAACCTCTGTAAACGCAGCTACATCATATGGCTTCACAAACAATGCTCCAATTCCAAAGCAAAGAAAGCCTAGAAAATACCATCCTAGAAAAGATAAATCTAAGACAAACAGATCCATCTTTTGTCCAGTCGTCATTTGTTTGGATAATGAGAAAGCTTCATCCGTAGTAATATTAGGATTTTCTGCCAATAAACATGGAATCATAGAATATTCATACGCCTTTATAATTCCAGGAACTACAAGTAATAAAAGCCAAAGCATTATTTTTAATTCCATGATAAGCATGATTTTTACCACATTTAAATAATTCCCTTTAAAGCCTTGAAATATTTCATTTAACGCTGGATTTCCATAATGATTTTTAATGAAATAATATTGTTCTCCGACTCTAATGGCAAAGCCAATAAAGATAGAAAATAATAATCCTACAATAGATTCCATTGATAAAAATGAAAGGATTGAAGGAAAAACACTTGGCAATATAACATCAGGTACAAAATTTTGTATTTCTTGAATAACAGTCACATAATC
Organism: uncultured Holdemanella sp.; assembly: GCF_934754935.1. GTDB lineage: Bacteria > Bacillota_I > Bacilli_A > Erysipelotrichales > Erysipelotrichaceae > Holdemanella. Next base: position 288 of record NZ_CAKVJB010000067.1, on the reverse strand, counting down.
ACCACTCAATATTCCTGCGATCAGCGTAACCACAAACATCTTCCAATAGTTTCTTTTCATGATTATTTTGGCTTGTTCTTTAACTTGTTGTCGATTCCACATATTATTTCACCTAACTTTCTTTATACTTAATGTCGATTTCTTCATGTTTTTGTTACACCCTATGCCTCGAATGTAACAATTTTAAGATTGCAATCTTTTTTCCAATTCTTTCAATATAGCATTTGCTTCTTTAACATCATTTAAATACTTATCACTATTAAATAACACTTTTTCCTTGGAAACATA
>NZ_CAKVJB010000066.1 GCF_934754935.1 uncultured Holdemanella sp. | reverse complement strand
TGGTGGAGGTTAACGGGCTCGAACCGCTGACCCTCTGCTTGTAAGGCAGATGCTCTCCCAACTGAGCTAAACCTCCGTAAGTGCCTATTTATAATAGCACTGAATTAAAATAAATGCAAGCACTTTTTGTAAAAATTATTTGAATTTGAAATTTGTTTAAAATCATAGCTAAAATAATGGATAAAACGACAATGATCAATGTTTCTTTTGTGCCTTTATATAGGATTACAACTAAAAATACATAAAGTAAGAAGTTCAATATAGTTGTACTTGATATTGCGTTTTCTGTATATGTGAAGCATGTGCTAAATAGAATGGCTAAAAGAATGGTTGAAAGAATCCATCCTTTTGTGTCTTTTCGATTGGCTGACCATACTAAATATGCAAAGATTGCCCAGATTAGTGTAAATACAAACCATGTTAGAAACATTTCTTTTGGCATGGTGTGTGTAAGAATCATCGAGAATAGACAATAACTTACAAAACAAACAATGTTGAATAGGGTTGTATTTAGCATAGATGTTCTTTCAGAATGTGAATATAGGGCTATGATACTATTTATAAAAATCCATAGTGGTAAATTTGATAGTAGTTTGGTTGGATCAAAATATATGATAAATGGTTTAATGAATTCTATATTTATAGGTATAAAGGATAAGAAAGCCAATACGATTGCCGTTAGGATGATACAAATAGTGAATATCCAATTGTTGTTATTTGTTCTTTTCATTTTGATTTACCTTTTTTGAATAGATGATCGCAATAAATAAAAATAAGATACCTATATATAGGAATGTATATGTAAGGTTATAGGCGAATATAAATAAGCAGATGGCTGCGATTAGATATAAGATCGATGATATGATATTTTTGTTCATAAAGTGTCCTCCTAATGGAACAAATTATATCACACAAAAAGAAAAACTCCCATTGGGAGCTTTTGAAACAGCAATAAGAGAAAAGGGAATAGGATATGAATTGTGTCTTGCTGTTTTCTGATTTAATATTAAATGCTTTTCCTTAAATTTAACTTAATCGTCCATGCGAGATAATAAAATCATGAGTCCAGCTGAAACAGTGTTTAGTGGATCGTCTGTGACAAAAATTGGACATCCTACTGTATTTTGTAGATAGGTTGGAAGTCCATTTAGTAACATAGATCCTCCACAACATATAATTCCTCGTGTTTTTACGTCTTGCTGCATTGTGATTGGTAAGTTTGATAAAAATTGCAGAATCCAATTTGCCCATCGTTGTACTAGTGGGGTTAGAACGCCAACAATTTGATTTTCATTGATGATAACCGATTTTAATACGTGACTGTTTTTATCCATGCCAACAATTTCAAGGCTTTTTGGATTTTGTTGAATATTGACTTGACCAAGTTTTCGTTTAATTTTTTCGATTTGTTTATTAGAAACGTTGATGTTGTATGAATTGGTCAGCCAATTTTTTAAGGCGATATTGATTGTGATACCGGATACGTTGCAACGTGATTTCTTTTCCATTTTGCCATTTAAGAATAGGGCAATATCGCAATTGGATGATCCAATGTTTAATACGCAGCTTGCGACAGGTAAGAAAAGGTCAAGTTTAGCTCCGATGGCCGCAATCCAGATTTCTTGTTCAAAATAAACACGGTATGCTCCTAGTTCTTCTAAATGTTCCTTTAGGATTTGGCAAGATTCTTCACTAAAGCTAGTTGGATAGCTAACTAATAAGATTGTTTTTTGGAACATTTTAAAAGCTTTGTGTTCATATAATAATTGTTCTAATAAAATGTCGAGTGCATCAAAGTTGATTGGGTTTTCACGTAAAGGAGATATAATTCTAACGTTTGAATCCATTGATCCAATCATATCTTTGGCATCTTCGCCTATGCCTAATACATGGTTTTGATTGTCAAGCGCAACCATGCAGGGCTCATTATAAAGTAATCCATCTTCTTGGGTACATAAACGAATATAGTTTGTACCTAAATCTATTCCCATTCGAATCATACGATTCCTCCTAATAATATATGTCTTTATTTTACACCAGGTTAAATTGTGATACAATATCCATGCATTCCTACGTAATTAAATGAAGAATATTGAAATTAATAATATAAAAGAAACAGCACTCTTAGTCATATTGGATTCGATTGAATTGGAAAAAACAATGACGCATCATGATTTATTTTTATTGTGGAGTAAAGCTTTTGAAGATATGGGTATACCTGTATATTTAGTTTTTCCGGACGATGTGGAAAACTTAAGAAAGTTTTATCGGTTTTATAATACAGATATTCATTATATTTCTGATATTGAGTTGATCAAGAGATTAGATTGTATTCAAGAAAAGGTGGTTTTTGGAAAAAAGTACAGAGTGATTTTACCGAAAATGTATGTTGTTCATGATAAAAAATTGGTAAATGAACAAAAAAGAATAAATAATAAAATGATAAAAAAGCTTTATATAAGGGCTTTGGAACTAAAGTTTGAAAAATTTATAAAAAAAATTAAAAATTCCGTTGACATTCCTAACAACCTTTGGTAATATAAATGAGCGCAAACGAGTTTGCGGCGAAAAACATGGAGGTTTAGCTCAGTTGGGAGAGCATCTGCCTTACAAGCAGAGGGTCAGCGGTTCGAGCCCGTTAACCTCCACCATGTTGATGGAGAAGTAGCGAAGTGGCTAAACGCGGCTGACTGTAACTCAGTTCCTTTTGGTTCGGCAGTTCGAATCTGTCCTTCTCCACCACTTATTGGGGTATAGCCAAGCGGTAAGGCACAGGACTTTGACTCCTGCATTTCCCTGGTTCGAATCCAGGTACCCCAGCCATCATTTGCAGGTGTAGTTCAATGGTAGAACTTCAGCCTTCCAAGCTGACTACGTGAGTTCGATTCTCATCACCTGCTCCATTTAATTTAATCCCTTTGTATGGCAAGTTTTGGAGGTTTAGCTCAGTTGGGAGAGCATCTGCCTTACAAGCAGAGGGTCAGCGGTTCGAGTCCGTTAACCTCCACCATTTCAAATGCCGACTTAGCTCAATTGGTAGAGCAACTGACTTGTAATCAGTAGGTTGTGGGTTCAATTCCTATAGTCGGCACCACTTGTGACCCGTTAGCTCAGATGGTAGAGCATTTGACTTTTAATCAAAGGGTCGGGCGTTCGAATCGCCCACGGGTCACCACTTATATTATGCAGGTGTAGTTCAATGGTAGAACTTCAGCCTTCCAAGCTGACTACGTGAGTTCGATTCTCATCACCTGCTCCAT
>NZ_CAKVJB010000065.1 GCF_934754935.1 uncultured Holdemanella sp. | reverse complement strand
ATTTCCATTACTGAATTATCTGTTTTTATGGATATTAGTTATTGCATATCGAATTTATAAACAAACTTCTAATAAATCAAAAAAAGATACTTTAGGATAAAAATCTTGAAGTATTTTTTGTTATAAGTCACATTTAATTGAATATAACGGATGGGCAAGCCCATCCAATACGGTAAAATAAGTCCAGTTGATACGGTGACGAAGTCCATTGAATCCGTTGTATAAGTCCACGCTGCATTGTAGATATAAAATATTATCCTCCAGATGTAAGATATTAACAGGTAAGTAAGTATACTTATCTAGTCTTGCGATTAGGAGGTGTTTTTTATATGCGAGATGTTAAAAAAGTTTTGGAAATGAGATCACAAAACTTTAGTCAGAGGCAGATATCTGTATCGCTCAAAATTTCTAGAGATACAATAAGAAAAATTTTCAATGTAGCTGATGACAAGAAAATTTGTTGGTCATCTGTTAAAGATCTCAGTGAACCAGATGTCCAAAATTTATTATTTGAACAGGAGGTGAAAATTAATCTATCCATTAAGCAACCCAATTTTGATTACATCCATAAAGAGCTGTTAAAGCCAGGAACTACTATCAAACTATTATGGGAAGAATATGTTGATGATTGTCGGTCAATCAAGAGTCCGTTTTATCAGTATAGCTACTTTTGCGAACGCTATCGTGATTACGTTAAAAAGCATAATCTTACGATGCATATCAATCATAAACCGGGTGATAAAATGATGGTTGATTGGAATGGCACCCGTATGTATGTGTATGATCGTTACACAGGAGTGCAATTGACGGCTAATTCGGTGCGCCTCTAGCGGTCATACCGGTTTCGAATGACGTTTGAATCGGTGCAACATGACGGACAACCGGTGTAATAGGACCTCCTTAATGCTATAGTTTGACTGTAGTGAAAGGAGGTCTTTTTGTATGCAGAAAAGCACTACAATTATTGGTGTTCTTGAAATGTTAGGAGATGGTTTTTCTTATAACGACATTCGTACAAGATATGCGATTGGTAACAGCACTATCACTGACATTAACAAAAAGTTTAAGGCAATGGATGTAACTCTTAAACAACTTCATTCTATGACACCAAAAATGGTTGAACAAATGTTCTATCCAAACGCACATCCTAGAAAGGAAGCTCCGTTACCGGATTTTGAGAAAGTCTATAAAAAGCTTACAGATAAAAATTCTAAGGCAAATTTGTATTTTATTTGGATTGATTATAAGAAATTATATCCAGATGGCTATCAATACACGCAATTTAAACATTACTTTAAACAATGGCTTGATGAGAATCATTTGGAAAGCAATCTTAGAATGGCAATCAACAGAGTTCCTGGTGAAATTATGTATATAGACTGGGTTGGAGACACTTTGGATCTTGTATATACTGATGTGCCTGGTGAACTTCAGACTGCTCATTTTTTTACAACAACATTAGGTGTAAGTAGTTACTGCTTCGTTATGGCGTTTCCAAATGAACAGACACCAAACTTTCTTCAGGGTACGATAGAAGCTTTAAACTTCTATGGTGGTGTTCCTAAAATTCTGAAGCCAGACAACACAAAGGCTGCTTCTATTAAAAACACAAAAGATGTATTGATTTTAAACAAGGTCTATGAAGATTTACAGGATTACTACAATACTGTAATTGTTCCAGCTCCTCCGCTAAAGCCGCGGGCAAAACCTTCGGTTGAAAATAATGTCAGATGGATAGAAACACATCTTTTGGAAAAATTGAAAGGACGTCGTTTTTCCAGCTTTTCAGAACTGAATACTGAAATATCCATAATCACAGATGAGTTGAACAATCGAGAATTTTCTAAAGGAAAAGGAAACAGAAAAGAAGTGTTTGATAAATATGACAAGCCCGCTTTAAAGCCACTACCACATGAATCTTTAAAGCCATATACATATGTAATCAAAACAGTTCCTAATAATTATCACATTGAATATGATCACCATTACTATTCTGTTCCCCATACTTATTATAAACAGGAAGTTACATTAAAAGCTTCATATTTCGATATTATTATCTGTGATTCTATGAACCATCTGATCTGCACTCATAAACGTGCTTATAAACCATATCCAAAATATATAACGAAAGAAGAACATATGCCTGAAAGTCATCGTTATTATTATCTGGAAAATAAAATGAATGCAGAATCATACAAAAGTTGGGCAAAGAGTTATGGTCCAAATGTTTATGAATTTATTTGTAAGGTTATTGGCACATTCCGCTATGAAGAACAATCTTATAAGAGCTGTAATGGAATCCTTCATATGTGTAAAAATAATCCAAAAGCATTTTCAGATACAGCTGCCAAAATCTGTCTGGAATCTCATATCTATAACTATACACATTTTAAAAAGCAGCTTTACAATTTGATGAATCAAAAGAAAACAAACCGTTCGGAAACTCTTCCAGAGCATAAGAATATTAGGGGTAAATCACATTATGAATAAAACAGAAATCAAAGAAGAACAAACAATCTATATGGATCTATATGAGAAATTAAAATCCATGAAATTTTCCGGCATGGCAGAAGAACTTCGCCTTCAATTAGAAAATCCAAACAGCGACTTAGAATCTTTTCAGGAGCGTTTTGAAAAGTTGGTTACAGCCGAATGGAATCTAAGATACAACAAGAAATTTGAGCGTTATTTGAAAAAAGCTAAACTGAAAATACCTGGAGCAGCATTTGATGAAAAACTCTATGATCCGGATAGACAACTGGATATACCAACAATCGAAAAGCTGAATACTTGTACATGGATAGATGAAGGAAGAAATCTTGTAGTTACAGGAATGACAGGAACAGGAAAAACATATTACGTGAATGCCTTAGCTGTTGCAGCTTTAAAACAATTCAAAGAAGTAAGATATTATTCTGCTTCCAAACTCTTATTGGAACTCAGTGCTCATGAACAAGTAGATGATTCAATTAAATTCTTAGGTATTATGGAAAATATAGCACAAGTAGATTTATTGATTATAGATGATTTTGGACTTATGGATCTTGATGTTGAAAAATGTAGACATCTATTTGAAATTCTTGACTCAAGGGAAGGAAGAAAATCAACAGTGTTGGTTTCTCAAATCCCAGTAAAAGAATGGTACGATTTATTTAAGGATTGTACATACGCTGACGCGTGTTTAGATCGAGTTCTATGTAAAGCATATCGTTTAGAATTTAAAGGTGAATCATTAAGAAATTAAATCAAAAAATCGATGCACCGGTTGACCGCTACAGATACACCGATGGTGCGCTACACGCGCACCATTTTTCCGTCATATGCAGTATATTATAAAATGAATCAAATTTGTACCCATGATCGATTATATGGTCGTATCAATCAATACTCAACAAATGAAAG
>NZ_CAKVJB010000064.1 GCF_934754935.1 uncultured Holdemanella sp. | reverse complement strand
CGCCTTGAGACGCGAGCTGGCAGTAAAGGCTTATAGCCGCAGAGAAAACCGCGCTTTTTAAACGCGGTTTTTATATTAAATTCACATTGACCTGTTAGAATAGGGCTTATGGAACCGAATGAATGGCAAAAAAAGAAAAATAGTAAAACAACGGAGAATACGCAAAAAATTACGTCACAGGCTAGAATCGAGGAAGAAAAACTCTTATCATGCTTAAATGAAAGCGAGGTTTATGATTATATGCTTTCTAAACTGAATTTTTGTCAGAGGAAACAAATGTATTCGAGTTTAGAAGCAAAAGTATATGTAAAAGTAGGAGATATCTGTTTTACCGATTTTGGCTTAGCGTATTTAAGTGAGGTTGGTTATCAACATTTTGGACTTGTGTTGGCCATGAAGCATGGAAAAATTTTTGTGGTACCTATGAGTGGAAATAGTAGTGCTTATCATAAGGCGTATGATCCTGTCTTGCGTGTAGGGAAACGTCATTTGATGCGTTTACCAGAAATTGAGGGGTTGAATAAGTCGAGTGTATTGTTTTTGAATGATGCAAAATGGATCAATTCAGCACGTGTGATCGATGTGAAGGCACATATTGATCCAAATTCATATTTGTTTGATAAAATAAAGAAGTGTGTTTTACAAATGATGCTATAATAGGCATATGTCAAAATGTGTAGTGGCCTGTTCAGGTGGACCTGATAGTATGGCTTTATTAGATCAATTGAATAAACAAGGCAAGGACATTGTTGTTGCGCATGTAAATTATAAACATCGAGATACAGCAGATAGGGATGAAAATATCGTAAAAGATTATTGTAAAAAGTATGATATTCCTGTTCGTGTGTGTTATCCGATACATGAGAAAGGAAATTTTCAGGCATGGGCAAGAGATGTTCGTTATGCTTTTTTTGAAGAAGTGGCGGATGCGTTTGATGCAAAAATATTATATGTAGCTCATCAGATGGATGATGTGATAGAAACCTATTTGTTTCAAAAGAATAGAAATATGATTTGTGACTGGTATGGATTAAAAGAAAAGAGTATGCGACATGGGTATCAAATAATTCGTCCTTTATTGAACTTCACAAAGAATGAATTACAAGAGTATTGTAATGAGAATGGTGTATCTTTTGGAATCGATGAATCAAATTTAACTAATCATTATACGCGTAACGTAATTCGTCATACACAAATCGAAAAGATGAGTCGTGATGAAAAGGAAACGTGGATATTAAAGATTCAAAATGAGAATAAAGTATGGCAAACAAAAAGAAAAGGCATAGAAGATTTTTTTAAGGATTGGAACAAGGATGCAGATTCTTTGTTGAATCAAGAAGATGCTTGGCTTTATCTAGATAGTTATTTGTTTCATTCTTTACATCATCATTTCTCAAAAAAATATATGGAAGAATTATGTGTTCAATTAAAAAGCAATGTGTTAATTGAAATAGAGAACTATTTACTGGAAAGACATGGTGGCAAGTTGTATTTTATGTCGAGTCCTACAGATGTGTATTATAAAATGGATGAATTAGAATATAAGGATTATGCGGATTTCAGGATTAAAAATGAGGGAAAGACGATTGAAATGTTTAGTGTAGATGCATCTGACTTTCCTTTGGTTATACGTCGTGTTAGAGTAAATGATACAATTCAAATGCGATTTGGAAATAAGAATGTACATCGATTTTTTGTGGATCGCAAAATCAGCAAGATATATAGAAAATATTGGTTGGTTGTGGAAAATAAAGTGGGCAATGTGATATTTGTGCCAGGGCTTGGTTGTGATGTAGGGCATTATTCACAAAATCAACAGTTCTATTTTAAAATAAATGGTCTTGATTAAATGTTTATGTTACAATATTTAGGTAACTTAAGGAGAAAAACACCATATGATAGCTCAAGATATTGAAAAAGTTTTATTAAGTGAAGAAGAAATTGAAAATCGTTGTGTAGAACTAGCACATCAAATAGAAGCAGATTATAAAGAATCTGGAGATACTCCAATCGTAGTTGGATTATTAAAGGGAAGTGTTCCTTTTATGGCTGAATTGATCAAGCGCTTTGAATTTCCATGTGAAATTGATTTTATGTCAGTTAGTTCATACGATGGAACTGAATCTATTGGGGATGTTCGTATTTTAAAGGATATGGATTTATCTTGTAAAAACCGTTCTATTTTGGTTGTAGAAGATATTATTGATACAGGTAGAACTTTAGTAGAAGTAAAGAAAATGTTTAAAAATAAAGGTTGTTTAGATGTTCGTTGTGTAACATTATTAGATAAACCAAGCCGTCGTGTTTGTGAAATTGAGGCGGATTATGTTGGCTTTGAAGTGCCAAATGAATTTGTGGTTGGATACGGATTGGATTACAACCAAAAGTATCGTAACTTACCATTTATTGGTGTTTTAAAGCCTGAAATTTATCAGTAGGAGGAAGATTATGAAGAAGTGGTTAAATTATTTACCAACCATCTTCATTTTATCAATTGTATTATCATTAGTTTTTTATAGTTCACAGGGCAGTACTGTACAAATGAATTATACACAATTTGAGAAAATTGTAGATGAAGTTGATTTTAAAAAGAGTTCTATGACAATTAGTTCCACTGTAATCCAGTTGGAAGGAACTTATGAACAGAATTCAAAGACAGTTGGATACAAAGTTATTGTTCCAAGAACAGAAAAGAATATTGAAAAATTAGAAAAGTCTTTACAGAGAAATGGTGGAAAATTAACTGTAGAAGATCCAAATCAAGGTAGTGTATGGATTTCGATTCTTTCTCAAATTATTCCATTCTTGATTATTGCGGTATTCTTCTATTTCATGTTCGCAAAAATGGGTGGTGGAGGCAACAATAAAGCCTTCGAATTTGCGAAATCAAAAGCTCGTGTTGAATCAAATGTAAAAGTTCGTTTTAAAGATGTTGCGGGTTGTGAAGAAGAAAAAGAGGAAGTAAAAGAAATTATTGATTACTTGCGTTCACCAAAGAAATTTACGGATATGGGAGCACATATTCCTAAGGGAATTTTAATGGTAGGTCCTCCAGGAACTGGTAAGACGTTACTTGCGAAAGCCGTAGCTGGAGAGGCAAATGTTCCATTCTTCTCAATTTCTGGTTCAGACTTTGTTGAAATGTTTGTCGGAACAGGAGCAAGTCGTGTTCGTGATATGTTTAAAACAGCACAGAAAAGTGCACCATGTATCATATTTATTGATGAAATTGATGCCGTAGGACGTCAGCGTGGAGCTGGTATGGGCGGCGGAAATGATGAACGTGAACAGACATTGAACCAATTGTTGGTTGAAATGGATGGTATGACAGATAATGCGGGTATTGTGGTGATTGCAGCTACAAACCGTCCTGATGTACTAGATCCAGCACTTTTACGTAGTGGTCGTTTTGATCGTCGTGTTACAGTTAGTTTGCCTGATATTAAGGGTCGTGAAGCTATTTTACATGTACATGCTCGTAATAAAAAATTGGCAAGCGATGTTTCACTAGCAAACTTGGCAAAACGTACACCTGGATTCTCCGGGGCTGATTTGGCTAACGTATTGAATGAAGGTGCTATTTTAGCGGTTCGTAAAAATGAAGCTAAGGTCACTATGACAGATTTAGATGAAGCGATTGACCGTGTTATGATGGGACCTGCTAAAAAGAGTAAGAAATATACAGAGAAAGATAAAATTCTTGTGGCTTATCATGAGGCGGGACATGCCGTTATTGGTTTGAAGCTTGAAGATGCAGATATGGTTCAGAAAGTTACTATTATTCCTCGTGGAGATGCAGGTGGATATAACTTGATGACACCTCGTGAAGAGAAGTATTTCCACAGAAAATCTGAATTTATTGCGCAGATCACAGGTTTACTTGGTGGTCGTACAGCTGAAGAAATTCAATTTGGAGAAATCAGTGCGGGTGCCGTAAATGATATTGAAAAATTGACTGAAATTGCCAAAAATATGGTTCGTGTATATGGTATGTCTAGTTTAGGACCAATCCAATATGCAGATCCACAAGGAAATGTCTTCTTAGGAAGAGATTATACAAAGGGTAGTGATTATTCTGCAGGTGTAGCTGCTGAAATTGATAAAGAAGTTCGTGCAATTGTGGATGAGTGTCATGAAAATTGTCGTAAGATTTTAACTGAAAATAAAGATTTGTTGGATTTGATTGCGAATAATTTATATGAACATGAAACATTAACAAATGAAGAAATCACTAATTTGATGAATTATGGACAATTAACAGATCCTAATGCTGAAACGAGTGGAGAAGAGGAAAAGGTAGAACAAGAAGAGGTTCAAGTTCCAGAAATCCCAGAAACACCAAGTGGCGTAGATCAAAAGGATTTGGATGATGCGTTCAATGAATTAACTAAGAAAAAAGATTAATTACACATTAAAGGGGCTGTAACGAGTAAGTGAATTTTATCGCTTATGGAGTTCAGCTCCTCTCTTTTTGTTTTATAGCTTGTAAT
>NZ_CAKVJB010000063.1 GCF_934754935.1 uncultured Holdemanella sp. | reverse complement strand
CTATTCACCTTTCTTTCTAAAAATACCGTGAGTAATGATTTTAAGGCATCATTGGCCTCTTTACAATCTTCGCCAAAAACATACTTAAAGGCGAAATCATTTAATAAATTTGCACTCCTCATGAGCACCTCTTTCTAGTAGGCATTTAACTGTTCACCTAGATTCATAAATATCAATAATGTCGATTTGTATATTCCCTTGTAGTTTGATTGCTTAATAAACAACAATTCGTTAGATAAGACTTTAAATTCAGTTAGTATCGATGTTTAAAAGAACTATCATCACTTTTGTGTCATAGGACAAGAAACAATTTCAACTTAGTTTTTTTACGACAAAGAAGGATTTGAATATTTAATCAACTAGGTGCAATAAATACAAAACGTCAAATTGTCTACATACTCTTATACGTAAAAAAATGGAGTTTTTTTGAAAAAAAGAAAAATTTCTCAAATAATTTGTGAAAATAATGATATTATATACGCGACAGGAGGATACACAAAAAATGAAAATTGTCGATGAATATTTTGGATGTGACGTATTTAGTACATCTGCTATGCAAAGATATTTGCCTCATGCCGTCTACAAACAAATGATGGATGTAATGGAAAAAGGAAAAGAACTTCCTAAAGAAATCGCAGATGTCGTAGCGAATGCCATGAAAGACTGGGCGATGGATAAAGGGGCTACTCACTATACTCACTGGTTCCAGCCAATGACAGGTATCACAGCTGAAAAGCATGATGCGTTTATCAATCCAACAGGGCCAACATCTGTTATTTCAGACTTTAGAGGAAAAGAATTGATCAAAGGTGAACCCGATGCTTCAAGTTTTCCAAGTGGTGGATTGCGTGCCACATTTGAAGCTAGAGGCTATACAGCTTGGGATCCAACTTCTTTAGCTTTCGTCAAAGAAAAGACATTATATATACCAACTTTATTCTGTTCTTACGATGGTAGTGCTTTGGATAAGAAAACTCCATTATTAAGAAGTAATGATGCATTAAATAAGGCTGCCGTTCGTTTATTGAACATTATGGGTTACAACATCCATAAAATCAAAACGACTGTAGGACCTGAACAAGAATATTTCTTAATTGATGAAAAAATGTTTAAAGAACGTCTAGACCTATTGGTTACAGGAAGAACACTATTTGGTGCTGCTCCAGTCAAAGGTCAAGAATTAGATGATCACTATTTTGGAAGTTTATCAGAACGTGTAAAAGCCTATATGGAAGAAGTCGATGAAGAACTTTGGAAATTAGGTGTTTATGCCAAAACAGAACATAAAGAAGTGGCTCCATGTCAGTTTGAATTGGCACCTGTATTTACATCAACAAATATTGCGAATGATCAAAACCAACTAACAATGGAAGTTTTACAAAAGGTAGCTTCACATCATGGATTGGTATGTTTATTACATGAAAAACCATTTGATGGTGTAAATGGTAGTGGTAAACACAACAACTGGTCTTTCTGTACTGAAGAGGGCGAAAATATTTTAGAGCCTGGTGATTCTCCTAAAGACAACATTCGTTTCTTGACCGTACTTGCAGCCATCATTAAAGGTGTAGACGATTATCAAGACTTATTAAGAATCTCTGTAGCGAGTGCTGGAAACGATCATCGTTTAGGTGCCGATGAAGCTCCACCAGCTATTATCTCTATCTATTTAGGCGAAGAATTAACAGCTATCTTAGAAGCCATTGAAGCTGGAAACGAATATGTAGATACAATCGATCGTAGATTGGAACTTGGCGTTTCTACCCTACCTCCAATCGCAAAAGATTCTACAGACCGTAACCGTACTTCTCCATTTGCGTTTACAGGTAATAAATTCGAATTCAGAATGCTTGGATCAAATTTAAACATTTCTTGTCCAAACACAATTTTAAATACAATCGTAGCTGAAGAATTAACGCAGTTTGCGGACGAATTGGAATGTGTGAAAAAAGAAGATATGACAAAAGCTTTGATTGCGTTGATTCAAAAAACATTAAAGAATCATAAACGTATTATCTTCTCTGGAAATGGATATTCAGATGAATGGAAAAAAGAAGCAGAAAAACGTGGTTTATTAGAACTTAAGACAACAGCGGATGCACTACCTCACTATACAGATCCAAAAAATCTACAATTATTTGAAAAGCACAATGTCTATTCAGCTAGTGAATTGCACGCACGTGAAAGTATCCTTCTAACAAATTACTATCAAGTCGTCCAAATCGAAGCGAAGACTATGGCTTATATGTTGCGCAAACAAATCTTACCAGCTATCTTTAGCTATGAGGCTAAACTAGCTCAAATCATTCAAACTAAAAAATCAAGTGGAATCGATGCACCTTTAGAAGTGAAGATCTTAAAAAATATCAACACACCTTTAGAACTTGTATCCAACCACTTAGATACATTAGAAACATTGATTCACAAAGAAACAACAACTGAAAAACAAGCGGCTCGTTTTGCGGCTGATGAATTACTTCCATTGATGGAAACCATTCGTCAATTAACAGATGTGATCGAAACCAATGTTTCTAAAGAAGACTGGCCTTTACCAGACTATAATGACATTCTATTTAGATCAATGCTTTAGGGAATCAAATGATTCTCTCTTTTTTTACATTTATTTTCTGTAAACACTTGCATAAATGTTGTACATGGTTCATAATCACATAAAAAGGAGTTTGTTTATGACTAAATTATTTGTACACGCAAAATTAATGATTGATGGTGTAAGTGATACACCCAAAAAGGATCAATTGATCAAAATAGAAGATGATAAAATCGTTTCGATTGAAAATTATCATGAAGTAGAAGAAGATGTCATTCATGCAAATGTAGTGACACCAGGATTCTTTAACTGTCACGTCCATATTATGGAACCGGTTGGATTTGGTTCAAATCGAAAGTTTAGCTTGATTGAAAAAACATTCTATACCCAAAAACATTTAGAAGATTATATCAACAGTGGAGTTACTTTTATTCGCGTACTTGGAACCGAAAATGATTATGATATGGATATTCGTGACTGTGTTGATCAAGGTCTTGTTAAAGGGCCACACATGTTGTGTGCTGGAAGATGCATTTGTATGACAGGTGGTCATGGATGGCAAGATGGTATTGAAGCAGATGGTGTCGATGAATGTCGAAAAGCTGCAAGAACCTTACTTAAAAAAGGCGTGGATATTGTTAAGATCATGGCTACAGGTGGTGTAATGACTAAAGGTGTAGAACCTGGAAGTGCCCAATTGACTCAAGAAGAGATGGCTGTCATGATTGAAGAAGCGCATAAGGCTGGAAGAAAAACAGCTACCCATGCCCAAGGTACACAAGGAATCAAGAATGCCTTATATGCTGGTATTGATTCGATTGAACACGGAATCTTTTTAGACCAGGAATGTTTGGACTATATGAAAGAACACGATGTGTATTTAGTTCCTACCCTAGCCGCTCCTCAATGTATTGTTGAAAACGGTATTGAAGCAGGTATTGCGGATTATATGGTTAAAAAAGCAATTTATGTAAAGGATGCGCATGTTGAAAGTTTTAAAAAGGCTTATGCCCAAGGTTTAAAGATTGCCTTAGGTACAGATGGAGGTACTCCATTTAATTACCACAACAATACCGCTTATGAAATGGAATTAATGGAAAAATATGGTGTCGATCGCATGGATATCTTAAAGATTGCGACACACAATTCAGCTGATTGTTTAGGTGTTTTAGATGATTATGGAACTTTAGAAGTTGGTAAACACGCTGATTTAGTTTGCCTTGAAGAAAATCCATTAGATGATATTTCAAATGTTCGTAAGATCAATAAAGTCATTAAAGATGGAGTAATCGTAAAATGACAAGACTCTATATTCATGCCCAAACTTTAATCGATGGTATAAGTGATGCACCAAAAAAGGATCAATTAATTACAGTTGAAGATGATAAAATCATTAAAATTGAAGATTATCACGAAATCAATGAAGATGTCATTCATGAAAATGTAGTTACGCCAGGCTTCTTTAATTGTCACGTCCACATTATGTATCCGGTTGGATTTTCTTTCGATAAAAAATTTTCCTTAATTGAAAAGATATTCTATGCTCAAAAACATTGTAAAGAATATCTTGAATCTGGTGTTACATTTATTCGTGTTGTAGGTACAGAAAATAATTATGATCTACAAATCAAAGAAGCCATTCAAAATAATGATTTTCAAGGCCCACATATGTATTGTGCTGGTAAAGTTATTTGTATGACAGGTGGTCATGGTTGGCAAGAAGGTATTGAAGCGGATGGTAAAGATGCTTGTTTAAAAGCCGTGCGTACACAACTAAGAAGTGGTGTAGACCTGATTAAAATGATGGCTACAGGCGGTGTTATGACTAAGGGTGTTGAGCCTGGTAATGCCCAATTTAGTGTGGATGAAATGAAGGTCATGATTGAAGAAGCGCATAAAGCTGGAAGAAAAACGGCCACACATGCCCAAGGTTTACAAGGCATTAAGAATGCCTTATATGCAGGTATTGATTCGATTGAACATGGTTGTTTTTTAGATGAAGAATGTTTAGAACTAATGAAAGAACAAAATACATTTTTAGTCCCTACCCTTTGTGCTCCTCAATGCATTATTGATAAGGGTGTTGAAAATGGAGTTGCCAAATATATGGTAGATAAAACTTTAAAAGTAAAAGACGCCCATGTTAAAAGTGTAAAAAAAGCTTACGAAAAAGGCATTCAGATTGCACTAGGTACAGATGCCGGTACACCATTTAACTACCACAACAATACAGCTTATGAAATGGAGCTTTTGGCAAGATTAAACATTTCTAACATGGACATTTTAAAGATTGCGACAATCAATTCTGCAAGATGTGTAGGTGTAGAAAAAGATTATGGTTCGATTGAAGTGGGTAAACAAGCGGATTTAGTTTGTTTAAATGAAAATCCTTTGGATAATATTTCGAATGTTCGAAAAATCAATCGAGTCATTCAATCAGGAAAAATCGTTGTAGAAAACAATTAAAGGGGCTGTAACGGATAAAGAAGTTTCAGCCTAATAAAAAAGGACCGAATATTCGAGATTAAAAATCCGAATATC
>NZ_CAKVJB010000062.1 GCF_934754935.1 uncultured Holdemanella sp. | reverse complement strand
CTTCGTATACATTGTTCTGCAAGAGTGACTGATAATACAAAATGATATTTTTTTCAAAATCAACATTTTGTTTTTGAGTACGAGCACTTATAGCTAGTAAAAAAGGCTTGTAAAAATCGTCTGCATATTCTAAATAAGATTCTATATAATCTAAACATTTTAGATACTCATTCTGTTTGTAATATGAATAGGGTATGAAATAACATAAATCACAAGATGGATCTTTGTTTTCGATTGACAAGTTTGTGTATTTTATACATTCATCATAATTCTTACTTAATAAAGCATTCCAAGCTAAGTTATGATAAATTTGGTTCGGTTTGTAATTTAAGTGATCGTTGTTTGACGAAGATAATATCTTTAATAGTTTTTCTTTAGATTCATTGTAAATACCTAAATTAGTAAGTATTATACATTCGAACATATCAACGGTAATAATACGACTATAGTTGTTGTGTTGCTTTAGTAACGCTTTACTGGATATGCATTTTTCATATGCAAGGGTTGGCTGGTTTAGTTCTGCATAAACACTGATTAATTGGAAAATATTCATAGAATAAACGATGGAGGAGGAATTACACATCATATTTGATTTTAAAAAATAATCAAGTGCTATATGGTTGGAGGCCACATCTCTTTTATAAAAAATTCCTAGTAAAGAATAGTAAATTGAGATTTCATCAGATTGTAAACAGTTTAAATTTTGATTTAATAAAGCTTCAATTTCAATTATTTTACTATTATTTTTTTCGATTCTTAAATAGTAAAATAATTGAATGATTTTAAAGGTAAAATAAGCATATGAATTTATTATGTTATTCTCAGATTCTTGAATTGTTTTATAAATATCTAAGATTGATTGTTGTCTTTCAAAGAAAAAGTTTTCAAATATTTCATATAGATATTTTCTTGAAAGAGTATATAAATCATAATTTGTATTAAAGTTTGTGTTCAAAATAGAATCTATTTGTTTACATAGGCCATCGGGGAAATGTCTTTTACCATTTTCTAAATCACTTAAAAATCCTTTGTTCATTCTTAATTCTTTTGCCAAACAAGAAAGAGAAATATTTTGCTTAGTACGCTGAATCCTATAATATGCACCTGCTAATCTTTCAATAGGAACAGAAAGATTGAGTGTATTTTGTTTTATTTGAAATGGCATAAATAAAAGACCTCCTTTTGGAGGTTATTATCACATGTAATGTGATTTGGTTCAAGAATTTAAAAACATTTTGCTTTTGTATTATTCGTATATATGTAGGAATGAAAAGTAAATTTGAAGAAAGCTACAGTTAGTAAACATGGGAACATTTACAGAGTTTTGGCTTAGTTTTATAATGAATTCTAAGATTTGAAAAGAGGTATGTATGATAGAGAAGAGAGATTATTTTCAGTTATTACTGCATTTTTTATTGATTGTTGTATTATCCTTAATTCAAATAATATACCCAATTTTTGTTTCAGAGATACTGACAATTCAATCAACGGTGAGTAGTATTTTTGTGATTGTATGTAGTTTGATTGTTGGAAAAATGATTGTTAATATATGTGATTTGATTTTAAGTGGATCTATGTATTGGAATTTTTTCAAAAGATTAAGAATGAAATTGATACATAATCTGGTTTATATGGACTATGAGGATGTTTTGAAGAGGAGTGTTGGTGAATTAACACAAACAGTAGAAAATGATAGTTCTCAAGTTATTGAATTTTATTTAGTGTTTCTAATGACTTTATTGAAAGATATTTTATTTCTTTTAGGGGTGGTATGTATCGCATTTATAAAGTCATGGATAATAGGTGTTTCGCTTATTGTTATGTTAATTTTTCTTTTTATTGTATTTCGTTGGATTAATAAAGTTTCTGAAGTTAAGTGGGCGCAAACGAAGCAAGCTTATCAAAATTTATTTGATATGTTTTCAACGTGTTATTTAATGATGACAGAGCTGAAAAAAATTAATAGGGAATCTTATTTGGAAAAGAAGCTAAATACATTCATTCAATTTGCTTTTAAGTCAGATTTGATTTCTGGATTTATATCTTATCAATTGTGGATTTCTACGATTTTTAGTTTTGGTATGATTAAATTTATAGTTTTATTGATTGGATGTACACAAAATATAAATTTAAGTTTTATTTATTTGTTTGTTTATTATATTGATTTATTAGATGACCCGATTTATGAATTACGTACGCAAATGGAGAATGTTCCATCTGCAAAGAAGGCGCAAGAAAGAGTATTCGCATTGTTGAAAATTAAGAGTAAGTTACATTTTGGAACAAAATTATTGAATGGTAATATTTGTTGTATCGATTTGGATCATGTTCATTTTGGATACAATGAGAATCTTGTTTTGAAGGATTGTTCATTACATTTTGAAAATGGAAATATATATGGGTTGATTGGTCCTAGTGGTAGTGGTAAATCAACATTAATTAACTTAATTGCACATTTATACGAGCCACAGACAGGGACGATATACATAAACAATGTAGGATTGAATGAATATAAAGAAAAAGAAACGTTAAAGGAAATAGAGTATATTGGACAGAATGAAAAGAATGTGAATCCATATGAAATCGTAGATCCATATCATAGATATAGTCGAGAAAAGATTGAAAAAGACTTGGGCTATACATTGAATGATGAATTATCGAAAGGGCAATTGCAGTATTTATACTTGTATAAAGCTTTAAGAAGTGAAAAGTCAGTCATTATATTGGATGAAATTTTTAGTTATGTGGATATGGATAAGATAAAAAATGCATTTTCTAAATTTAAAGAAATGAAAAAAATCATAATTGTAGTTACGCATGAAAAAGAAGTCATAGAATTTTGTGATTCGACTATATCCATGGAGGATTTGTAAATATGATTGATGTTATTAAATCGAGTAAACTTTACTTTTTTCTTGATGTTGCGATTTGGTTTGTTGCACATAATCTTCCTATTTTGATTGGATTGTTGATTCAAACATACTTTGATGGCGATAATACAATCTTTATTGCTTGTTGCGTATGTGGTTTGGTGCTGATTCGAATCGTCTGTATTTTGATTGGTGCCAAAGTTGATATAACGGCTCAACATAAATGGGCAAACTTTATGTATAAAAAAGCTTATGCTGCTTTAGAACAATCTGAGATTGAAGCGAAACAGGGTGAATTTATAAATGCTTTGAATGAAGATGTGAACGAAATTGTTGGAACTATTTCATATATGATTGATACAGCATGCAACTTAATATATGGAATTATTGTGATTGTTATTTTAGGACGTATTGATATAAGTTTAGCTGCATTTGTTACTTTATTTCCAATACTAGCGATTGGTTTAAATTCATTGATTAAAAAAAGAGTAGAGAAATACTCGATTCAATCAAAAGAATATAGTAATAGATTTTCTGAAGAATTGTTAAATTTATTAAACGATTCTAGAAGGATTCGTGTGAGCGGGAAGGAAGATGATTATTCGAATAACCTAGATGAAATTGTAAATCAACAAATATATATAGGATTTAAATTTTCTGTATTTAAAGGCTTATTCTCTACCTTTTCAAGTGCTGTAACAGACTGTAATTTGATGGTTATTATTTTCTGGTATATGTATTTTAAAACATTATCACCTGGTGCATATGTATTATTTATTACATATTCATTTGATTTATCCTCTTTAGCTACTTATATGAGTACATTGATAGTTTCATTACAAAGTACGAAAGTATATATTCAAGATTTCTATAAGAAAATTGAAAATAAAAAAAGAAAGAGAATTTCTATAGATGATTCTATATTGTCAAAAATAGAATATAATACAATCAATGTTCTGATTGGAAAAAATGGATCAGGAAAAAGTATGAGCTTAGAATATATAAATACACAGTTGCCGGATTCTGTCATGTTACCAGAGAATTATCATTTGATGGATGTATCTAAAAAGGAAAATATTTGTTTAAATCAAGCTGCGGATTATGATAATTCATTTTTAGAAGACATTTTAAATGAACACGTTGGAAATGATAATTTGTCTGGAGGTCAACAGTTTAGAATGGTGTTAATGAGAACGCTATTAACCGATGCAAAAATCATCTTAATAGATAATAATTTTATGAGTGTGGATTCTAAACTTAGAGAAAAAATCTTTGAATATCTGAAGAAATCTGGAAAGACAATTGTTTTTACAGATCATTTGTATCGAAACGAATATAAAGAGTTTAGTGTGATAGAAGTATAAATAAAAATAGGAGACAATGTCATTAAGTTAAACAATATCTAAAGTTTATGAGTTATACATATAAAAGCGCCTTATATAAG
This sequence comes from uncultured Holdemanella sp., assembly GCF_934754935.1. Taxonomy (GTDB): domain Bacteria; phylum Bacillota_I; class Bacilli_A; order Erysipelotrichales; family Erysipelotrichaceae; genus Holdemanella. The sequence continues at coordinate 1,140 of NZ_CAKVJB010000062.1, read as the reverse complement.
GCGATTTTATATGCTTATGGGTTGTTTTGTTACTAAAATGATATTAATAATATAGAGAACTTGTTCCTGATGAGAAATTGAATGTGTATTTCTTTTATATTATATAATAAGATTTACTGGACCATTTACTGGAATTATTACTCTTCAGAGATAATATGGTATCCACCGTTTTTAGGTGATCCTATGAAATGGATAAGCTGTTTTTTTGACAACTCACGAATAATACTTTTTGCACTTCCATCAGTAATTTCAGCGATTTTACAGATACTAGGCCGTTTAATCTCCGGATTATTTAAAATGATGTTATAAAACAATTTAGGTGTGACATTAAGTGGTTTTTCATTGCTAGTATAAGCCACGTCCATTAATGTGATTGTAAACCAGGTTTGTTCAGAAGTGATTTTTGGCTGAAACTTCTTATCATAATATTTTTATTCTTCAAGAATTTTTTCAAACTCTATAGAAGCAGGTTATATTAAGCTGTCAGATGAAAATGCTGCAGTAAAAATGAGAAGATATATTCCATATTGGGCTTAATTTTCGTTCACGGTCATTCATGCTGTGATTCAGGTCATCCGAAAATTCGTAATAAAGGCATTGCCAATATATTTAGCCAAATGGGACTTGTTGAGGCATGGGGAAGTGGAATAAAAAGAATTCTGAATGCTGCTGAAGAGTATGGACTTCCGAAACCTAGATTTCAGGAGTTCGATAATATGTTTCGTGTAGAATTATTCCGTAATTCATTTCCGATGATTGATGTTAGAAGAGGCGAAGGAGTTTGGACACGAAAGACTAGGTGTCCTAATGGACCGTGGATATATATCGGAAAAGAATATAAAGGCATTGAGATCAAAAGGGTATGAATATATTCTGATGATGAAACAAAATCAGAAAATATGTCAGGAAATAATAGAAGAATATGGAGCGGCAGTACAGTCGTTAGAAGGATATTATATAGGTGAACATGGAGTTTATGGAACGACAGTAAAAAAACAATTATATGGTCAGGAAACAAATATACATGTTTACTATGATGATATAAGGGCGAGTGAAGAAAAAGTAGCGCTTATGAGTAGATATGAAACGTGGGAAAAAGAAATCGAAAAGAAAGTGGCAAAAAAAATAGCTACAGAAGGA
>NZ_CAKVJB010000061.1 GCF_934754935.1 uncultured Holdemanella sp. | reverse complement strand
AACCGTTTTGGGGTATATGCCGCCCCTTAAATTCTTGGAGAGCAAATTCACCTAACCCCATCCAAATTTATTGCGCCCAAATTAATTTAATAAACGTAGTCTTACCCGCACCGTTTTCTCCAACCACTGCAATCTTTTCCTTACTCTTCATAAGGCAATTAATATCCTTTAAGGCCCACTTATCACTACCTGGATATTTAAATCCAACATTCTTAAACTCTAACGATTCAAAATGAGAAGGCATATTACGGTTGATCTTGCCATCATATATGTCCATAGGCAAATTCATAAATTTCTCAACAGCTTCAAAATAATAACTATATTGATTTATATCATTCACACTATCGATCACTTCATCCATAGAAGTTGTAAATGTCGCAATGGCATTAATATATAACGTAAAATTAGCGATGGATATAAACCCTTTTGATACCATAAAAACCATATACACATAGGAAACAATTCTTTGAAAAAAATCCATAAGATGCATAAAGAAATCGGATTTATCCATAATATACATCTGATTTTTATAAAACTTCCAAAGCTTATGTAAACAACCTTTTAAAAAATCCATCAATACATATTGACCTTGATTCATTCGAATTTCCTTGCCATACTTTACATCCGAAAACACATTCATAAAATAAGACAATTCTCTTTCCTTCGGATTTTTCTCCATTTCCAATTTGGCATAGGCCTTCTTAAATCGCATCTGCGCTTTACTATTTAGAAATGCTAGGCACAAAAACACAAGCAACACTGCTTTATTCAATGAAGCTATGATCCAAATCACTGTTCCGAAAATCATCACTTTACTAATGATTTCCATCGCTCGATCTAATACAAAACTAAATCCTTGTCCATTCGCATATAAAAATTTTTCCGCATTCTGTTTCAAATTTAAAAACTCTGGATCTTCCAAACACGCATAATCCACTTTAGAAAGTTTTGTATTTAATTCCACCTGAAACTTTTCTAAAATAATACATCGCTTATAGAAAGCCGTATTCTTCAAAAAATCGCTTAAAAACTTCATTAAGAAAATCACAATTGAAAAGATAATGATATATGTAAGTAAATATGAAATTCGATTTTTCCCCATTAGTTCATCCAACAAAACCTTTGGAAAAAACATAATCAATAAAGGTGGGATCGTATTCGTTATTTGATACAAAATCAAACAAACCAAATAGCTCTTTTGTACATTCCACGCATACTTCCAAAGAAATGTTAAGCTTTTAAACATACGTATCACCTTCTTTATAAGAGATTCTAACACAAATGTAATTATTTTCAATCATTAATGTATGTTTTTACATTAATAATCTATATTTTCATATTGTTTCATCCCGATATATTAAACATGCACTTTCTTAGCACACCACTTCAAAACTAAGTACAAAATCACACTATATAGTCCAATAATTACAATTCCCGCAAAATATCCAAAATAACTAGTACCTAATAGATTCATCCCAAAATCTCTATATGACATTGGATTGAATGTATTGATCTTCTGCATGTTTCCTAATGGCGATGCAAAAGAACAAAGACCCAAGACAACTAAAAATACAAGCAAAGATAAGTATTTGTTTTTCATAAGTTTAGATAATACAGTTATGAATAGGACATAAAACGTTGTAGACAGCACAAGTCCAAATGCTACAAATAGTGTACATTGCCACAATGGCATCAATTCCATTCCTGGTGTTGTAAACTGATTGACACTCATATTCGTTAGTCCACTTGCCACAAGCTCAATATGATCCAATCCTTGTGTATCCCAATAATGAAAACCAGTAAATCCTGGCTTATAATATAAAACCGGATAGATCAGATTCGATACACCTTTAAAAGGTACAAGAACTATCATATAAACTAAAATAGGCAAGAAAACAACCAACAGAACAAAAAGCACGTCAGAAATTAAATTCCATCTTACATATTTTTTCTTTACTCCAGAAATAGTTAGAATTGTTTTTTCTGTCTTTGCTCGTCTTTCTTTTTGTTGAAACAATAGAAGTCCAACCAGCAAAGGTAAAACTACAGGCAATATATATCGAGCTATCTGTAGTGAAACACTGGATGCATCCACATATGAATATGTTATTGGAGTAAGATCATGTTTTAGCAAGTAGTCAAAGTAACGAGCCTGCTGCATTGAACAAAAATATAAATTAATATCATTTGATTTTTGTACAATTAATTTCTCGTATTGCGACAAATCAGGTAATCCATATTCCTTCCTTAATTCTTCTAGAACATCTGCATGTTCAAAATAGGAATCATTAGGCATGTTCGAAGTCACCATATACCACTGTGCTTCTAACACACTCACCTTTACTTTATATTCACAATATGACTTCCAATTTTTTTCTTTTCCATCCTGCTCACCCTTATCAATGGTCTGACGTATCAAATTTACTTCATCCATGAATTCTTGGTAAAGTTTGGGATCATTCTTTTGTGAAACACTTGCTATACTAATGCCTAGTGATGTTTGATATGGACTTTCCGTAAATGATTTTGTATTCAAAATAAACAACAAAGCAATCTCACAAATGATGAATAGTACAATTAGAATCAGATTTTCTTTCCTTTTTAAATTAGATTTGATATTGAAAAGCACATAAGTCCACATTTATCTCACCAGCTCTCTTTTTTTAAAACATTGTAATGAAATCAAACTACAAGACAGAAAATACACCAAGCTTATAATAGCAGCCAGGACAACCTGCTTATGGATAATCAGGTTCACAAAATCAATATGTAAAAACGGAATATACACAAAGAATCTAGAATAGCCTGTTACATTTCCTAGGACAAAGAAAAGTGCGTATAGAATTAGATTTACAGCTACAATAAATCCATTATTTAAACTGAATGTAAATAACAATGCAGATATACCTACCACAAATACACTTTCTATAACTAATAGAATAATACTTTTTGCAACAATCTCTTTCACTGTATACATCTGATTAAAGTAAAAGTATGGATAATCACAATTTCCAATTCCAAAAATCAATCCAGAAAGAACGATAATCAAAAACATCACTATTATCAAAAAAACAGCTGCAACCAATGAAAACTTCATCTTATTCAACAGTATTTTTTGCTTTGAAATTCTTGAAACATATAAGTTTTTATAAAACCCACTTTCCATTTCCAAACCGAATATATCGCATAATAATATGCATAGGATCAACATGACAACTAAATACAGTTTTTGATTAAACAGTTCATTGAATATATTAAAAGTATTAGGTTCATATGGACTATTCAACATTTCAATATGATTCTTCTTTAGATATTTCAACTGCTTTGTTTCATTCTGCAAAGTTTGAACATCTCTTTTCTCAAAATCATTGATGATATACCCCTCATTATTTGCCTGCAGCATCAAATGATTCCAGCTCAATTTTGATTCTATAAATTCATCTGTTTTATTTTCACTGTTGTAGTAAAAGTGGATCAGACCACTCGCATTGCGATACACCTTTTTCCAAAATTCAGACTCTTCTTCACTTCCTGCTTCATCCATTCTGTTTTCAGAAATTCGATAGGCCTTTTGGTAGATTTTGATTTGAGATTCATTATAGTGTTTATCCATATAAACGTTGTAACCTATAAAACAAACGAGAAAGAATACTAGAAATCCAAATACACCGACATTTCGTTTATTAAAGATAAACTTTTTAAGTTCGTACATCATAATGATGCCTCTTGAATAAACTCGTTGTATACATCTTCTAATGTTTTGTGTATTTGAGTAATATTCTTCACTTGAACCCCTTGCTTTTCCAAATTCGAAAGTACTTCCATAACAGAATTCACTTCCAATTTATAGGTATTTCCTGTTTGTTCTATGATTTGCAAGTCTGATTGATCTGGTATTTTTCTATCCGTTTCTAATACATATACATTTTCTTTTTCTTCCATGGAAATCTCTTTGATTTTCCCAAAATGGATACCTATGATTCGATCTGCCATCTTTTCAATTTCACCTAACTGATGACTTGAAATTAGTAAAGCTACATTCTTTTCCTTGGCCAAGCGTATCAATTCTTCACGTAAGCCTTGAATCCCCGTAGCATCCAGTCCATTCATTGGTTCATCTAGTAATAATACTTTAGGTTCTTTCATTAAAGCCACAGCTAAACCTGTTCTTTGTTTCATGCCCATGGAATATTGGGATACTGCCTTAGTTTTCAGCTGAGAACCAATCTGAGTAAACTCCATCATTTCATGCAGTTTTTCTTTTGAAGCATGATTTAAAGTGGCCATTAATTCCAGATTTTCTTTACCTGTCATATTTTCAAATAATCCAGGACCTTCAATCATGCATGATACATATGATAATGCTTTTTCCCTTTGTTTAACTACATCTTCTCCGCATATAGAAATAGTTCCTTCATCCATATTTATCAAATTACACATACATTTCATTAGTGTGCTTTTTCCTGCACCATTTTGTCCAACAAAGCCAACTATTTCACCAGGTTTCATACTAAAAGAAACATGATTTAATACAATTTTATCTTTGAAACTCTTAACTACATTTTTCACCTCAACTACATTTTTCATCTTTCTCATCCAACTTTCTTTTTAGTAGCAGCACATCATACACGACAAAGTAACTAGTAACTATGTATATTTATAGATTAACTGAAATTATTTTACATAGCAATGTAAACGTGTATTTTTTACTGTAACTCTTTACATATTATATATCACCTGTAGTTTATTTATTCACTGACTACTCCTCACCGCAAGCAGTGAGGGTTCTTAACTGACAACATTATGCAGAAATCGTACATTATTTTCAAACTTTGGATTCCTGTCTTTCTGTTGGAGCAGTGAACTCTACAATCAAGCACTACATTTAGCACATTAACGATTGTTTTCTGTATCTCTACATGGAAGCATAGTCAATCTCCCAATTTAACATGTATTTAATTTACTCTTATTCCACTGTTCATGACTTTGATCTGATTCATCTGGATATATTCTATCGTTTCATTTTGATTTTTATACTGTTTCTCAAATTCATGAATACACTTGTTCTTATCGATTTTGTTTGTATTTAGATCGATGCAATACAAAAGAAAAGACGAATATAGATCTCTTTGTACCATTGTTCCATCACTTAGTTTATACATTCTTTGTGACAACGATTTTTTGATATATGTATCACTCGTATGATCATACTGGCTTGCCTTATAGTCATTTGGTACTTCAACATAGATTCTGAACTTTCTTTTAGCTTGACTCTGAAAATAGCCTGGACATCTATTTTTTATAGATCTTCCAAATCTTTTCTTTCGCTTTCCAGTTTTTGCACGCTTCTGCAGTTTCTTGGCATTCTTTGGCTCTGTCACAAAAACATCCCCTAAACTTCTTAATTCATTCACATCTTCATTGATAGCTAAATGTCGATTGGTCGCATTGATTCTGCATAGCTCTGTATGTTTCGTTCTCAATTTCTTATAGCGATTCGAGTATGTCCACTTCTTCTTTCCTTTTTTGATAGTTCCATCCTCATTATAGTTGTCTGGATTCGTTGCTCTACGGCTTCTGTCCATTGCACGATAGATTAGTCTTTCTTTTCGTTCATTGACTTCAATCGAACTTCCTCTTTCTGCAAGATTCTTTAACCCCGCTTTCGATTCTGTTGTATACGCAATTGTCTGTGTTCCAATATCACATCCAACAATGCCTTTTCCTTTGTTGTGTTTAAAATTGCCAAAACGATCTTGCTTTGGTTTAGATAAACCTTCGATTGTGATATGTACATAGACTCTTAACTTACCACGAATCTTTTTACATACAAGACTCACGTAACAAGGTCTGTATGTTGAAACACAGATATCAGTTTCCTTATATGTATTTGCCGCTATAGAATCCATTAATTCTGTATTCTTCAAATAATACAATACAGCATCCACTTCCTCTTGTTCATAGCGGTCTTTGATATTTACACCAAATCTGATGTTTCTTAATTTAAATATCAAATCTTGTTCTGTATGCTTTAAAACAATTCCACATTTTGTTTGTTTAGCACGAATACATGGAAGATCTCCACGCTTTTTAAAATGAATCGTTTCTCCATCCGAATAAAGACATTTTTCGATTCCATGAAAAACATCCTCAGCTTTCGTTAGTGCAAATACGGCATCGATTCCATATTTCTTTCCAATGGGAATCATTGAAGTTCTGCAGTAATCCCA
>NZ_CAKVJB010000060.1 GCF_934754935.1 uncultured Holdemanella sp. | reverse complement strand
AAAAATGGACTTCTTTAACGGATTATGTGGACTTCTGTAGCGTATTGCATGGACTTCAGATAGCGGAATACTCAATTCAATACGTAATATTTAATTAAGAAAATACAGCATATTTATATTATTTGGTAATATATTCTTATTATCTATCATGTCATCTTCAATCGAGGTACTGTGAAAATCATACTTTTATTTAGGATTAGCAAACACCACTCCACCATATATAGATCTTAATTGGTCTAAAGTATAAAATTTTGTTTGCCAATCCTTTTTTGCATCTTGAAATGTATTTGTAATACCATCCAAATTGCCTTTTTGAACAGTTATAGTATTATCTTTTACTGCTATAACTATCCACACATGGTTGTGTCCAATAGCAGAGAACACTGCACCAGCTTTTGGTGAAGAAGATCGTTCAAATTTATCTGGATGTGCTGCCACCAATTCCTTCACGCAACTGCTTCCATCACCGCTAAAGTCAGGATCATAGCCATATAATTCATAGAATCTTCCCCAGGCAAACCATATACATTGTCCATATAATCCGGTCTATGCATAAAGATTCTTTATCACCCAGGCTTCTAGATAATTAAAAGTCGATTTGTGCCTCCTCTAAAAGTAATCCCTACATATCTCATAACATGATCAACGTAAGAAGGATCTCCATACCCAAATACATTTAACTCTTGTTTTTTATTGTCAGAAAACTGTTATGCATTATATTTAAAATATCCACCAAAATTACGAATTGCCCATTCAATATAGCCAGAGTCATAATTATATGCCTGTAAAGCCAAATATATACGTTCTATATCGGATGAATCCTTTACTTTTGCTTTTTTTAAAGAATCAGAAAAGTATGTGTTCCCACTTCAATAGAATACTCAGGATCTGTAATTCCATTAGGTACTCTAGGATATTTTGTATTGTACCCTGACTCACTTGCCTGCATTGGATCATTCCCTTTTCCTCCTGACTCCTGCATCATAATTGCCTGTAATAATGTGACATAATCCTCAATATCATATTCTTTTGCATATTTACGAATGGTATCTTCATACGCAATAACTTCTTCACTTAAAGAAACAATTTCACTATTAGATCCACCATTCTGTGCCAACGCACTAAATGTTCCAATAAATATTGGGTGTATCTATGTTGCTGAAAACGAGAAATAAACAGTCAAAAGAGTATCACCACAACAAGTGGTACTCTTTTATTGAGAAAACTTAATTCACACATAGAATCAATAATAATTGGATTAATGTGCATCAGGAAAATCATTTTTGAATTTGCCACCATAATGATTGTTCTTATAGTTTCTAATATATAGTAATAAAACCATTATTACTAAAACAATTCCACAGATGGCATACATTGTAGTTGAGTTTAAATTATAGAATAAATAACAGATTACTGTCCCAACAATAATTAATAATCCTATGATCACAAGGAATGCATCCACATATTTTTTCATTTAAGACACCCTCTTTCTTATTATAAAATTTTAGTAATTGTGTTTTTTGTATCTAAATCACTTTTTTTATTGTTCATACTCATCTAGACTTAGCTTTGCCAATGCATTAATTCTTGCATTGAATATGATTATATTGTCTTCATTTTTAAAACAATAATTATAAAGTGATTGTTTCATTTCAAATATCCTTTCTTCTAAAAGAGCTCTTCTAAATTCAATATATACAAACACCCTGAAAAAAACAATCCAAATTTTTTAATTAAGTTTTAGCCCTATATCTTCAATTATTTGATTCGCATATGACATCTTGTAGAAGTTTTCTTGTAATTCTTTCACTTTTTTTAATTTATTTTGTAATCCATGATCAAGATATAACTCATTCAATTGTTTTAAAACAAAAATTGCTCTATCATATTGTCCATTTTTTAATGCGATTTGATAACAGGTTTCAAAATTATCAATGGCTTTCATAGGTTTATTATCCATCATATATTTTAAAGCACGGATAAAATTCTTATGATATTTTGAATCCTTTACATCTCTTAAAAAAGAAGCAATACACTCTTTTGCTTTCGTATATTCATGGTCAAAATAGTATAGAAGACATTTATACATTTTTAAATCTAAGTCATCTGTAAATCGTTCATCGATTCTGTTTAGATAATCAAATCCGCTTTTTATATCTTTTTGAATCAGCGAAGTAAAAACTAAATTTGATAAAATACAATACTTCATGATTTCGTTTTGTCTTTTAATGGATTCATTTAATAGTTTTAAAAACAGCTCATTTGCCTCATCATAACGAGATGTATACATGTAAAGTACGCCTTGATTCAACAACAAATAATATAATCGATCGAAAGACAATTGCTGAACTGCCATTTTTAAACTCTTATGAATATACTGCTGTGCCAAATTAAAATACCCTAAATCCAAGTAAATACTGCAATAATGGTAATTTATCATTAAATGATTACCCTTATTAGATAACGCCTTATCTAAGTATCCTAATGCTTCTTTTATTTCATTCGAATATATCTTCTCTAATGCCATTATATCGTAATAAATGAATAATTCCCTAACCGAAAAGTTATTCTTTCCTAATTCAATAATCCTTTTATATAAAGCTGTATCCACTTCTTTTTGATTAATGATAGCATCCATATACAGAATCAGATAATATTCAAATCTGGCATAAGAACAAGCAATATTATGTGTATCTTTTACTATTTTAATAGTTTCATTCAACTCTTCTTTTTTTAAATCTGTATACAAATCATAAATATCATATACATGATTTACAATTAGATCTCTATCCAAATCAAAATTAAATGTTTGGCCACATATTTCTGTAAATAAAGTAATCTTCTCATTTGTTGGTTTATTCTTACCAGTTTCAAATTGTGAAATTGTAGCTTCACTCACATCCATATTCTGTGCAACTTTTTTTATAGGAATCTTTTGCTCTGTCCGAATGCTCTTTAAAATATTGCCAATCAATGACCTGTTTATATTATTTGACACATTTCTCACCTTTATTTCCAATGCAAATGATGGTTCGTTTTCTTTATATATACACCTTAAATCATAAACCAAACATTATGTCATATGACTTGTATTTACTATAATTAATTTTAATTGTTAATTTAGATTCATTCAATACACAATATTTAATTAAGAAAACATAATCTATTTAGATTATTTGGTAATATATGCTTATTATCTATCATATCATTTTCAATCGAGGCAATGTAATTATGTATTTCACACGCCAGATCAAAAACATTTTACGTATCGTAACTATTACGACAGCTACTGGAATCCATTTATGGTTCGATTCGAATATGATCAAACACCGCATTGTTGCAGACACACATGTGTATCTCTACTTGCAACTGCACAGGTATCACAAACATATCAAAAACTAATAGTTGGTCACAAAGGCGTTAATACACACCGAACCGTACTCTGCAATTTTCCTTTCCACTTACTTGTTGAGTGCAGTTCTCCAAAGCCTCTTTGAGCACAGAATTTCATTCTGTGGCTACACGTTTTGCGAACGCTGTTGACCAGAATCAGCTTACCGCTGGCTGTGGTCTTTTTCTTTTAATTTAACTTGATTATTAGTTTTCATATTCAAATAATTTGGCAATCAACACTTTGAGTTCACCCAAAGCATCTGGTGTTCCAACAATGACTTCCAAACATTCATTTCCAGTACGAAACAACAACCTGTATAGGAGTGGCGTTCGATTGACAACGATGATCAGCTAATGACTTTGGTAATCAGTGACACAAGAGAAATAAACGAATTATAGTCATTGGAAAACAAATTCGTTTGCTTCTTTGGAATCATTGACATAGTTATAATAGCTAAAAACATACTATCCACTTTCAAAAATTTAAAAATTTTTATTTTTTGAAAGTGAGGCAACACTATGAAAACCATTGAAAGAACTGAATATCTGAATCGAATAAAGAATCTGAAGGATACGCCTGATATAAAAGTTATTACCGGTATCAGAAGATCGGGTAAGTCAATATTGATGCAGGAGTATATCCAATATCTGAAAGACAACTTTAATGATATCAACGTTATCTTTATTGACTTTATGGATCTTTCATTTGAACACCTGAAAGAGTATCATGCGCTTCATGCCTATGTTGAAAAACGATATGTGGAAGGAAAGTCGAATTATCTTTTCATTGATGAAGTGCAGATGTGTCCAAATTTTGAACTGGCTGTAAATAGCCTATATTCAAAAAGAAAATATGATATCTATATCACCGGTTCCAACGCTTTTTTGTTAAGTGCAGATTTAGCCACTCTATTTACCGGTCGTTATATTGAAATTCATGTCTATCCATTCAGTTTCAAAGAATATTGTAATTACTACGACAACAACCACGACATAGAAAAGCTATTTGAAGATTACACCATCAAAGGTGGATTAGCTGGGTCCTATGCCTACAACACCGAAAAAGACAGGAAGGATTATATCAAGGAAGTCTATGAAACAATTGTTACAAGAGGCCCTGTGCAGAAGTATTCCCTGCCAGATACTCAAGTATTACAGCGCTTAAGTGAATTCCTTATGGACAATATATCAAACCTGACCTCACCAAGCAGGATCAGCAATATGCTATCCGAAAAGAACATATCAACCAATCATGTCACCATTGGAAAATATATCAAATACCTGTGCAACGCCTTTGTTTTCTATGATATCAAGCGCTACGATATCCGTGGAAAGAAATATCTTGAAAGCATAGAAAAGTTCTATTTAAGTGATATTGATATACGTTATGCTGTGCTTGGTACAAGAAACATGGATTATGGCAGAGTATATGAAAACATGGTCTGTCTTGAATTATTACGTAGTGGCTATGATGTCTATGTTGGAAAGCTTTATCAGAAAGAAATCGATTTTGTTGCCCAAAGAGGTAGTGAAAAAATCTATATTCAGGTAAGTGACAATATCACTGAAGAGGAAACATTCAAAAGAGAATATGCGCCTCTTTTACAGATCAAGGATGCATATCCAAAGATTATCATCGCCAAAACCGGTCATCCAAAGTATTCATATGAAGGAATTGAAATCTTTGATATCAGGGATTGGTTGCTAAATAAAAACCAAGCTACATAATCAAAAATTAGTAAGATTAAAACTATTAAACGCATCAGCATCCGCTGTTGCTTTTCTTGTAAAATTACGTTTTGTGCGTGCTTTTCGATAACTGAGAAGTTAATTTTGCTACTTATAAGCGTGCTGTATGCGTGCTTAAATATACTTTTCAGCACTATTCACAACGATTCACAGAAATAGAAAAAACCACCCAAAGCCCATATATAAAGGGTTTGAGTGGTTTTGAATCTCTTTGCAGAGTAGTCAAAAGTATGTTCTGACTAACGTTTAGAGAATTGTGGAGCACGACGAGCTGCTTTAAGACCGTATTTTTTACGTTCTTTAGCACGAGGGTCACGAGTAACGAATCCTGCAGCTTTTAATACTGGACGGTAGTCTTCACTAGCTTCCATTAAAGCACGAGTGATTCCGTGACGCATAGCACCAGATTGACCAGTGTATCCTCCACCTTGTACGTTGATAATCACATCAAATTGATCAACTGTGTTAGTGATTTCTAATGGTGATTTAACAACCATACGTAAAGTTTCCAATGGAAGGTATTCTTCCAAAGTTTTTCCGTTGACTACGATATTACCTGTACCTGGACGTAAAAAGACACGAGCAACAGATTTTTTACGACGTCCAACGCCATGATATTGAACAGTGTTAGATTTTTTCATATTCTATTCCTCCTTATCCTCTTACCTTCAATTCAACAGGCTTTTGAGCAGCATGTGGGTGTTCGCTACCAGCGTATACGAATACGTGTCCACGTTGTACATCACCTAATTTAGTGTGAGGTAACATACCTTTGATTGCTCTTTCAACCCATTCAACAGGGTATTTCTCTTTCATTTCTTTAGCTGTACGCACACGCATACCTCCAAAGTATCCAGAGTGGTTGTAATACTTTTCAGTATTCAACTTGTTTCCAGTCATTTCGACCTTGTCAGCATTGATCACAATTACATAATCACCACAGTCAACATTTGGTGTATATGTAGGTTTGTGTTTTCCTTTCAATACATGAGCACATGTTGAAGCCAAACGTCCTAAAGTTTGTCCGTTTCCATCAACTACATACCATGTACGTGTTACATCGGCAGGTTTTGCCATAGTAGTTTGACGCATATCTAATTTCCTCCTTGATTTGAGCGTTTACCGGGGCTCAAAAGGCCAGAGTTTAGCCATCTAATATGATATGCAATATCCATATAAAAGTCAATGAAAAAAAGAAAAAGTTTAGCAATGTCATTAAGTTAAGAAATGACGGCTTCGAGGGGAACACAAAAAATGTGCTCCTCTTTTTTTTATGGAAAAT
>NZ_CAKVJB010000059.1 GCF_934754935.1 uncultured Holdemanella sp. | reverse complement strand
TACAAGCTATAAAACAAAAAGAGAGGAGCTGAACTCCATAAGCGATAAAATTCACTTACTCGTTACAGCCCCTTTTGCGTATTTAAATGTATACATACAAATGGATGTGGCAATGGCCACGTTTAAACTTTCAAAAGTTTCCATTTCAATTTTGACAATGAGATCACTTAAATCAATTAATTCTTTACGAACACCTTGACCTTCATTGCCGACAAGAATCGCATATTTTTTACTAGGCTTAATATCTTGAAGATCTTTGTGATTGTCATGTAGGGCTGTGGCGTAAACTTTAATGTTTCTTTTTTGAAGTTGTTTAATTTCTTCAACTAAATCCGTTTGAGTCACAGGAATATAGAAAAGTGCACCTTGACTGGATTGAATCGTTTTTGGGTTGTAAATATCGGCACAGCCTTTTGACATATAAATGCAGTCGATGCCAAAAGAGTGGGCGGTTCTTAAAATCGTTCCTACATTGCCTGGATCTTGTACATTATCTAGTAATAGAATGTTTTCTTCTTTTTCTAGTTTTAAGTTTAGTTTTTTACATACACCAATCATCTTTGAATTTGAATTCTGATTTGACAATTTATTTAAGACTTGTTGCGTAACTGTTTCATAGTTAAAATCTACTGGACATTCAATTCCTTCAAGGATAAATAATTCTTGTAGAGCATTTGCGTTGAATGCTTCTTTAACCATATGTTCGCCTTCAACTAGAAATAGATTTGTCTTATCTCTCTCTTTTTTTTGGATGAGTTTAGCATATTCTTTTATTTTCTTATTGTTTATTGATTGAATCATAAAAAAATATTACCATACTTCGGCTTGAAAAAAAACATGGACTTCGATATAATTTGAACTGTTAAAGCAATGAGAAGACATAGTAGCTATTTAGCGCTTAGAAAAGAGAGTAAACCAATTGGTGAAAGGTTTATATGAGTAGGGATAGTGAATTCACCTTTGAGTAAGAGTTAAAACCTCTTCCGTTTCATACGGTTATCATGGTCAATTAAGTGTGTCTATCAAGACGAAGCAAGATGGTAACGCGGCAAAAAGTCGTTCTTGCGTCGTCTTTTTTTGTTTTTAGGGAAAGGAAGAACAACATGAAAACAATCGAAGAGCTTTTGCAGGAAGCTACACAAAAAATTCAAGATGTTAAAGATTCATCTTCATTGAACGATTTACGTGTCTTGTATCTAGGAAAAAAAGGACCTGTTCAAGAGTTGATGAAGGGTATGAAGGATTTGTCAAAAGAAGAAAAACCCATCTTTGGACAAAAGGTCAACCAGTTGAAACAAGATCTTTCTAAGATGATTGAAGAAAAGAAAGAACAATTGGCGGCTTTAGAAATGCAGAAAAAAATTGAATCTGAAAAGATCGATATTACTTTGCCAGGTCGTAAACCAGAATTAGGAAATGCGCACCCATTAAATTTGGTGCGTCAAGAACTTGAAGATCTATTCATTGGTTTAGGTTACCAAGTTATTGAAGGTGACGATATTGTCGATGATGAATATTGTTTCGAAAGAGCGAATATTCCTAAGGATCACCCAGCACGTGATATGCAGGATTCTTTATATATTGATCCAAATCGTTTGTTGAGAACACATACGACTGCCATTCAGATGGTTGTATTAGAAGAAAGTGCACCAAATTTACCAATTAAAGTTGTATGTCCAGGTAAGGTATACCGTAGAGATGATGATGATGCGACACACTCTCACCAGTTCATGCAGATGGAAGGTTTAGTTATTGGTGAAAAAGTAACATTAGCGGATTTAAAAGGAACTTTGGAATTTATGGCTAAAAAATTATTTGGTCAAGACCGTCAGATTCGTTTTAGACCAAGTTATTTCCCATTTACAGAACCAAGTGTAGAAGTGGATGTTTCGTGTCACATTTGTAACGGAAAAGGATGCCCTACATGTAAAGGTACTGGATGGATCGAGATTCTAGGTGCTGGTGAAGTGCATCCAAACGTATTAAAAATGGCTGGTTATGATCCAGAAAAATGTAGTGGTTTTGCGTTCGGTGTAGGTATTGAGCGTGTTGCGATGTTGAAATATGGTATTGATGATATTCGTCATTTCTATACAAATGATAAACGATTCAATTCTACATTCAAACGTTATGAGTAGGAGGATTTAAATATGCGTATTTCAAGAAAATGGTTTAATCAATTTATGGATGTACAAGATCTTTCTATTGAAGAAATGGCAAAACGTATTACAGATGCTGGTTTTGAAGTAGAAGGTATTGAACATTTATCGCAAGGAACAAATTTAGTGATTGGTCACGTTGAGACTTGTACAGAACATCCAGATAGTGATCATTTACACTGTACAACTGTCAATGTTGGAAATGAAGTTGTCAATATTGTTTGTGGTGCACCAAACGTGGCTGCAGGACAAAATGTAATCGTCGCATTACCAGGTGCTGTTTTACCTGGTGGAGAAATCAAGAATGGAGTTATTCGTGGTGTTGAAAGTAATGGTATGATTTGTTCATTACTAGAACTTGGAGTAGATCCAGCTAGTTTAAATGAAGATCAAAAGAATGGTATTGAAGTATTACCAGCTGATGCACCAGTAGGAAATACAGATCCACTTGGCTATTTAGGTCTAGATGATGAAGTGTTAGATATTGGATTAACACCAAATCGTAATGATTGTCTAGCTGCATTTAATATGGCAAAAGAAGCGGGTGCCATCTTAAATCGTGAAGTTAAACTTCCTGAATATGATGGGGCAAGTGATGTTGGTGGTGCTACAAATCTACATGTTGAAAGTACAACTGAAAAATGTCCACTATTCTATGGAAAAGTGATTAATCATTTAACAATCAAAGAAAGTCCAAAATGGATGAAAGAATTATTGGCAGCGAGTGGTGTAAAATCAATCAATAATGTTGTTGATATTTCAAATATTGTTATGTTAGAAACAGGTCAGCCAATGCACTTCTATGATGCAAAATCATTGCCAGTACAAAGTATTGTTGTAGCGGATGGATTTGATGAGGAATATACAGCTTTAGATGGTGTAACTTATAAATTACAACCAGAAGATATTGTCATCACAAACCAAGGAAAACCAATCGGTATTGCCGGCATCATGGGTGGAGATGATTCTAAAATTTTAGATACGACAGATTCAATGATTATTGAATGTGCTATTTTTGATCATGTATCGATTCGTAATACAGCTCGTCGATTAAATTTATCAACAGATGCGAGTGTTCGCTACCAAAAAGGGATTGAACCATTGGCTAGTAAGAAAGCCTTGGACCGTGCCGTTCAATTATTGATTGAATATGCGGATGCGACAGATATTGAAGAAACGGTTCAATATGGACAAGTTCCTTATGAGCCAAAATCAATTTCTTGTACTTTAGAAGCAATCAACAATCGTTTGGGTACAGACTTCAACTTAGATGAAGTTGTGGATGTATTTACACGTTTAGACTTTAAACCAGAAGTTGAAGGTACAACTATCACATGTCACATTCCAAGTTCAAGAACCGATATGGAAGGAATGGCCGATTTAAGTGAAGAAGTTATTCGTATGTTAGGCTATGATCGTTTACCTAGTACACTTCCAGTAATGCCTATGACAGAAGGTAAATTAACTTATAAACAACAATTGACTCGTCAGGCACGTCAATTCTTATGTAGCCAAGGTTTACAAGATTGTTTAACATATACTTTGATCAGTACTGAAAAGAAAGATAATGCGATTTTCAATAAGGATGAAGCCATTGAACTAGCAAGTCCTATGAGCGAAGAACGTCGTTATATTCGTACAAGCATTTTACCAAGTTTATTAGATGTAGTTTCTTATAACCGTGCGCGTAATATCAAAGACGTCAATGTCTTTGAATTGAGTGATGTAGCTGGTGTAAGTGGGACAAAAATGCATTTAGCAATCGCTATGAGTGGAAACTTGCAACAAACTCGTTGGACAAGTGATGTAACACCAAGTGATTTCTATACATTAAAAGGTTTGATTGAAGCCTTCTTAGATCAGATTGGTATTGCCGCTCAAAGAATTTCTTTTGTCGAAAATGATTTGGATACAACACACTTCCATCCTTATCGCAGTGCTAAGATCATGTTAGGAAAAGATTGTGTTGGACTTTTAGGTGATATTCATCCTCAATATGGTAAGAATATTGTGATGGCTGAACTAGACTTTGATGCGTTGATTGATGTGAAGAAATCAAAAATTAAATTTAGTCCAGTATCAAAATATCCAAGTGTATCTCGTGACTTAGCATTCGTTCTAGATCGTGCAATGCCAGTACAAAAGGTAGTGGATATAATTAATAAACAAGGTCGTTTCAATAAAGAAATGATTATTCGTGATGTAGAAGTATTTGATGTGTATGAAGGTGAACACGTAAGTAAAGATGAAAAATCAGTAGCGTTATCGATCACATTCCAGTCGGATTCTCATACATTAAAAGATGAAGAAATCAACCAAGTGTTTGAAGCAATCTTAGAACATATTCAAAAAGACTGTAACGCAACACTTCGTAGCTAAGAGATGTTTTTTGACATCTCTTTTCTTTTGTCTAACAAATCTTGTAAAGGGCTTACAAAAAGATTAAAATTAGACATATAAGGAGATTTTTTCTATGCAAAAATATATTTTAGCAATTGACCACGGAACAACAAGTACGCGTGCCGTATTATTTGATAAAACGGCAAACGTGGTAGAAATTGCCCAAAAAGAAACGACAATATCCTACCCACATCCAGGTTGGGTAGAACAAGATGCCAATGAGATTTGGCTAGCATGTTTAGCTGTAATGAGCGAGGTGATTTTAAAAAGTAAGATCAGTCCTGAACAAGTGGCTGCCATTGGAATTAGTAATCAGCGTGAAACCAGTGTTTTATGGGATGCTTCAACAGGACTTCCTGTAAGTCCGGCTATTGTTTGGCAGTCTAAACAGACAAAGCGTATTTGCGATGATTGGAAAGAGAAAGGTTATGAAGAGGTTGTAAAGGCGAAAACAGGTCTTCGTATCGATCCTTATTTTTCAGCAAGTAAGATTCGTTTTATTTTCGATCAGAATCCGAATGTGTATGAAAAGGCAAAAAAAGGGGAAGTTTTATTTGGTACGATGGATAGTTGGATCGTATGGAAGTTATCGGGATCTTTAACTCATATTACCGATGTATCGAATGCGAGTCGTACACTACTTTTTAATATTCATACTTTGTCTTGGGATGATGAATTGCTTGAAATGTTTGATATTCCAAAATGTATTTTACCTGAAGTAAAACCTACATCCTATGCATATTGTAAGACGGCTTCTTATCATTTCTTTGGTCAAGAAGTGCCGATTTGTTCAGTCGTTGGAGATCAACAGGCTGCTTTGTTTGGTCAAGGTTGCTTTAATGCGGGTGGTATCAAGAATACATATGGTACAGGTGGATTCATGTTGATGAATACGGGAGATAAAATTGTTGAATCGAATAATGGTTTATTATCGACTGTGGCATGGCAAATTGGTGATAAGGTAGATTATGCCCTTGAAGGAAGTATTTTTGTCTCTGGTAGTTTAATGAAGTGGCTTCGTGATCAGATGCAGTTATTTGAAAATACAAAAGATACACAAGCTATGGCAGAAAGTGTAGAGAATACCAATGGAGTCTATATTGTACCGGCTTTTGTAGGGCTTGGAGCACCATATTGGGATGATGCGTGTCAGGCTAGTATTTTAGGCTTAACTTTTGGCGCCAATAAAAATCATATTGTACGTGCAGCTTTAGAATCTATGGCGTATCAATCAAAGGATGTATTAGAGGCTATGAGACAGGATAGTCAAATTGATATTACTTCTATGAAAGTGGATGGTGGGGCTGCTGCGAATAATTTCTTGTTGCAGTTTCAAAGTGACTTACTTCAAATGCCAGTGCAACGCTTTAAGACAAATGAATTAACGGCTTTAGGTGCTGCTTATCTTGCCGGGCTTTCTTGTGGGTATTGGACGCAGGATGAGCTTGGTGTAGAACTTTCTAGAGAGTTTGTTCCTGAAAAGAGTAAAGAAGATATGGAAGGCTTGTATTCGAACTGGAAAAAGGCTGTAAAAACTTGCCAGAGTTACAAATAAAAGTTAGAATATTGGCATGGAAATTTATACAAAAGAAGATTTTAAACAAATTTTTATAGATTTAGGCATTCAAAAGGGAAGCAAGGTTTTATTAGAGGCAGATCTGAATCGTTATAGTGGCTTGGTTGGAAATTGTCAAATGTTGATTGAAACACTACAAGAATTGATCGGAGATACGGGCTTATTATGCATGCCTTGTTTCTCTTATTCTTGTTTGGATCCTGCTTGTCTTGATAATTATTTTCCATATGAAAAGTGGAAAGAGGTTCGTGAGAATCTACCTGGTTTTCATGTGATATATACACCAAGTGAAATATATAAGGATTGTACAAATTTATTTTTACGTTATAAAGATGTTTACAGGTCAAATCATCCTGTATATAGTTTTGCGTATTGGGGTAATTTTGAAGAAAATATTTTAAAGGTGGATGTCAATGATGCGTTAAGTTTTCATGGTAGTTTATCTTTTTTAAATGAAAAAAATGCCTGTAACCTTCTTGTTGGTGTATCACCAGAAAAGAGTTTAATGGTTCAGGCACTTTCAAATGAGTATCAATTGGGAAAGACGATTGTACAAAGGGCTTTTCTTCGTTCGAAAAGACAATTGACAAAGTCTTTTATTGTTCAAGTTGTAGATGACGAAATATCTAGAGATTTATTAGATGGTTTAGATGTTCTACAAAGTGAATCGAGTTTAGAAGATGTTTATGTACTTAGAAAAGGGGAATAAAGAATTCACAGATCTTTTCTAAGATAGCTTGATCTTCAATTGAGAAATTGTTGAATTCAAAAGAATCGATATCTAAGATGGCAACGAGTTTGTCATCTTTTTTTATCGGAATACAGATTTCCGAATTAGAAGCACAATCACATGCGATATGACCAGCAAATTTATGTACATCTTCGATTCTTTGCGTTTCTTGTGTTTTAGCACAAGTACCTACAACGCCTTTTCCATAAGGTATGCGTGTACAGGCAACTTTTCCTTGAAATGGTCCTAGAGTACATTCTTGTTTGTTTTCATCGCAAATATAAAAGCCTAGCCAATTGATGTTTTCCATTTCATGAAATAAAAGGGCAATCAAATTGGATATATTTGCGATATTTGGTAGTGTTTCATCCACTAAATACTTGCATTGTTCTATTAAAATTTTATTCATTTTTATCACCCAACTTATTTTACCAAAAAAACAATGAAATTAGTGACTTTTGTCATTGAAAAAAAGCTTTTTTTTAAGTACTATAGAAGTGTAAATAAAGCTTTTTTAAAGGCTTGGGGAATTTGGGATTGATACTAATACTTCTGAGGGAATAACAGACAGTAAAATTGATAGCGCGAGTCATTTTTAGTGTCAAAAACAAATTTTGACGGAGAGAAGATTCTAGTAGGTTTGACGGAGCTGAATGAATCTTCTTTTCTTTTTTTAATTTTTTTAAAAAAAGGGGTTTACAAGTTGGAAATGATTTGGTAATATAGATGAGCACTGCTGAGGTGCACATGATCTTTGAAAACTGAACAGGAAATAAAATACAAACTAA
>NZ_CAKVJB010000058.1 GCF_934754935.1 uncultured Holdemanella sp. | reverse complement strand
ACGGTTATCAAAGGTTGAAAGAAAGGAGAAGTATATTGTAGATGACCAGTTAGATGGGTCAATTACAATATACCAGGAGAAAACAATGGAAAAGTTAACGCAACAAGAACAAGTTCGTCGTCAGAAGATGCAAGATCTAATTGACATGGGTATTGATCCATTTGGATCTCGTTATGATCGTACTTCAAATTCGGGTATTATCAAATCATCTTATGAAGACAAGACAAAAGAAGAATTAGATGAATTACAAGTAACAGTTAAAATTGCAGGTCGTATCATGACTAAGCGTCGTCAGGGTAAGGCTGGTTTTATGAACATTCAGGATCGTGAAGGTCAAATTCAGATTTATGTTCGTAAAGATGAAATTGGTGATGATCAATATGAAATCTTCAAGAAAAATGATATTGGAGATATTGTAGGTATTGAGGGTACTGTCATGAAGACAGATCATGGACAATTGTCTGTTCGTGCTAAAAACTATACTCATCTTTCAAAATCTCTTCGTCCTTTACCAGAAAAATTCCATGGTTTAACAGATGTTGAAGAGCGTTTCCGTCGTCGTTATGTAGACTTGATCATGAATCCAGAAGCTAAGCGTATTGCACTAACAAGACCAAAAATCATTCGTGCAATTCAACACTATTTGGATGGTCAAGGTTTAGTTGAAGTTGAAACTCCAGTAATGCAGCCAATCTTAGGTGGTGCAAGTGCTAGACCTTTCGTAACTCACCACAACGCATTAAATATGGACTTCTATTTGCGTATTGCGACTGAATTACCATTAAAACGTTTGATTGTTGGTGGTTTAGAAGGTGTTTATGAAATTGGACGTCTATTCCGTAATGAAGGTATGGATGCGATGCATAACCCTGAATTTACGACAGTAGAAGCTTATGTTGCCTATAGTGATTTACATGGAATGATGGACTTGATTGAAGGTTTATTTGATTCCGTAGCTAATGAAGTATTGGGTACTACAGATATTACTTATCAAGGAACACAATTATCATTAAAGGCTCCTTTCAAACGTATTCACATGGTTGATGCGATCAAAGAAGCTTGTGGTGTAGATTTCTGGCAAGATATGAGTTATGAAGAAGCTGTGAAATTAGCTGAGGAACATGATATTGAAGTTGAAAAGATCCATAATACAGTTGGACACATCATCAACTTATTCTTCGAAAAATATGTTGAAGAAACAATTGTACAACCAACATTTGTATATGGTCACCCAACATCCATTTCTCCATTAGCTAAAAAGAATAAGAAGGATCCTAGATTTGCGGATCGTTATGAATTATTCATTTGTGGACATGAATATGCGAACGCATTCTCTGAATTGAATGATCCAATTGATCAAAGAGAACGTTTCGAAAAACAATTAGAGCTTCGTGAATTAGGTGATGATGAAGCTAACGAAGTCGATACAGATTATGTAGAAGCATTGGAATATGGTCTTCCTCCAACTGGTGGTGTAGGACTTGGAATTGACCGTTTCGTTATGTTGTTGACAGATCAAAGAACAATTCGTGAAGTATTATTATTCCCTCACATGAAGAACTTAGGGGATTCAAACAAGAAAGCATAAGCTAAAAAACCAGTGGAAGCTGCACCTGTAAAGGTTGATTTTTCTAATGTAAAAATTGACCCAATCTTCACAGATATGGTAGATTTTGAAACATTCTCAAAATCAGATTTCCGTGCTGTTAAGATTTTAGCTTGTGAAGCTGTAGAAAAATCTAAGAAGCTATTAAAGTTCACTTTGGATGACGGAGAACGTAAAGATCGCGTTATCTTAAGCGGAATTCACGAATATTATGAACCAGAAGAATTGGTTGGAAAGACTGCAATTACGATTGTAAACTTACCACCAAGAAAAATGATGGGTATCAATTCTGAAGGTATGTTGATCTCAGCTGTTCATGAAGAAAATGGTCATGAAGGACTAAACTTATTGATGGTTGATGACAATATTCCTGCAGGTGCTAAGCTTTACTAGGATTAAAAAAATTAGTAATTTTTGGTTGTAAATTTACGCATTTACGCCAAACTTACGCCAAAAAAATAAGAAGAAAAAGATGGTTACACTAGTAAAGTGAAGTGTTTTAAATTGAATTAAGCAAAGAGCAACTCTCTGAAAAGTGAGTTGCTCATTTTTAAAAAAGAATGGAAATGATAATAAAGATTTTATGCAGGATAAAGATATGAATAAAAATGTAGGTGCAGATAAAGATAAATTTACGATTTCTTGTTATGGGATTGAGTTGCCATTTGAATGGTATTCTATGGAATATATTTTTAGAGAGTTAAGAAACAGCAAGTTATATTTTGAAAATGTTGTTAAGATGGAAAAAGCTACAAAAGAAAAAATAAAGAAATATTATAAAGAAAACGAGGAAAATCTAGGAGAAAACAATCGCTTTTTTACCTACATAAAGTTTTTTAATGTTAATGGTAAGAACTATGGTATTGTTGCTGGGAAAACAAATTACACTAATCCAGATTTACTATTTGATAGTAGAAAAGGAGAAAAAGATAACAGATATGCTAGAATATTTTTAAATAATTTAAGTGGTGCGGAATGGAGCGAAACGATAGTAATTGTTAATCATGAATCATCCGCTTCTGAATATGCAGACAATCAAGCAGCTTTATTTATAGAATGTTATTTGCAGCGTAAATTCAATTTATTAGATAGCTGATTATATATAAACTATCCAGTTGTTTGCTAGTCCTTAGAGAGAGGAAAATTCCTTTTCTCAAAGGGCTTTTTCTATTTATACGGATATTCGCAAACTACAAGTAAAAGCCAAAACCTTATATACACTAAGTACAAGGAGGGTGATGTTAGCTTTATAAACAGTTAGCATCGTCTGCATACACACATAATTTGGCAATCAACAGATGTTGTCCTCTGCAAAGTACTTCTGATTGGTGTAACATGATGACAGGATAAGAGGAAAAAAGTATAATGATTTCAAGAAATTAGAAGTTGGAGGAAATATACATGAAAATTGTCATTATTAATGGAAGTGCCAGAAAGGGAAATACGTTGAGAGCGATTGACGCATTTATACAAGGGGCATCAAAAAAGAATGAGATTGAAATCATTCAACCAGATAGACTTCATATAGCACCTTGTAAGGGATGTGGTGCCTGTCAATGTTTAAATGGATGTGTTGATCAGGATGATACAAATTCCACGATTGATAAAATTGCTGCTGCAGATATGATTCTTTTTGCTACTCCTGTATATTGGTGGGGAATGTCTGCACAGTTGAAGTTAATCATTGATAAGTGCTACTGCCGCGGTTTGCAGTTGAAAAATAAAAAAGTTGGAACAATCGTTGTGGGAGGTTCTCCGGTGGACAGTATCCAGTATGAGTTAATTGACAAACAGTTTGGCTGCATGGCGAAATATCTTTCATGGGATATGATTTTCCAAAAATCATATTATGCAACAGACTGTGATGAGCTTGCAAAAAACAAGGATTCTATAAAAGAACTAGAAAATATTGGAAAAAACTTATAAAGCATATTTAAAGTTCTTGGTTTCAGAAAAAAATAAAAATATGAGTAGAACTAGATAAATTTCAATTGGCATAGCTGGCTATAATGTGTCATGCCATTGCGATTGCATACTTATCACTAAGAAAAATGATAGGTATATATTCTGAAGGTATGTTGATCTCAGCTGTACATGAAGGCTTGAACTTATTGATGGTTGATGACAAGATTTTTGCAGGAACTAAGCTTTACTAAAATAGCGTAATAGTGATTTGGCGAATGAGCAACTCTCTGATAAAGGGAGTTGTTTTTTTGGGTTACAGGAATTTTAAAATCTTATGAGGAATTGAAGAAAAAGTTAATAATATAAAGTATAATAACTGTGAAAGGAATTGATAGAATGAAATTATTACCGACGGGAATTGAAAATTTCAAAACTATGATTGATAAAAGTGCGTATTATGTGGATAAGACAAATTTCATTGAGGATGTATTAAGTGAACAAGTTGTTTTGTATACAAGACCTCGAAGATTTGGTAAAACACTGAATATGTCGATGCTTTATTATTTCTTTTCAATCAATGAGAAAGAAAACTCTTATCTATTTGATGGCTTAAATATTTCGAAGAATAAGGATGCTTTAAAGGTTCAAAATAAATATCCAACGATTTTTATTTCTTTAAAGGAAATGAAAAGCTTAACTTTTGATGCGCAAATTTCATCTTTTTCAAATGTAATATATGAATTGTTAGAAAAAAACTTAGAAATATTATCTTCGGATCAATTGTCGGATACAACTAAAGATATTTTAAATAAATTGCATAATCGTTCATCTAGTATTGAAGATTTAAAAATTTCATTGAGAGTCATAACGAATGCGCTATATACTTATTATCAACAAAAAGTTATTGTTCTAATCGATGAATATGATGTTCCTTTACAGGCTGCCTATCAAAATAATTATTATGAAGAAATGGTTGAGTTTTTAAGAAGTGTTTTTTCTTCAGCACTTAAAACCAATGATGCTTTAGAAAAAGGTGTTATGACAGGCTGTCTTCGTATTTCTAAGGAAAGTATTTTTACTGGATTGAATAATTTTACTACTTATTCTGTTCTAAATAATATTAGTAGTGAATCATTTGGGTTTACTGAATCAGAAGTTAAGCAGTTGTTGAAAGATTATAATCTATCAGAAAAGATGGATGAAGTAAAAGAATGGTATGATGGATACCGATTTGGTAATAAAGAAATCTATAATCCATGGAGTACACTTATGTATGTTAAAAATGTAACGCAAGATGTGTCTTTTAAACCAATTTCATTTTGGGCGAATACCAGTGGAAATGATCTTGTCGTTAAGTATATTCAAAATGGTGATAAAAAATTGCGTAAAGAGTTTGACTTATTAATGAGTGGTCAGTCACTGATTAAATATATTAAGCCTGAACTTACGTATCGTGAAATGGATAATATCAATAATATATATAGTTTTCTATTGCTTACTGGCTATTTAAAAGTCATCAAAGATAGGGGAGAAAACCAATATGAATTGGTGATTCCAAATAAGGAAGTTTATGAAATCTATAAACAATCATTCATGTCATATTTTGAGGATTATACAACAAGCAAGAAAAATGAGCTTTATCAAGAACTTGTAGATGGAGATGCCAAGAAAGTAAATCTATTGTTGAATGATATATTATTAAGAAGTATTAGTTATTTTGACAATCAAGAATCTTTTTATCATGGATTTCTAGTTGGATTGTTGAATGATTATGAGGTAGTATCCAATAGAGAATCTGGAAATGGAAGATTTGATGTATGTGTTTTACCGGAAAGCATCTTAGGTACAGTCGTACTTATTGAGTGTAAACATTCAATAAGTGAAGATGATTTGATTGACGATGCCAAAGAAGGCGCAAGTCAAATAATTGAACAAAAATATCTTGAAGAACATAAATATAAAAAATATGAAAATGCTGTTGGTTATGGAATATCTTTCTACAAGAAACAGTGTTATGTAATTAAAGTGGAATATGATTCTAAAATGTAGTTGGAAAAATTGCAATTGTGATTGTAGGAGTAGAGATTGTATTGTGTGATACAGCTTCTACTCTTTTTTTGACTAAATTCCATCAAATTAACAAATGATAATGTAATACATTGAAGAAATGGAGTTAAATGCATAAAATGACTTTGAAGAAACGGAGTAAATCGAACAAAATGATTTTGAAGAAATGTTAAATAAGTTAAATTATGTAGTGTTGTTGTACCATTGTATTGAGGTAGTGAGTTCTTGACGGAATAAACTTAACAAATTATTATTCGTTTTCTTAGATTAAAAAAACAGGCATTTAGAAGTTGCCTGTTTTTGCTTATCGAATTTGTCCATTACCCTGGACTATGTATTTATAAGTTGTTAATTCTTCTAATCCCATTGGACCTCTGGCATGCAGCTTTTGTGTGGAGATACCAATCTCACAACCTAGACCAAATTGACCTCCATCTGTAAAGCGTGTTGAACAATTCACATATACAGCTGCACTATCAATGGATTGTGTAAAGAGTTTGGCGTGTTCTTTGTTTGTAGTTAAAATGGATTCACTGTGCTTTGTCGAATGTTTTGAAATATGTTCAATGGCTTCTTCTACAGAATCTACAATTTTAACGGCAAGAATATAATCTAGAAATTCAGTATCGAAATCTTGTTCTGTAGCTTTTGTGCCTTCAATGATATTTTGTGCTCTTTTGTCCAATCTGAGTTCAACAGGATATGTATCCAATTGTTTCTTTAGTTTTGGTAAGAATTCATTGGCTACTTTGGAATGCACTAATAAGACTTCTTCTGCATTACAAACACTAGGTCTAGAACATTTCGCATTCTCAATGATTTTAACAGCCATATCTTGATCAACTTCTTCATCGACATAGATGTGACAAATGCCTGTACCCGTTTGAATACATGGTACTTTGGCATGTTCTACACATCGAAAAATCAAATTCTTTCCACCTCTAGGAATCAATAGATCAATATAGCCTACTCCTTCCATTAATTCATTGGCACTTTGATGGGTTGTGTCTTGAATCAACTGTACAATGTTTGGATTTACACCACATTTTTCAATGCCTTCTTGTAGTGCTTGTACAATCGCATTAGCACTATTCCAAGCTTCTTTACCAATTCTTAAAATACATGTATTTCCACTTTTAATACATAAAGTAGCCGCATCACTTGTGACATTGGGTCTACTTTCATAAATAATCGCAATCACACCTAATGGTACACTTACTTTTTGAATGACTAGACCATTCTCTAATGTTCTTTCATTCAATACTTTTCCAGTTGGATCCTCTAATTTGACGACATCCAATATGCCTTGAGCCATATCATTTAATCGTTGATCATTCAATCGTAAACGATCCTTCATGACATCACTCACCACTGCTTTTTCTAAATCAATTGAGTTCGCATTTAAAATATCTTCTTTATGAGCTAATAAAGAATGTGCCATAGATGTAAGAATTTCATTCTTTTTCGCTTCATCACACAACATCAATGATTTAGTGGCATTTTTCGCGTTTTCCATGATTTGTAAAGTTGTCATATTAGGCTCCTTTCGTGGCTATAAAACGAGTACCAATACTTTCATTATCTAAAATGGAATATAAAGCATCTGGCTTTTGACCATTGGTGATAATCATATCTAGGCCTGCATCCATACAGATTTTGGCAGCCTCTAATTTTGTCTTCATACCACCCGTACCTACATTCGAGTTGACGCCTTGTCCAAAGCTTAAAATCTTTTCATCCAATTCATAGACGACAGGAATGAGTTGGGCATTTTCATTTTTATGAGGATCATCATCATACAATCCATCAATGTCCGATAAGATAATATATAGATCGGCATGAATATTCTTAGCTAGAATAGCCCCCAAATTATCATTATCTCCAATTACGATTTCTTCCGTCGCAATCGTATCATTTTCATTTACGATAGGTAATACATTTCTTTTTAATAAATGTTCCATAGTGTTGATGAAATTTGTTTTTCGATCATCATTTTCAATATCCGCTTTAGTAATCAATATTTGTCCTACAATATGATTATATTGTGAGAATAAAGAATCATATGTATACATCAATTCACATTGTCCAATGGCTGCACAAGCCTGTTTTCCCGGAAGATCATGCGGCTTAGAATCCAATCCCAATTTTCCCATGCCCATTCCAATGGCTCCACTGGATACAAGAATGACTTCATGCCCTGCATTTTTTATGTCGCTCAGTACTTCACATAACTGCTTCATTCTACGAATATGTAATAGACCTGTATTTTCGTATGCCAAAGTACTTGTACCTACTTTAATAACTATACGCATATGTTTCACTTCCTTTACAAAAAAATATTTTTATAATAATAACATAATTTTTTGAAGCTCCTCTTTTGCAAATGCATGGTAAATAGAAAAATATGAATCATTGGTGGTATAATAAAATAGCTTGTGGAAAG
>NZ_CAKVJB010000057.1 GCF_934754935.1 uncultured Holdemanella sp. | reverse complement strand
GAAGGATCTGCCGAGAACTCAAGCAGATTTCTTTTTTTAATTCAGAGGGTTCACCGTTACTACATCCAGTAGCCAATTCCTATTATAAATGTCCAATGTGAAAACATCGTGAATTCCACTAAATTTGTTACGATTGCACCTATTTAGTCTAATTCAACCTATTTTCATCAAATTAGATACGATTTAACGCTCTAAAAGAAGATAAAATCATCCTTTTACACAATATTAGTACAATCACAACTAATTTTAAAAAGCAGTTTGCCTAAAATAGACCAACTGCCATATTTATTGTTTTTGTGATGCTACACTAGCTCTAATTTCATTCATTTCCGGTTGAATGGCTTCATATTCTTTCTTGAACTCTTCATCCTGTAATTGTTGTACAAGCATATCATCAAATGTTTTCATTTTCCGTACATTACTAAATATTTCTTCATGTGAAAGACGATCTTCTGTCATCCTTGCCTGCTCATCTGCTTCATCTAGTTTTATTTCTATCGATTTATTCATTTTATTCTATATTTAGTTCCTTTCCCTTTACCTTCAATAGTGATCACACCTTTTTGTTCCATATCCTTTAATAACTTTGTTGTTTTGGATTTACCAAATGATATATATGGTGCAATTTCACTCATTGATTTTAACATATATTTACTCAAAAGTTTATATACTACTTTTTCATCTTCCGTTAAATTCGTACTCTCTTCATACACAGGAAGAACAATTTGAATCGCATTTTCTGATACTTCAAAACTTGGTTTTACAGATGCTTCAGAATAGATTTGTTTGATTCTTGTAATACCTGTTCCAAATATTTCTACGAAGCCCAATCTGTAAAATACATTTGCAAGATTTCTGTTTCTTAAAACCGAAAGTTTACCCGATAAATATTCATCTTCTATGATTCCAGATGTTAATCCGCCTGGAGATACAACTTCTATTTTATCATCATGCATTGATACTCTAATTTGTGAATCCACATCCCATACTCTATGAATTAAAGCGTTCGCAATAGCTTCTCTAAATGCTGCTTCAGGTACCTTTTCAACCATCTTTCGATTTGCTCCTTGAATTACTTCATATTGATAATAATCTCTAAATACATTAAGCGCCTTTTCATATATATCTAAGATAGATGTATTTTCAAAAGTAATTCTCTTTTGTATAATGCTGATATTTTCTCCAAATTTCACAATATCAATTCCAGAAAAATGATTTTTATCCGCTAAAAGACCAGCTGCATTATTAAAACCATTCACGTCATCATATAGATTTAATGTCTTTAAAGTATCTTTATTAAAAGTTTCAATCTGAATTTTCTCTTTTAACTTATGCTGCAAAATTTCAAAAGACAACTCTTGATCTTTACATGGCAATTCTTCAAATCGAATGTTTTTTCCTTCTAAGACAAGTCTTGAAAACTCTAATGTATCTACTTCTATAGTTGATGTATCATTTCGCTTATACGCTTTTGATTTATACAAATACGGCTTCTGAAGACCACTCTTTACACTTAATTTTATCGTTTGATTATTATTTTGGATTTCTAGAGTATAGTTTGGCTGAGGCGAAATACTATCATTGATTTTATTTTCAATATCTAAACAAGCTTGTTTAATATCAGACAAACCTTTTATATTTCCATCATTATCCACACCAAAAAGAATCTCTCCACCATCATAATTCGAAAAAGCACTCACTGTTTTTAAAAAAGTATTCGTAATTGTTTCTTTAAATTCTAATATTCTTGTTTCTCGCATAAAGACTCCCTTCCACTCTTATTAATTATATTATATGTATAATCGCACATAAAAACTATCGTATTTTTTTGTGACCGATTTTATGCGTGATTTCATTCTTATTTTTTTCTTTTTGACCGCTTTTTGGCTGAAATCAATACATAATTAATTGTTAGATAATTTCATAAAAGTGATGCATATACAGGAAAAGAGCTGAACTTTATAAGTAATTAAACTCACTTATTCGTAACAGCTCCTAAAACAATTGATCTAAGACTTTTAATACACCATCTTCCTCATTGGATAAGCATATATATTTTGCAGCTTTCTTTGCTTCATCACTCGCATTTTCTACGGCATAACTATGTTCACAATATTGTAACATTTCTATATCATTCCCATTATCTCCAAACGCTACACATTTACTAGGATCTATATTGTAGCGTTCCATTATCCTCTTTAATCCAGTTGCCTTGTTTGATCCTGGCATAATTAAATCGATTGATCCATGTCCACTTGTAGTAGGTTCAATTTCTCCATCTAATTCTGATTTAAACAAATCATAATATTCGTATGTTTTTTCAACTGGAACTGTAGGTGCAAACTTTAAAATTTGATCATTTACTTCCTTAAAATCTTCTACCCACTTTAAATGATGATAATAGATTTTTGTCAAATCAAAGAAGGCTTGGCTCACCTTCCCTCTTTCACAATAGGCACTCTCTTTTCCACATAGGACATTTAGTATTTCTGGATACTTTCTACATACATCAATCACTTTGTGTACTGTATTTTCCGGCATATCTACTGCATAAACTAAATTCCCTTTATCCACAACATAAGCTCCATTTTCTGCCACAAAACAAATTTCATCCTTACAGTAATCAAATATATCTTTTAATTGATAATACTGATTGCCACTTGCCACTACAAATAAACAATTCTTTTGTTTCATTCGTTTAAATATATTTTTAAATCTATCCACATCATAAGAATAATCATTCCTAACAAAAGTACCATCAATATCTACGGCAACTAATTTAATATCCCTTTTCATTTTTAATATCCCTTTTCATTTTGATTTTTTATATAAAACTAAAGACTCATAAGGACGAAGCGTATGATTTGTATTTAAACTATCCGCATAATTAGAAAGAAGAATTTCATATCCATTTAGATTCATATCAAATATACATTCTTTGCCATAAAAGTTACTTAATACAAGTAATTCTTCATTATTTAATACTCGTTTATAGGCAAAAATCGCATCATCCGTTTCAAATAATGGAACATAGTTTCCTTCTTGAATAATGGCATATTCTTTTCTTAAAGAAATCAATTTTTTATAGTGGTAAAATACCGAATTCGTATCATTCAATGCATTTTTAACATTGATATCCTTATAATTATCAATGACTGAAATCCATGGCTTACCATGTGTAAAACCTGCATTTTCACTATCATCCCACTGCATTGGCGTACGTGCATTATCACGTGATTTTTCTTGTAGAACCTTTAATATATACTCCTCATCTTTACCTTTCTCTTTTAAGATGTTGTAGGCATTGATACTTTCTACATCACGATATTTTTCAATACAATCAAAATAATGATTTGTCATTCCAATTTCTTCACCCTGATAAATATATGGAGTTCCACGCATCATATGTAGTGTTGTCGCAAGCATTTTTGCAGACTCTTTTGGATAGTTCTTGTCATCTCCAAATCTTGATAAACTTCTAGGCTGATCATGACAATTCCAAAACAATGCATTCCATCCGTTCCCTTTTTGCATTTCAACTTGCCAATCATTCATTAATTGTTTTAATTTTTTGAAATCAAATGGCATAGAAGTCCATTTTTCTTTATTAACATAATCCACTTTTAGATGGTGGAAACTAAAGACCATATCCAACTCATGATTGTCTGGATTGGTATATCCTATACAGTTTTCTACACTTGTTGAAGACATTTCTCCAACAGTTATACAATTCTCAACGTTCCCAAATGTCTTTGTATTCAACTCATTTAAATATAGATGAACTCTTGGTTGATCACAATAGAATTGTTTCCCTACGCCTTGTGGACAATCTTCAAACTTTTGTTTATCAATATTATTAATGACATCAAATCGAAATCCACGAATGCCTTTCTTGATCCAGAAATTTAAGATTTGAATAAACTCATTGCGAACCTCTTCATTCGTCCAATCCATATCGGCTTGTTTCTCATCATACAAATGTAAATAATACTCATCAAATTCAGGCACATATTTCCATGCTGGGCCACCAAACTTTGAACACCAATTTGTAGGAAGCTTTCCATCTTTTCCTTTTTTAAAGAAATAGTATTTCTTATACTTCTCATTTCCCTTTAATGCTTCCTTAAACCATTTGTGTTCTGTAGACGAATGGTTAAACACCATATCAAACATCAAATAAATATTTCTTTTACTAGCTTCATCAATTAAAGCTTCTAAGTCTTCCATTGTTCCAAACGTTGGATCAATGGCACAATAATCAGAAACATCATACCCATTATCGGCTTGTGGAGATGGAAAAATCGGATTTAACCAAATATAATCTATTCCCAATTCTTTTAAATAATCCAATTTAGAAATAATACCCTTTAAATCTCCAATCCCATCATTGTTCGTATCCATAAAAGATCTAGGATATATCTGATATACTACTTTATCTTTAAAATTTTCCAAACGCTTACTCCTTATGCGATTGCGACCACGTCTTGACCCGTTTTAATATTTCCTTGTACATTCAAAGAAACAGCTTGTCCATTTGGAAAGACTACAGGTGAAACTAATGATTTTCCTTCAGATTTAATATAATCCAAATCCACTTCAACTAATACATCACCAGCACTTACATAGTCTCCTTGTTTAACTTTTAGTGAGAAACCTTTTCCATTCAATTCTACAGTATCCATACCAATATGAATCAACACTTCTAATCCATCCGCTCTTTTCATTCCAATCGCATGTCCAGTCGGAAACGCAACTGTGACTTCTCCCGAAAATGGAGCTCTAACTGTACCTGAAGTTAATTCCACCGCAAATCCATTTCCCATGATTCCTTGTGAAAATACTTTATCTTTAACTTCACTTAATTCCATAACTTTTCCTTCTACAGGAGATACAAATTCTAATATTTCATTCTTATTTTGTTTTCCATATAAATCTACATCGGTTAATTTCTTCTTTCCCATTACATAAGTTAATACAAACGGAATGACAATTGCGATGACCATGGCGATTGCGAATTGAATCATGTATTGTGGAAAAATTGATAGGATGCCAGGCAATCCACCTACACCAATAGAAACGGCTGTAACACCTGTACTTACAGAGAACATGGCGGCAAATGCAGAGCCAATCATGGCACAAATGAATGGGAAGCCATATTTAATATTTACACCAAACATTGCAGGTTCTGTAACTCCTAAATAACAAGAAATGCATGCTGGAATCGATAATTGTTGCGCCTTTTCATTCTTCTTTTGAAGAACAATCATAGCTAATACCGCAGAACCTTGGGCAATATTAGAAAGTGCAATCATTGGCCATAAGTTCGTCCCACCAAATGAAGAAATTAATTGTGTATCAATTGCGTTTGTCATGTGGTGCAATCCTGTAATAACAAGTGGTGCATATGCAAAACCAAATACAGCCGCAAACAACCATTTTACAGAAGAATTCAAACCTGCCCATACAATATTTGAAATCCAGTCACCTACAACCCATCCGATAGGTCCTAATACAGTGTGTGCCAATGTTACAGCTAACAATAATGAGAAGAATGGAACTGTAATCATTGAAATATAGCTTGGTGAAATCTTTCTAAAGAATTTTTCTAAATAAACAAGCGCAAAACCCGCAAGCATAGCCGGAATGACTTGTGCTTGATATCCAATCATTTTTACAGTCGCAAAACCAAAATCCCATACTGGAATATCAGCTGGTGCTGTACTTGCGACGGCATACGCATTTAATAATTGTGGCGACACCAATGTGATACCTAGAATAATACCCAGAATTTGTGTTGTACCCATTTTCTTAGTAATTGACCAAACAATTCCTACAGGCAAGAAATGAAAGACAGCTTCTCCAATCAACCATAAGAATGAATCTACTCCCGCCCAGAATTGAGATACTTCACATAGTGTTTTTGTACCATTTTCTACAATAGCCATAGAGTCAATGACATTTCTAAAGCCTAGAATCAAACCACCAACAATCAAAGCTGGAATAATTGGAGCAAAAATCTCTCCCATAGCCGACATTATTTTTTGAATGACATTTTGTTGAGACTTCGCATTCTGCTTCACCTCTTCTTTACTGACACCTTCAATACCAGAAATCTTAGTAAATTCATTGTAGTATTCTTGTACTTCATTTCCGATAATCACCTGAAATTGTCCAGATTGCGTAAAGGTTCCTTTTGTACTTGGAAGATCCTCGATTTTATTTACATCTGCCTTTGATGGATCAACGAGTACAAAGCGCATGCGAGTAACACAATGTGATACTGCTTGAATGTTTTCTTTTCCGCCAACAAGTTTTAATAACTCTGTAGCATCCTTAGTAAATTTTCCCATGTTTTTTTCTCCTTGAATTTTAACACGTGACTTGTACGTACATGTGTCAACATGTGCGTACAACTATTTTAAAAAAAGATGCAGCCCATCGACTACATCTTCTGTGTTTTATCACGTCTTGCAAAATCTACAAATCTAAATTTATCCGGTCTATGTTTTGATACTGTATATTGAAATAATGTTGCATCTTCTAAATAAGTCCAAGAACGAACACATACAAGTAGTCCACAATCTTTCATATCCAACAATTCCTTTTCTTCATCCGTTGCAGGAATTACAGTAATTTCTTTTCTTGCGAAACTAATTGTTAATCCAAGCTCATTTTCAATGTACTCATACAAAGAGTTCTGTGCATGCTTAATTTCTAAACCTTTAATAATATCTGAACGCAAATAATCCGTATCCAAAATAATTTTCTCTCCATCGATTGTTCTTATACGAACCGTTTTATATACATCTCCACCAGTCATATTTAATAAAGACTGTATTTCTTCATTGGCGGGAATCAAATTAAATTCATGCACAAAAGTCGTTGATTTACTGACTAAATGACTATCTTGTAATTCCTTATAACTCGTAATGCCGGATACAGGAAAATTAATTGTAGATAAATCTAAAACCAATGACCCCTTCCCTTTTTCTTTATGAATATATCCATTGGAAGCAAGAAGATTTAATGCCTTACGAATCGTATCTCGCGATGTATTAAATTCCTTCATCAAATCCATTTCACTAGGCAGATATGTATTTGCCTTAATCTCTTTATTAACGATCCTAGATCTCAATCGATTGTATATTTCTTGATATTTTGCCATCTATAATTACCTTTCGTTTTTTATATTGTAACATGTACGGATAGGCCATGCTATAAAAATTGTTGATGAAGCTATCCAAAAGGTGCATTTAAGGTGCACAAATCCTCTTAATTTTATTCATTTTCCTTTATATAAAGCACTTTATGAAAATTAGAATATGTTCCCATGACAAATAAAAAGCACTTTCTTCATAATCTAAAAACCTCACTTTTATATAATTTATCATATTAAAGTTGAAAACTCCATCTAGCAAAAACATCATTTGCATAAACATTCCTTTATCGGTATAATACAAATACAGAAAGACTACTAGATACAGTGGTCACTCTGAATTAATTTAGTAAAAAGACACTAATAATTCGTTGTGGGAACGGGAACTAGTGTCTTTTACATTTTCTACATATATTTTTAATTCTTTAATAAGCAATTTACAACCCTTGAATAATGTTCAAGTAGTCCTGACGTTGATCTACGACCGCATAAATAATGATTTCTTTTTTATCCTCGTTGATTTTGTAAAATATCAAGTCTTTTTCTAGTATCAACACCTTATAGCCTTGTCGTTTTAAAACCGGATATCTAGGTGCGATTCCTAAATATGGATTATCTTCCAACAGATAAATATTCTTTTCTAAATCATTTAACTTTTTTAAAGCAATATCTTCACCAAAATTTCTTGCGATGAACATTACAATTTTTCGAATACAAACATCTGCAGTATCAGTACGCACAATAGTATATTTCATTTTATTTCCCTTTTAACATAGCTCTTAAATCATGAAAAGTGTCTTGAATAGGTGATACTCTTCCATTCGCAACATCTTCATCTGCTTCTGCAAGCAATTCCAATAATTCAATTCTTGACTTCATACTTTTGTATTCATCATAAGATAAAGAAACCGTATCGCCACGTCCATTTACTGTAATAATTACAGCTTCATTTTCTTCCCGACATTGTTTTGAAATTTCATTATAGTGATTTCT
>NZ_CAKVJB010000056.1 GCF_934754935.1 uncultured Holdemanella sp. | reverse complement strand
TGACAGAAGCATTGGTGAATTTAGCTACTAATGCTTCTTTTATTTTTTAGTTATACAAATTCTGCAAAGTTAAGGGTCTTTTTCACATACACCTGATTTAATTAAAGTGGAGATCATTAAAAATATGATTGACACCGAATATGACACCAAATATAATGGAGGTGAAAAGATGTCTTCTTGGGATAAGCTGTTAAAAAGATTTCTAGAATTGGATTATGATATTCGTTTTGAAGAGATAGTTAAAGTAATGAAAGAATATGGATATGAGATCAAACAACCTAAAGGTGGATCGAGTCATTATTCATTTGTAAAACCTGGATGTAACCGTATTGTGATTCCAAGACATAAACCTGTAAAAAAGGTGTATGTAAAAATGATTAAAAAAGTGATAGAAGAGGAGATGAAGGAAAATGAATCAAGAACTCAACTACTACATGAATCTAGCGTATCGTATGGAAATTGTTGAAGATAAAGATGAAGGCGGATATGTATTATCTTATCCAGATCTTCCTGGATGTATGACATGTTCAGAATCATTAGATGACTTGTTAGAACTTGCCAAAGACGCAAAAGAAACATGAATTTCAGGCATGTTAGAAGATGGAAAAGAGATTCCACTTCCTAGTGATCTACAATCGTATTCTGGACAATTTAAATTAAGAATACCAAAAAGCCTTCATAGATCCTTATCTATACACGCCAAAGAAGAGGGGATCAGTATGAATCAATATTGTTTGTATCTTCTTGCGAAAAATGATGCGGAATATAAAAAAGAAAGACGTTGATTGTCTTTCTTAGATATAATGGATTTCAACTCCACCAAAATGAACACGACCTGTGATATTTAATGTAGGATAGCCACTAGATGATGGCTGTCCTTTTTCATCATAACTAGAAGAAATATTGATGATGGAATTTGTTTCATCAATCACAGCATGAATGACCGTGAACGAAAATTAAGCCCAATATGGAATATATCTTCTCATTCTTACCATAGCGTTAAAATTAATGGGTTTGTATTTCTTTAGCCAAAATAGAAGTAATAAATAATAGACTTAAACAAATGATTCCGCAACACAAAAATGTTGTAGAGAATCCATATATATCAGAAAAATGTCCAACCAATGGAGAAATAAGCATGCCTGTTACAGCAATCAATAAACTACGTAAAGAAAGAATCGTACCACGATTTGTATCTTCTATACTTTTTTGAAGACATGAATTGTATGAAATATTATTAATGCTCATTAAACTTGCACAACAAACATAAAGTAGCCAGGATAATAATATATGTCCTTGAAAAATAGACATTATTATAAATAAAGTAACCATTATAAAAGGCAGTTTTCTAACACTAAAGTCATATCCTAGTTTGGAATTAATTTTTTGAGCACAAATTCCAAATACCGATTGTGAGAACATTACACAACTGAACATAAAACCAATTACGTTTTCAGTGATGTTATGCGACTTTAGTAATACTGAATAATAATCCTCATAAGGAAGGAAGCATATTGCTAAAATTGCAGGTAACAGAATCAAATATATAACTTTGTAATTTAAAAAATCAAATCCATGAAAAAATCGAATACACTCTTTAGGCTCTTTTTTCTGATTGTTATTGAACATCCGTGTTTCTTTAAATATAAATATAAAAATAAAGCATATAATTTGTATAGTGATATCAAAGTAGAATACAGTAGCATAGCTATATCCAGCCAAAAAGCCACCAATTATACTAGACAATCCGATACTACAATAGAACAATATTTTATCAACGCCCATATAGTAATCCATTTTATCTGGACAACACTTTAAAATAGATTCACTAAAAATACAGTCAGCAGTTCCGGATAAAAATGCAAAAGAGATTCCTCGTATGATAGAAATCAATAATAAGGAGTTATATGAACGTGTAATAAGAGTAGAGACCAAGAAAACAATTAGTGAAAACTGCCCAATAAAAGCACATGTTTTTCTACCATATTTATCAGAAAAAACACCACTTGGAATTTCAAAAATAAGTTTTGAAATCTGATAAACTGAAATGATAAATCCGATTTGTGTTAAAGATATGTTTTGTTGCTTTAGAAAAAGCGCATAAATAAAGCTTAATGGTGATAAATTCGTTAAAAAATCAAAGATTAAGAATAAATATACATTTCTTTTATACTCCATATGCATTTCCCTCCAATAAATTTTTTATGAATAATTCTGTTAAACCAACAATCATTCGTATAATCTGCCGCTTTATCATTCTATTCATAATTTTATTGCTAATACATTTAATTGTTTTCCACAAACAATAATATTTATACACGTTTTAGATTTAAATATCAAGAAATATTTCCTAATTAATACATTTTAACTGTTAAATAGAACGCTTGTAGCATAAAATTAATAATACCTTTCGATTTTATGAGCGTTAAAATACATTTAATGCTCATGACAAGCAATTCTTTTTGGCATTTTTTAAAAAGCAATATTCTTTCCTTAACAGTAAAATATTGAAATTCAATTTTTTGAAAAGCGGATCTATGATAAAATCGAATATATATTATAAATATTTTTTTGGAGATGAATGTATATGGTAAATTA
Source organism: uncultured Holdemanella sp. (assembly GCF_934754935.1). Classification (GTDB taxonomy): domain Bacteria; phylum Bacillota_I; class Bacilli_A; order Erysipelotrichales; family Erysipelotrichaceae; genus Holdemanella. The sequence continues at coordinate 6,464 of NZ_CAKVJB010000056.1, read as the reverse complement.
CGGTAAATATATAAAAATTAATCGATATCTACAGAAAAAATCAATCTCAGAATTATGCGATGGAATATGTACCCCTTCAACATTGAGTAAAATAGAAAATAACAAAAGTAATATTAATCCTAAGATTATCAATCAAATATTAGAAAGGTTGAGTAATATAAATATTGATATTTTAGAGTCAAATACGAATCGTCTTAAACCTATAACAGAGTTATTTATACAAAGACTTATGTTAAATTTGGATAGATCAGATTTAATGGCAAAAATAGAGGAGGAACAAGCAAATTATCTTCATTCAGAATATATTCTCTTTTTTTATATTGCAAAACTCTTTTCTAACTTTGATTTATATCATATAAATAATCAAGATATTGATGAGGAAATCTTAGATTTGGTAAGCGAAGTGATTGAATTTGGGAATCTTAACGAGTTGTATTTTTATAATTTATTAAAAATTATAAAACACAAGAATACCAATAATAGACTCAGAGATTTTGAAAAACTCATTGACGAAGACAGACATGGATGGTTGAACTATTTTTATTGTGATACCTTATTTCATAATGGGAACATAAACGAAGCTTATATGGTCACAAAGCAGTGCTATGAATTGGCCTGTGAAAACTGTAATATCAATCTAATGTATGGCTGTCTTCTTCTCTTGGGACTATGCTCTTTGGAATTAAGCAATACTAATGAGTCTGTAAAGTATTTTAAAAAGCTTGAGAATCTTGCTCCATTTATGAAATATGATATTAGTTTTGCCATTAATTATAACTTAGGAGCAACTATGCTTGAAAAGAAAAATATAGAAAAAGCAAGATATTATTTGGAAGCATTAGAAGCAGATAAGTACGCTTTTTCAATAAGTTCTTTTTTTGTAGTTCATAAGCTTGGATATTTATATACAGAATTAAAAGAATATGAAAAAGCAAATTATTATATTAATTGGATAAATGAATTCGCAGCCAAACAAGATGGTAAATTTTCAAATTTTTTAATGAAGATATCGGATTCATTGGCCATCAAATTACAAGAGCCTAATTATTTATATAATAAAAATTATCAAGAAGATATTGAATTTATTTTTCAAAATAGCCAAAACATATTTTCGTATGGATTTCAAAAATTTTATCTAACTGATCTTGAGGAAGTATATTTAATTCAAAGAAGATATAAGGAACTTTATTACATATATAAAAACAGATAAATATTATATGTATGTATCACAAACAATTGATAAGACCAGTAATTAAAGCTTGGGTAAAACGCATATACAATAAAAAGCCTATGTCCTTACGAAAAGGTATAGGCTTTTGTCAACAATCTGAAAGAAAGACGTTGATTGTCTTTCTTAGATATAATGGATTTCAACTCCACCAAAATGAATATGACCTGTGATATTTAATGTAGGATAGCCACTAGATGATGGCTGTCCTTTTTCATCAACTCCACCAAAGAAGGAACGAACATGACTCTGTACATTCCATTCTTTAGGTACATAGAGTTCAATACCTGTAAAGTTTCCATCGATTTCAATCGTAGCCTGATTTTGAATGGTAGCCTGATCAAAATAGAGCTTCAATCCTGAAAACTTTGAATCAATGGTCACATATTGTAGATCATTGGTTTGAATATATTGAACTTTTCCTCCGAAACTAGCAGAAACATTGATGATGGAATTTGTAGAATATTCAATATCTTCTATTTCAATGTGTCTTTTTTTTGGATGAATAATATTTGTTAATCCCCAAGCTAAAAGCCAAGTGGCTAATAATAAAAGCCATATAGATATATCTTCAAAACCAAGATCTTTACTGAATAAAGAGAAAATAATCGCAATCCCAAATAATGGGCCATAAAAACTTTTTTCTTTGATTCCATCGATAATAACGGACAGGCAGATTAGTGTTCCAATGATTTTCCATAGACTGAGAGTAAAATGAATGATCCCAAATAGATTCCCAAAAATTAAAATGGCACCTAGAATACAAATAAGGCCCCAAAACCAGTTTCTTTTCATAAATGATTCCTTCTTTCTTTTAATACTTTGTAGTACATTCTTGATACATAGACTTGTTTATGACTATTTTGAAAAGTAATGAGATGACTCGATACAGAATGCGATAGAGAATAAATTTTCTGTATATTCACAATTGTAGATTTAGAGATTCTTAAAAAGGAATTTGGTAATATATTTTCTAATTCATATAACTTCTGTGTTGTAGAAAACATATCATTGGCAGTATGCGCATATACTGTTCCATTATCACTTTCAAAGAATAGAATCGCATCTAAATCCAGATAATATTCTGTATCTTGTTTAAAGAATTGTATACTTGGCTTTGATTTAAAATTAGAAATTAATTGTTTCAATTCCTCAGTATATTCTTTTGTACGTATGACGATTTCATCTTCTTCTAGTGAATCATCAATTTCTAGTTTTACTTTCATGGTTTTATTATTCCACAAGGATTTTTAAAAGTATAGTCTTGAAAAGTAAGTGGTAAAAATAGAAGGCTAAGTGGTCAAGAAAAGAGAAGTAAAATTGATTCACTTCTTTAGTGGGATGTATAATGGTGCCTATATATAGCTCCTTCATCAATTTTGTATATTAATCGTTCTTTATCATTTATTCTGCAACTTCAAAATCCTTTAAAGGATGAGACATCAGATATTATTGTTATATTTATTTCTAAAATAATGAAATAATGACGTTTTATGCAAAATAAAATATTGAAATAATGACGTTTTTCCATTCACAACTGAATTCTGCAAGAAATATTCACATGAAATAAGACGAAGTATTTTAATCTTTGGTATAATAATAGAGTTGAAATGAGGTTTTATAAATGGATGAAAATATAATTTCTTTAATTGCGAAAGAGCTAAATATTTCAATTTCGCAAGTTAAGAATACATTGGAACTATTAGAAGAAGGTGCTACCGTTCCTTTTATTGCGCGTTATCGTAAGGAACGTACAAAAGGCTTGGATGAAGAACAAATTCGTGTCATTCAAGAAAATTATGCCTATCAAGTAAATTTAGCTAAGCGAAAAGAAGAAGTCTTGGCACGTATTGAAACATTAGGTAAATTAGATGATGAAATCATTAAGAATGTCAATGCATGTACAAAGTTGTCACAGGTAGAAGACATTTATCGTCCTTACAAACAAAAGAAAAAGACGCGTGCAAGTGTTGCGATTGCCAGTGGTTTACAGCCATTAGCCGATACATTCATGTCGTTTCCGCGTTATTTTAAGGAAACTGAATTGGATGCTTATATCAATGAAAATGTAAAAGATCGTGAGGCTGCCGTTCAAGGTGCATGCGATATCATTGCTGAAAAAGTAAGTGACGATGTAGATGTGCGTAATAAAATATTGGATTCAATGACAAACTTTGGGCGTATTGTCACAAGTGAAAAGAAAGATCATGAAGATGATCATAAAGTATATAAGATGTATTATGACTATTCAGAAAGAGTCAATACTTTAGCACCACATCGCGTTATGGCGATTGATCGTGGGGAAAAAGAAAAAGTATTAAATGTTTCGATTTCTTTTAATGAAGAATATATTGAAAATTGGGTATGTCGTAGATTTATTCGTTTTAATAACAGTGGTACAAGTGAATATGTTCGTACTGCTATTTTAGATGGTTTAAAAAGATTGGCCTATCCTTCCATTGAAAGAATGGTTCGTTCGGCTCTAAGTGAAAAAGCGCATGAATCAAGTATTGATGTTTTCTCTATGAACTTAGAAAAACTATTACTTCAACCACCTATGAAAGATAAAGTGATTCTAGGCTTTGACCCAGCCTTTAGAACTGGATGTAAGTTGGCTGTTATTGATGCATCAGGAAAAAAATTAACAGTCGATGTAATCTATCCACATCAGCCGAATGCGAAAGTAAGAGAGTCTGAACAAAAATTAGTTCAATTATGTAATGAATATCATGTGAATTTAATTGCGATTGGTAATGGTACGGCAAGTCGAGAAAGTGAAGCTTTTGTAGCCAATACAATCAAGAAATTTAATTTACCAGTATCCTATACTATTGTTTCTGAAGCAGGTGCTAGTGTATATAGTGCTTCTAAATTAGCTATTGAAGAATTTCCAGATTTACATGTTGAACAAAGAAGTGCCATTTCGATTGCGCGAAGATTGATGGATCCACTTTCTGAATTGATTAAGATCGATCCTCAATCGATTGGTGTTGGACAATATCAACATGATTTGCCAACCGCAAGATTAAAAGAACGTTTGGATTTCGTGGTTGAAAAAGCCGTTAACCGCGTCGGTGTAAATATTAATACAGCCAGTGTTTCTTTACTTAAAAATGTTGCGGGATTAAATAATGCGAGTGCTACAAGCATTGTGTCATATCGTGAGGAAAATGGAAAAATTGAATCGCGTACACAAATCAAGAAGATTCCTAAGATTGGCCCAAAAGCTTTTGAACAAGCAGCAGGATTCTTGCGTATTGAAGATGGAAAAGAACCATTAGATCGTACAAGTATTCACCCTGAATCATATAAGGCAACGAAAGTATTGTTGAAGGAATTAGGTTTGGATACTTCAGATTTAGGCACACAAAAAGCTAAAGATGTGATTTCAGATTGTGATACAAAACAGTTGATGCAAGATACAGGATTGGATGAATATACATTAAAAGACATTTTAGATGCGATTTGTATGCCTCTAAGAGATTATCGTGAGAAATATGATGCTCCTTTATTAAGGAAAGATGTATTGGAAATCGAAGACTTACATATTAACGATAAGCTTGAAGGTACAGTTCGTAACGTGGTTGACTTTGGTGCCTTTGTCGATATTGGATTACACGAAGATGGTTTGGTTCACATTTCAAAGATGAGTACAAAACGAGTGAAGCACCCAAGTGATGTAGTATCTGTAGGAGATATTGTTACGGTGTGGGTATATAATATTGATCAGGAGAAACAAAAAGTTCAATTAACAATGGTCAATCCAAATTGACAATCAACAAATAGGGGTTTATTATCTAGACTAAAGTAGGACAACTCATTGTTGTCCTTTTCATTTAATGGAAGAGGAATGTTATGAATATCACAACGATTGTTACACAAATGACAATTCTACTATTTATTATGATTGTTGGATTTGTGGGAGCTAAAAAGAACATCTTTAACGATGAAGTAAATGTATATGCATCTAATATTTTATTAAGGATCGGGATTCCAGGATTGATTATTAGTTCTGTGAAAAATGGATCGCCATTTACAGGAAGTGAATTGTTTCATGTGCTTGTTATTTTTGCGATATTTGTGATTTTTACAGGCGTTGTATCTAAAATTATTGTTGAAGTTTTACGTATTCAAGAAAACAAAGCCCTTTGGCAATTTATGCTTCTATTTACCAATGCTGGTTTTATGGGATTACCCGCTATTCAAGCTATATTAGGCGATCAAGCCATGCTTTATGGAGCTTTATTCTTATTACCATTAAACTGTTTGATGTATGGATATGGAGAGAGTTTATTTCGTAAGGGAGGATTTTCCTTTAAGAAATTTATGAATGGCCCGATGATTGCCTCTGTTATTGCGCTTATACTTTGTATCTTAAATATTAAACTTCCATATATTTTAGCTCAAACATGTACATATATAGGTAATGTGACAACACCATTATCTATGATGGTAATTGGTGCTGGGTTAGTGAATATGGATGTTAAAGAATTGTTGGATCTGAAGTTATGGGCATTTACAGTATTTAAAATGATTCTATTACCCTTGTTCTACATGTTTTCATTATCACTATTTCATGTCGATCCATTGATAGAAAATACGCTTATACTCATTATGTGTATGCCAGTGGCTAGTAATTCAAGTGTATATGCACTGATGTATGGTGAAGATGCCACGCTAGCTAGCAAAGCCATATTCTTAACAAGTGTTGCGTGTGTGGTAACGATTCCAATTGTGTTTATTTTACATAGTTTGTAAAAAACGTGACAAATGCAACTGTAAATACAGGCCAAAGTTTGAGTTATTGGGTAGAATGTTGTATGATTAGCATATAAGAAAGGATGTCATGATTATGGAAAAATGGACTCAAGAACAATATGCTGCTCGTTTACAGGAAATGAAACAAGAAGCTCATGATAAAATGTGGTTATACATTGAAGTGAATGCCAAAGAGTTTATGAATGAATGTGAACCAGGGGCAAAAAATTTAGCTAGTTGCTGCAAAGCTATGCTAGATGCAATGTTAGAAGGGGATGGCTTTATTGTAGAGCCTAAGATCCGTACTAAAGTTGCTGGAACTTTAACAGTTCGTTACTATGTTGATAACTTACATCCAGGTCGTAGAAAATACGCAGATGTAATGAAGGAACAACAACAGTAAAAAAAGGGGCTGTAACGGATAAAGAAGTTTCAGCCTAATAAAAAAGGACCGAATATTCGAGATTAAAAATCCGAA
>NZ_CAKVJB010000055.1 GCF_934754935.1 uncultured Holdemanella sp. | reverse complement strand
AACTGCAAAGCAGAAAATGATATTAAAACAATTTGATATGGATGAAAAATATATTGACAGAAGCATTGGTGAATTTAACTACTAATGCTTCTTTTATTTTTTAGTTATACAAATTCTGCAAAGTTAAGGTTCAACTATACTGAAGCAAATATGTACCGTCAATATAAAAAGGATCGAATAAAGTCCATTTTCAAGAATTCCATTCCATCCTTTTTCATTTTTTCATAAATCTATATTTTAATTGTTCTTTTTGATAATCTTGTGAATTACAACACTTAACAGAATTGTAATGATCATACATGGAATTGTATTTCCAACAGGTGTATCAATCTGCATAAAACAGCGATACACAACAAATCCGACAAGCCATAATACAAGATTCAGTACATCAAATTCTACATTTCTTTTATCATTCTTTAGAATAAAGAAATCAGCAATCTGGATTGCAATCATAGGAGCAAATACAGAACCAATCAAATACAGAAAATCAGTAATATTATCCATTGGATATACAATTGCCGCAATTGTACCAACAACAGTTACAACCATTGCTACGTGTTTTCCATTCCACTTTGGCACGATAGATTCATTAGAAATACCTGCAGAATAAGCATCCAGGAATGTTGTTGTAACTGTAGAGAATACAATGATCAATAATCCCGCAATACCCAAACCTGCTTTCAACATGATCTGTGCAATATCATATTCTCCTGTAAATAAAGCCGCACCTAAACCAATCAAATACATCCAGCAGCTAACGATTCCATACACAATACTACTAACTAAACTAGCCTTCACAGGATCTTCCGCTTCACGTGTATAGTCACTGATCAAAGGCAGCCAGCTCAAAGGCATCGCAATTGCAAGTTCAACACCTGCACCAAACGTCATTGCTTCTGTACATACAACTGCACTGTTTCCATCAAAGAAGATAAATTTGCTAAGCATTAAAGTCAAAACAAATAAAGCAACCATCGCAACTGTATTGATTTTTCCAAGGTTTGTAATACCAACACCAATCCATACAAGAATCAAGATACCAATAATCAAACACCAGATCCATGCACCTGTATGCATAATACCATCTGCCGCAAGTGCACCATCATAAATCATGATTGCTGTCCATCCAACAAGCTGCAGTACATTTAATGCCGCAAACAAAAGACAACCTTTCTGTCCAAAGCTCATCTTTGTAGAATCCATCGCACTTAAGCGCATTTTCCCACCAATAACACCAGCCAGGAACAATAAGATACAACCAATGACATGTCCAGCCACAATGGCTAAAATACCATTTTTCAATCCTAAAGGTGCAAGATATGTACCTGTCAGTATTTCTGCAATAGAAACACCTGCACCAAACCAGATCAATGCATTTTCAAACAAAGAAGTTTTCTTCATTGAACATTCTCCTTTGCATATTCATTATCAATTGCGAATGAATGATCCATTGGTCCAGATCCCTTACCAAGATCAAGCATTGCATTCAATGCTCCAGAAATATAATCCTTTGCACGTTTTACGGATGTATCCAAATCATATCCCTTTGCAAGATTGGATGCGATAGCACTGGATAATGTACATCCTGTTCCATGTGTATTAGAGTTGTTAATACGTTTTCCATGAAACCATGTATATGCGTCATCTCTATACAACAGATCATTTGCATCATTGATTTGATGACCACCCTTTACCAGAATTGCACATCCAAATTTCTTAGAAATTTTTTCAGCAGCGATAATCATTTCTTCTTCATTTGCAATCTTCATATCCGCTAGAACTTCTGCTTCTGGAATATTTGGTGTAATGACTGTTGCTAAAGGCAACAATTCTTTTTTCAATGTTTCAATTGCATCATCACTAATAAGTTTTGCGCCGCTTGTTGCGACCATCACCGGATCCACAACAATATTAGCTGCCTTATATTCCTGCAGTTTTGAAGCAATCATACGAATCAGATCAGAACTAGAAACCATTCCAATCTTCACAGCATCTGGATAAATATCTGTAAAGACTGCATCCAGCTGCTCCCCAAGAAATTCTGGTGTTACTTCCATAATTCCTGTAACACCTAATGTATTCTGTGCCGTTAGTGCTGTAATTGCACTCGTCGCAAATACGTGATTTGCGCACATTGTTTTGATATCCGCCTGGATACCAGCGCCTCCGCTGGAATCACTTCCAGCGATTGTTAATGCTGTTTTCATTTTCTATCTCCTTCCTGCATTACTTTTTTAATGCGACATAAGGTGGTGCCCCCAATTTGCCGCCATATTCTGATCAAAAAACAAAAAGCTGCAGAAAACCTAATCTGCAGCTAACATACAATAAAGATATCATCCCTACGTTGGCATTATCCAAATCAGGTTTCAGGGTCAAGGTCGAACCTACTCTCAGCCACTCAGCTCCCCATTTTTCAACATGTTTATTATAGTTCCTTTGTAACATGTAAATCAATAATCATTCAATAATCTTTGTTGGTGATGCATTTGAGACATAAATCATACTGTCATAAAGCGTTGTGGGTGGCTGAAACATGCGATAGCTAGGAGGCAGGAAGCGATTCATGATAGAGTAGTTTTCTCCTAGCGTTCCCATATAGGTATATGCATCTGCATGCCTTTTAATTTCTGTACCTTCTTCAAGAGAAGAAAAATCAATCTAGCATATTTTAAAGCCGGCTAATTTTGCTATTTTTGCAAGTGGATCATGAGAATAAAATGTCTGTATGGTACGTTTATGATTTCCTTCAGGCAAATTGCATCTTTTCTTATAGAAGTTTGTTCCAATCACATAATATCTATATTGATTTGATAACAGTTTCCCCATAGAGTCATAACTTCCCCATTTTGCAACATGTTCATTATGCCCACTGATGAAAATACAATCATTTCCTCTTTGCTGCTCCTTTTGCAAAATCCAAGAAACATTTTCAGCCATATACTGATCTCTTAATAAGCTTCCATAAGTATCTTTTCTATGTAAAACTTCAACATTCTGTAATAACACATCTACAAAATGAATCAAATCACAATAAACTCTTTCAATTCTAATGTCTTTTTTAATTTCATCAGTAAATCTTTTTTCTCTTCATAACTATAATTTTGATTCCATTGACCATCTATGATGAAATTATCCAAAAATGATAAATTAACTCCTTCAGCAATACATTCTTTTTTCAACGCATCAAAAGAATATCTAATTCTCTGCATATCAAAACCATAAAAATTCAGCTGTTCTTCTTCTTCTTCATTATATTCCCGTATATATTCAATCAATTGCATCATTTCTTCTGTTTTGTAGATTTGAAAACCAATCTTTTGAACAATTTCTTTCAGTGTTCCTTCTCCACCATGAATATATTGATTCACTTCTTCACACCCGCCAAAATCACCTTCTAAAGCAAAACTGTGAACACGATGCTCTTCTACAAGTTTTTTGAATACTTCTAACTTTAACTGTTGAAATTCTTTGTTTCCATGTGTTGCTTCACCTAAAGCAATGATGTTGTATTCTTGTGGAGTAGAGATTTGATCAACACTTTTTGCATACGCTTTAAATTCATTTACATCTAATGATTTACCCGTAGTAAATCCACCAAAATAAGTAAACACATATATAGTCACGATCACAACAGCACTGATTAGCAAAACCTTCTTCTTCATTATTCGTTATAACACCTCTTTCAATAATTCTTCTGGTGTAATGTGAAACAGCTTCGCTATCGCAATTAAATTAGATGTACTTGGATCTGAAGTTCCATTTTCCCACTTAGATACTGCCTGACGGCTGACACCGATTGCTTCCGCAACTAATTCTTGTGTCATTTTACATTCTTCTCGATGTTGCTTAATAACTTCCCCAAGACTCTTTTTAATTGTTGCTTTTTCTTCTCTGACTTCTTTTGCATTTAAGTATTTCTTTAATGCTTTAATGCCAAAAAACAATAAAGTAATAAAACCAGCAATCACAGCTAATCCAATCAGCAAAACAATTCCCCAAATAATAACCCCAACAAAACTATACTTCATATAGTTAGCTTTCCCATACCAGTTGAATCACTGGTTATGTAAAAGGGGCGAGAGGATATTACTTGTTGGCTTGCTTGGCTAGTAAATCATGTTTGATAACAAGTCTAAAAAAGCGTTGAATTTCAACGCTTAATTTTTATTTGTGCTGTATTTTCCAATAGCCTGTTTTATTAGAACCTATTCTAACGATGATTTCTTTTTCTTTTAATTCTTTAATGATTCGGCTAACTTTTCTAGGACTAATTTGCAGCACTTCTGCCATTTGCTTTGCAGTAATAGATGGTTGCTTCTCAAGTAGTAATAGAACTCTATTTATATCGCCATTTATATCGCCATTTATATCGCCGTTTATATCGCCGTTGTTGGTAGATAAAAGATTTAATGGCACTGAGAATGGGAACTCTACCTTTATAAAGTGTTCGGAAATTTTACAGATGTTCTTGTTGTAAACTTTTAAAATCCTACTCATTCCTGATCCTAATTGTTCCACTAAACCAAGATCTTTAAATACTCTCATTAATTCACGATTTCTAGGCATACTACTACAACTGAAGAAATCTTCTTCACTTTGCCCTGGAAGTAAACCACCGTATGAAGTGAAGACCATTTTGTCAGCAAAAATCTCAAAAACAGGAGGGATTTCTTTAGAATAATCAGAATAAATAATTGCATTAATAATAGCTTCACGCATTGGAATTGGATCAACTAAGTTCTTTTCGATTCTTTCAGACTAAGTTATTTTCGCTAATGTGGCATTCTCAATTTTTAGTTTATCAAGCACGTTGTATGTTGCCTTAACCAAAGAACAGTACCCATACTCTTCGTTTTCAATCAAATCAACTTTATCAGTTCCTGCGTATTTTGCAACTTTAATAGAAACACCGTTTTCATCAGCAAGAAGGTATGCTACGTAATTATATTTGCCATCAGGTGTAAGCAGTTCTAAAGAATTTGCGAATTTATCATTTAATTCAAGGCCTCTTTCTTGATAGTAAATTTTCAATTGGGCAAAAGATAAATCTTGTCTTGGTGAAGGAATGTTTCTTAAAGTTGTATGAATTCTTTTACTATAAAGGTCATCAATCATTGAAGTGGTCATTTGTTGAGTTGAAGTTCCGGTTCTTGTAAAACAACCATTTGGAGACATTCCGTTTTTCTTGATGTAATAAGGTTTTTCTAGTCCACTAGATATTAATATTTTTATAACGGTTACATTATCAACATTTTCAGTAACTATATCAAATAATCCTAGCGTAGAAGGAAGGATGTTATTTTTAATTCGATCTGCAATTTTTAATTGAGTATCATCTAAATTAGAAACTCCAATGCCCTTACCATTATCATCAACGCCAATATATAAAACTCCACCTTCGCGATTATTTAAGAATGCAACTACTTCCTTTTCTAGTTTATCGTTTAAATCTTGTTTAAATTCTGTTCTATTATTCTCCATCAGCATTATAAGGTCTCCTTTCCGCTTTGAATTCAGCAAAATTTGATTAAAACATATAAGCACTACCTATTAAATTCTATAAAATATAATACCATTGAAATAGATTTGATTTCTACTTAACTATTTTCTTTTTTTGCATAGCAATTTCTTTTACCTTAGCTTTTCAATAATAAAAATTCCTTTCCCATACCAGTCGAATCACTGGTTATGTAAAAGGAGTGAGCTGCGTGACAACGTGTGAAAACAGATTGGTAAAAAACACCTGTAAGCCACGGTTTACAAGTGTTTAAAACAAGCCGTTTTATGCGCTTTTTCAGGCTTATATACAAAAAAAGTGGTCGAGTTTGAATAAATAAAAAATTTCTAATGAATTATTTTAAATGACAGGCAGTCTACACGATTGCCTGTTGTTTTTCTAATAGCTGTATTTGTCATAACCAAATATCAAATTTGTTATCGTTGTAAAATTTCAACTGTGAATTTATTTATTAGATGATGTATGATATATTTTCATGAATAATTCAGGTTATATAAATTTTAACTCGGCATTTAACTCGGCATGCCGAGTTAAATCATTCACTTATAAAGATTATATTAGCCAAAATCAATAAAATTTCATTTTTGGCTAATATAGGGAATTCTACATGCTGAATTAACAAGAAAATGATATTTTCTATTTTTCAGAACCGTAGCTATATGTAATGTTATAGTCGTCTGAAAAATGTGACTTTTTGTTTGCTGAATTAATTTAGAAACGTAAAAACAATTACCAAAACTATAAAAAAATTAAAGTTTTGGTAATGGGGTTCTTATAAAATACATTAAAAGGGATTCATATTTAAACCAACTTATTAGATTGTTAAAGACTCAGAATATAAAGGTGATTATTGGTGTTAGAAGAAGTGGCAAGTGCTTGATTGTAGAATTTACTTCTTCAACAGAAAACAGGAATTTAAAGTTTGAAAATAATGTACAAATGCGCGTAATTTTGTCAGTTCAGAATCCTCACTATTTGCGGGAGGAGTAGTCAGTGTAATGTATTTAACTCCTGTGCAAATAAAAAAGTTAGAATTAAAAATGTCGCAAAAATTTTATGAGTGATGTTAGTTTTATAATGATTGATACATATTATAGTATGTGTTATACTGTGCGTGGAGGAACTAAAATAAAAAGTTTTTCCTCAAGGGAGATTATCAAACTTCTAAAAAAGGATGGTTGGTATGAGGTTTCTTGTGTTGGGTCGCATCATCAGTTTAAACATCCAACTAAAAAAGGACGTACAACTGTAAAGCATCCAGACAAGGACATACCACCAAAAACTTTAAAGAGGATTGAGGAGCAATCGGGACTAATTTTTGATTAGTCCTCTCCCGTACTTAAAGAAGGAGAAAATTTTTTATGAAAAAAGTCGAACGTTATTTTTATCCAGCTGTTTTTACTTATGTTGAAGGCCAAGAAATCGCAGTGGATTTTCCAGATCTTCATGTAGCTACTAGTGGAAAAGATGAAGAAGATGCATTATTATCTGCTAGAGAATTACTAGGTGTCGTATTGGCTGGTATGGAGGAAGATGGAGAAACAATTCCACAAGCAACACCATTGCATGAAGTAGTATTAGAATCGAACGAACGAGCTGTATTGGTAGATGTGTATATGCCTTCAATTCGATTAGCGAATATAAATAGAGCTGTACATAGAACGGTTACTTTACCTGCATGGCTTAATTCAGCTGCGTTAGAAAAAAATATTAATTTTTCACAGGTGTTGCAAGAGGCGTTGAAAAAACAATTAAATTTATGCTAAACAAAAAATTAACTTTATAAGGTTTTATTATTTTACCTACATTATAATCATAATATTATAGTCTATCCTCCAATCGTAATAGATTGATAATGTAATTAGTTTTGCGGTGCGGAGGATTTTTAAATTTACGATTCAATCACATCATTAAGACATGCCTCTAATTCATCGAGCGTGCAACCATTTTTTTCTGATGCTCTATTTTCATCTATCGAAAGTAGAGCTTTCTTTAGTTCAAGCATTTTTCATTTTCAACAATAAATAAATCATTCTGGTTAGGAGTTTGATCGATATTTATGAGTATACCTCCTAGTATTAGTGATTATATAATAAAAATGATAATTCACCTTTACATAACAGATTAACTTATGAGGAAGTTGTGAAGGATTATTCGAAAATCCGTAATAAAGGCATTGCCAATATATTTAGTCAGATGGGACTCGTTGAGGCATGGGGAAGTGGAATAAAAAGAATCCTGAACGCTGCTGAAGAGTATGGACTTTAGAAACCTAGATTTCAGAAGTTCGATAATATGTTTCGCGTAGAATTATTCCGTAATTTATTTCCGATGATGGAAGAAAACAGAAACATCGGAGAAACATCAGAGAAGCATCGGAGAAGCATCGGAGAAATACCGGGAATAGAACAACAAGTAGAACTTAATGATACACAGCAAAAGATTATTAAACTGGCTGATAGAATAGGTATTGCCAGTCGAAATATAGAAAGTAATATTAAGAAATTAAAAGAGCTTGGTATTCTTATACGACATGGTCGCCGAAAAATGGTTATTGGGAAGTTACTTTGACAGATTAATCTCAAAATAATGGATGTGGAAGAGTACTTAAATAGTAGCTTTTAAAAGAGAATATGTGTGAAATAATTTAAACCATATTTAAATTTGTTTGTAGGTATCTAGCTGCTACCAAAATGGTACCAATAAAAATAGTAAAGATATATAATACATGTTAATTGTATATAAATAGTGTAATTTGCGTATATATAGTAAACAATAATGTTTACGTTATAACTTTCTTTTCCGAGTTTGAATGACAGGTTACAATTAGCTAGATTCTATTTAAAAATTATTGAACATTCTTAAAATAACAAGCCCTTCTACATAGTGTGGAAGGGCTTGTTTGTACGATGATTGGTATTGTCTCATTTATTCTTAGTAGTGATGTATTTTTGGTTTCTACTATTTGGTTTATCTGGGATAGTCATCTTAAGCTGTCCTGATTGCATAAGTGGAGCAATGAAGTTTTGAGTAAAGTATTTTATATCTTTAAATCCACAAGCTGTTGTAATTTCTCTTTTTGTCTTGGGCTCAACACACAATTCTAATATTTGTTTAGAAATTTTAACTTGTGGGTTAACTTGTGGGGTGACTTGTGGGTTAACTTGAGGAGTATAGTTTAAATTTTGCAAAGTAACTTTAAAATCCATTGCAGTTGATGAAAATTTAGGCTTAAATTCAGCTTTATATCCTGGAAGCATTTCTGTTTCGCTAATAATCTTTTTTAAACCACTTCCGCGTCTTTCCATATATTTCATGCGATGAAATAAATCAGCAATTACGGGAT
The DNA here is from genome assembly GCF_934754935.1 of uncultured Holdemanella sp. Classification (GTDB taxonomy): domain Bacteria; phylum Bacillota_I; class Bacilli_A; order Erysipelotrichales; family Erysipelotrichaceae; genus Holdemanella. The sequence continues at coordinate 211 of NZ_CAKVJB010000055.1, read as the reverse complement.
TTCTTCGCATAGAACGTATATTATAAATATCGTATTCTTGAATTGTTCCACCTCCAAACATACCGCCTGGAGAAGCAATTTCTAAACGATCATCAAACATATCAACATGAATTTCACTGCCAAGCACTATATAATTGATGTTAGCATATAAATAGGACTAGTCAAAAAGAGAAAATTTACACCAGTGGTACAATAGAAAGAGGATGATTCA
>NZ_CAKVJB010000054.1 GCF_934754935.1 uncultured Holdemanella sp. | reverse complement strand
GGTGTTAGCTCAGCTGGGAGAGCACCTGCCTTGCACGCAGGGGGTCATCGGTTCGATCCCGATACGCTCCACCAATTATAAAATTTAAACTGCATATGCAGTTTTTTTTTATACTTTTTTTATTCTATGATATAATCATAAGTAATCGGATGATTAGAAAGCTGAGTAGATGTATGGAAAAAGAATTTTACGAAGAATTTGAAGATATGGAAGCCGGTATTGATCAAAAACAGGCTCTTGTCGAAGAATCAAAAAAGGTTGATGAAATCGAAGATTTCAACGAAGCAGTTCGCTTTGTGAACGATTTGAAAAAAAGATGGAGAAAGACTGGTTTTGGTGAGTCTTTGGCAGAAGAAAAGTTAAGAGAAGAATTTGAGGCGAATGTTGAAAAGGTATATGAAAAACAAAAGGCATTAGCTCAAAAAGTAGTAGATGTAAAGGAAGCTTTAATTAAAGAGGCTGAAAAAACATCTTTATCAGACGACTTTAAAAAGGCTACTGAAAAAATGACTTCTTTAATGGATCAATGGAAAGTTTCTGGAAATGCCGGAAAGAAAACAGACGATGAATTGTGGGAACGTTTCAATGCAGCTCGTCAGAAGTTCTATGATCGTAAACATGCTAACTGGGAAAACAGAGCAGTTCAGTTTGAAAATGCGAAAAAGGTAAAAGAAGATTTAATTGAAAAAGCTAAATCTTTACAAGATTCTGAAGAATGGCAAAAAACAAGTGCTAAATATAAAGAATTAATGGATGCTTGGAAAGCTGCAGGAAATGCAGGCCGTGAATTTGATGATGATTTATGGAATGCATTTAATGAAGCTCGTCAGAATTTCTATGCGAAACGTAATGAATTCTATGAAAAACTACATGCAGAACATGACGAAAAGTATGCAGAAAAACAAGCTTTAGTTAAAGAAGCAAAATCAATCGCAGGTTTACAAGAATATACTCGTGAACAAACTGCAATGATGAAAGAATTGTCTAATAAATGGAAATCAATTGGTTTCTGTGGAAAAGATAAAGAAGATGAAATCTGGAATGAGTTCAGAGGTGTTATGGACGAATATTTTGCTGGTTTAAAATCAGCTAGCGAAAAGCGTCGCGCAAACTGGCGTGATCACATGGCAGAAATTATTTCTCGTAAAGAAGAACAAATCGCAAACCAAAAGCGTCAAATTAAACGTCTTCAAGATGATATGACTGGTTTAGTAAGTGAAGCTACAGTAGCTGATTTACAAGATCAAGTAGAAGATAAAGAAGACTTTATTAAACAACTTGAACAAGAAATTGAGGACATTGAAAAGAAATTAGCAGAGTAGTTCAACTACTCTCTTTTTCTTGGGGTTAATTATTATATGAATTTTCATGAATGTATGAAGCTGTTTTATCCGGAAACAAAAATTATATTGTATAATCGAAAAAATCAAGTTGTATTAGAGGGATATGTTAAAGATATTCGCCAAGAGTGTGAAAAGTATCATAATGTTGAGGTAACCTTCGTATCGGGTAGAGCCGATACAACGGGACTTAAAATTTGGCTAGATATGTAAAAGGAAGAAAGTTTAGTGCTTTCTTCCTTTTCATCTTAGTATTTCATATCACTTTTAATTACATCGTGATCTTTTAATAGTTTTTCAATTACAGTTCCTTTGATGGCCTTAAGAATTGGTTTTTTAAATATATTTAGAGGCCCTAGATCGATTTCTAATGGAGATTTACCATCCATTAATTTTACACTTGAATCCAATAATTCACGTACATCATATACGCTGCCCCATACTTCTGGAACACCACGATCTACACCTAATAATCCATATACAGCTTCCATTGCGGTACGTACTGAATATTCAGTAGTGAAGACTGTGTCTCTTGGCGTGTCGGCAAATTGTCCTAAGAATGCGAAGTTTACACATCCATCCGGAATTACATCTGGACGATCACCTTTCGTTCTTGGCATAAAGAAGGCTGTGATATATGGCATCATTGTAGGTACGCATCTTGCAGAATTTGTAGCTAATTCTTCAATTTGATCGGTTGGAACACCTAAGTGATATAGCCATTCTTCTGTGATTTCTTTACCAGTACATTCTCTCATTGGCTTTTTAATGTAGTCACCATCCACATCTGTAAATAGTCCATATACCCAAACGCATACTTTATTTGGATCTTGGTTTTTGAATTGTCCTTGACGATTGATTGTCCAACTTAATAACCAACTAGAATCTCTACAAGTTACGATACCTCCAGTAACGGTTTTTCCACTACGAGGATCACGCTTACAAATGTTTGTGATATAAGGAATGATCTTATCATCTAATGTTGTTACTGTTGCAGATTCCCAATTTGTCTTTGAAATGTCTGAACAGAATTTTTCTGGGTGACCAAAGCTAGGATCTTGTTTTGCGATGTTTTTCCATAAGCTCCAGCATCCACTTGTTCTAACTTCAGCATCTCCATTAGGTGCATGGTCTTGATCACCATAGATAGTTCCTTCTGTACAACTTCCGTTTGTCACAAATACTAAATCGTTTTCTGTCAATACAATACCCGTTTCTGTTCCATTGACTTTGCATTCAATCGTTTTCGCAACTTTTTTATCTCCGTCAAACTCAAATTCAACATTTGTGACTTCTGTATTGAATTGGAAGTCTACGCCATGAGCTTCTAGATATTTTTGCATAGGAAGAATTAATGATTCATATTGGTTGTAACGAGTGAATTTCAACGCACTGAAATCAGGAAGTCCTGAAATGTGGTGAATGAATCTTTGGAAGTATAATTTCATTTCTAAGGCTGAGTGCCAGTTTTCAAATGCGAACATACTTCTCCAGTACATCCAGAATGTTGAGTCAAACACCTCTTCATCGAATACATCTTCAATTGTTTTATCATATAAGTCTTCATCTGGTGTCATGAATAATTTCATGATTTCCATAGCACCCTTAGTACTTAAATCAAACTTTCCATCTGTATGTGCATCTTTTCCTTGATTGATTGTTGCACGACACAATGAGTAGTTAGGATCATGTTTATTTAGCCAGTAATATTCGTCTAAAACACTAGCGCCTTCGACTTCTAATGAAGGGATACTTCTAAATAGATCCCATAAACATTCGAAGTGGTTTTCCATTTCACGACCACCTCTCATGACATATCCACGAGTAGGATCATAGATTCCATCACATGCGCCTCCGGCAATGTCCATAGCTTCTAAAATATGGATGTTTTTACCTGGCATTTGTCCATCACGAACTAAGAAGCAAGCGGCTGCTAATGAAGCAAGTCCACTACCTACGATATAAGCATTTTTATTATCTACACCTGCTGGTTTTTCGGGGCGAGCGAAGGCTTCATAGTTTCCGTTTGTGTAGTAAATACCTTTAGAGTTCTTTTCGTATTTTCCTCTTTCTGTATTACGATATTCACTTGTTGATTTCTTTTCTTCTTTCTTTTTATCACTTACTTTTTTTGCAGTAAATAAAGCAGCACCTGTAGCTGCAGCAGTAAGGCCTGCAATGCCTAATTTTACATTATTTTTTGACATATACATGTCCTCCTTTGTTCTTATGGCTACATGATAATGGAGGTCAAAATTAAAAACCATGAACAAAAAAAGCAAGATGATAATTTTTTTATCATTTTGCTTCATTTGTAAAGTTTGAAATTGAATTTGCGATGGAACCATGCAAAGTGTTGGCCATATTATGGATGATTTCATGATAATCTTCACTCATGCCTTTGCTGATCCAATCAAGCATAATACCTACAAAACTGTATTTGTAGAAATCAGCAATAAATTGAATCTGTTCTTCTGTGATATTGGTTCCTTGTGCTTTTTCACGGACGACGCCTAAAATAAGGTCGTGTACTGTGGTAAATAAAAAGCGTTCAATACTGTCTTGTGTTGTTGTATGGTATACATTTAAAATAAATGGCTTGTTTTGAAGAACGGCTTCAAAAATGGATGTTAATCCTTCTTGCCAAGTGTCATATGTTTTGTTTCCTTTTAGTGCATTTGTTGCATCATAAATACAAGACCATTCAACTAAGTCGTAAATATCTTTAAAATGATAGTAGAATGACATTCTTGAAATGCCAATATCATCTGTTAGATCTTTAATGGTAATCTTATCCAATGGTTTCTTTAATAAGAATCTTTTTAGGGATTGCTCTAAGGCAAGTTTAGTTAAGTTTGACATACAAAAATAATAATAAAAAAAGGGTCTCCCGTCAATTCTTAGGAGACCATGAATGTTAAATTCTGAGTGGCTGTAACAAACAGAATTTTTCCTTGCCCTAGCTGTAATAGGGCTCTTTGAATATTGTAGATGTGCTTCTTGTAAGCACAATTATATTTTAGTATTATCATTCGTTAATTTAATCAAAACATTTTGTGAAATTTTGGGAAGAAAGAGAATCTAAGTTTGCGGAATACAAAAATCCTCCTAAATTAATGTGAAGTTTCATTGTTTTATCTTATGTCTCATTAAAAATCAAATAAATTAATGAGATATAAAGATTATTCTTATATAATGTATGAGTAAGAGGGGGTCAATATGCTACACATATCAGTAGATGAATCGCAAATGAGTGTATTTTTCTTAGATTGTTTTCGCTTTTGTATGAATGGTACAGAATATAATGTTGTTTTAAATAAACGAGATTTAGAAGTATATGAATATGAAATATGGAAACGAGATAATCGAGAAATGTCTTTGGTCACAATAGTGAGATTGTCACTCGATGAATTTAAAGAATACTATTATGCGGATGAAGGAACGACAAATTTTGATATAATCAATAAAGTAATTGTTCCGGCGATCAAAAAAATGAGATGATAAAAAGTGCTTTATTTATCGTACTAAATGGTAAATAGAGCATTTTTGTTTACAGAAAAATACTTTACGAATAAATTATTTAGGTTTATACTTTTTAGTAGATAAAAAACTTTCATAACTAAAAAGAACAAAAATAATAGAGCATAAAACTAAGGAGATTTATATGCAAAAGAGAACTACGAATTATTCTTTTCAAAAATTTGGAGATGTATTCTATTCTGTAAATCATAATGCGGGGCATTTGGTTGATTATGTTGAAAATGATTTTAAAATCACAAATAAGACGTTTGATTCTTTTTATTACTCTAGTGATCCAGTATATTTGGATACTAAAAATGGAATTATCATGCTTGTTGTGAGTAAAGATGGTAAAAAATTCGAAGAATATGTAATTCACCGTGTTGTTCGATTAAAGCCAGATATTTATTTTAATTATGTTTCAATTTCAAGAGAGAGTGTGCTTCAAATTTATTATTCAAGTCATGGAATGAATCAGAAGATGATGGAAACGCCATATTCATATCAGCCTTTGGTTTCAAGAATGAATTTAAAAGAGATTTTCACATGTTTTTATCAAGTACGAAAATCAAATTATACATTCCCTGGAGAAACACATGATTATTATGAATTGACATATATTGATCATGGTACATTAGATACAACAGTAGATGGACAGAAATATAGACTTCAAAAATATGATTTGATTTTATATTATCCTGGACAGTTTCATACGCAAAGCACAGATAGCCAAAGTACATGCTCGTATTTAACAATTACTTTCGATATGGATAATAAATTGGATGGAGATTTAAAAAATCGTGTATTCCATACGCGTAAAGATGTTTATCAAGTTTTGTCTGAATTTATGAAATCCATTCAGTCAGATGGGCATTTGAATTCAGAACTCGTTTTATTATACTTGAAACAGATTCTAATTCTTTTATACCAATTTGATGATGAGGCTGAAGAGTCAGATGTTGTTACGGCGAATCCTATGCAAGAACACTATGAGAGTACATTGTTGAATGAAATTTTGGTGTTTATAAACAATAATGTGTATAAACAATTTACAGTAGAAGATTTATGCATGAAGTTCTCGATTTCAAGATCAAGTTTACAGAATTTATTTAAATCGAATATTCATATTACGCCAAAACAATACATTTCTAATGTGAAATTAAATCAGGCAAAAATCATGATTCATGAGCATAATCAAACAATTTCAGAAATATCTGATATTCTAGGCTTTACTTCTATTCACTATTTTTCTAGGAAGTTTAAGCTACAATATGGTATATCTCCAACGGATTATGCCAAGAGTATTTCTCAATAAGTCCAGAAATGGACTTTTTTTCTTTCTCTAATAGTGTATGATATGTACATGAAAAAGAATCAAATGTTAATGACATCTGGAACAATTTGGAAACAAATGCTTTTATTTGCCTTTCCTGTGTTTCTGGGTAACTTATTTCAACAACTATATAACACTGCCGATTCCTTGATTGTAGGAAACTATTTGGGTAGTTCAAGCCTTGCTGCCGTTACTTCTTGTGGTGAATTGATTTTCCTTTTAACTAGCTTGTTTTACGGAATATCTGTTGGCGCAGGTGTAGTCATTGCACGCTATAATTAAGTGGCGAAAACTCCATAGCTTGCTGTAAAGATGAAAGCCACTTTTTGTATTGTATAATGCGTATAAAAAATATATAATATATGTAGAAATAGTTCGGAGTTGATATCATGCCTAGACCTAGAACAAACAATGTTCAGATCAATATTGCCATTCCTAGTGAATGGAAAAAAGAACTGGAAAACCTTGCCAGAATCTATTCGGTTGAAGAAGGTAAAACGATTACTTTTCTTGATTTGATGCGTAGAGGTATCCAGGAAAAGTATCAGTTAAAAGATGTGAATGATCATGAAGAATGAGAATTATCATCGTGCTTCTCATTGTAAGTATTTAGTTCAGTATCATATTATATGGTGTCCAAAGTTCAGATGTGATGGTATGGATGATACCTTGAATAAGATCCTTTCTGAAGTTTGTGATGCGTACGGATATATTATAAAAGCTTTAGAGGTCATGCCTGACTATATACATATTTTTGTGGACTGTCCTGTAACAGTTGCACCTTGTGATGTTGTTCGAACATTGAAATCTATGAGTGCAATCCAATTGTTGAAGGCATATCCGGAATTGAAGAAATTCTATGCGAGATGTGGAAAATTATGGTCAAATGGATATTTTATATCTTCTGTAGGGCATATCAGTGAAGCTGCAATCAAGAAATATATCGAGGAGCAGAAAAATGATACAACCCGAATTGAAAGCCTATCGTAGATGTTCAGATAGACATGTATTAGTATTGGAGACGAATCTGACTTATGTAGAAAAGTGTCAGATTTTTCATTATGCCGATTTGATTCGTAAGGCCGGTAATGAACTGACTGGAATCATGAAAAAAAGATACGATCAGCTTGTTCGTACGAAAAGGTATCGCAAGCTAAAAAGTCTTTATAAGAAATATAAGGATACCAATAATAAGAAGGCATTAAAAGATGTATGTGATCAGATGAAGGAAATGCAGAAACAGTATGATGTGACATGGGATTACTGCAGAACTTCAATGATTCCCATTGGAAAGAAATATGGAATCGATGCCGTATTTGCACTAACGAAAGCGGAGGATGTATTTCATGGAATCGAAAAATGTCTTTATTTGGATGGAGAAACGATTCACTTTAAAAAGCGTGGAGATCTTCCGTGTATTCGTGCTAAACAGATCAATCGTGGAATCATAATGAAACAAATGAATTTTAAATTCAAGAATATGGAGTTTGGCGTAAAAATAAAGGACCGCTATGAACAAGAGGAAGTGGATGCCATACTTTATTATTTGAAAAATGCTGAATTAATGGATTCTATAGCTGCAAATACATATAAAGAAACAGATATCTGTGTTTCAACATACAGACCTTGTTACGTGAGTCTTGTATGTAAAAAGATTCGTGGTAAGTTAAGAGTTTATGTACATATCACAATCGAAGGTTTATCTAAACCGAAACAGGATCGTTTTGGCAATTTTAAACACAGTAGAGGAAGTGGTATTGTTGGATGTGATGTTGGAACACAGACAATTGCGTATACAACAGAAACCAAAGCTGGTTTAAAGAATCTTGCAGAAAGAGGAAGTTGTATTGAAGTCAATGAACGAAAAGAAAGACGGATCTATCGTGCAATGGACAGAAGTCGTAGAGCAATGAATCCAGACAACTATAATGAGGATGGAACTATTAAAAAAGGAAAGAAGACGTGGACATACTCGAATCGCTATAAGAAATTGAGAACGAAACATACAGAGCTATGCAGAATCAATGCGACCAATCGACATTTAGCTATCAATGAAGATGTGAATGAATTAAGAAGTTTAGGGGATGTTTTTGTGACAGAACCAAAGAATGCCAAGAAACTGCAGAAGCGTGCTAAAACTGGAAAGCGAAAGAAACGATTTGGAAGATCTATAAAAAATAGATGTCCAGGCTATTTTCAAAGTCAAGCTAAAAGAAAGTTCAGGATCTATGTTGAAGTACCAAATGACTATAAGGCAAGCCAGTATGATCATACGAGTGATACATATATCAAGAAGTCGTTGTCACAAAGGATGTATAAACTTCAAGATGGAACAATGGTACAAAGAGATCTATATTCATCCTTCCTTTTGTACTGCATTGATTTAAATACAAACAAAATCGATAAGAACAAGTGCATTCATGAATTTGAGAAACAGTATAAAAACCAAAATGAAACAATAGAGTATATCCAGATGAATCAGATCAAAGTCATGAACAGTGGAATAAGAGTAAATTAAATACATGTTAAAATTGGGAGATTGACTATACTTCCATGTAGAGATACAGAAAACAATCGTTAATGTGCTAAATGTAGTGCTTGATTGTAGAGTTCACTGCTCCAACAGAAAGACAGGAATCCAAAGTTTGAAAATAATGTACGATTTCTGCATAATGTTGTCAGTTAAGAACCCTCACTGCTTGCGGTGAGGAGTAGTCAGGCTTGTATGTTGGTGCTTTGTACGAGTTACATTATTGACAATATTAAATATGCTTTTCCATAACATCCTATTTGTATACTTGATCTATCCATTCACATGGTTTTTATCAAGTGTTGCATTTTTCTTATATTATCGAAAAATCAATTGGCAAGAATAATAACCTTAACTTTGTAAAAAATGTATAACTACAATTGAATTTTTGAATAAATTGTTGAAATTTCCTGTATTTATGGGA
>NZ_CAKVJB010000053.1 GCF_934754935.1 uncultured Holdemanella sp. | reverse complement strand
GAAGGATCTGCCGAGAACTCAAGCAGATTTCTTTTTTTAATTCAGAGGGTTCACCGTTACTACATCCAGTAGCCAATCCCTATTATAAATGTCCAATGTGAAAACATCGTGAATTTCAATAAATTTATAGAAATCGTTTCTATTTCATCTAAAACGTATTATTTTCATCAAATTAGATGCGTTTTTTCTTCTAAAAGAACTAAAAACTGTCTTTTTACACAATATACAATTTATAAATAAGCAAAAAAGCAATCGTATTTTTTTACGATTGCTTTTTTGATTCTAATTCAATCAAAGAAATTATATACTTCGAATAAGAAAGGCGGATATTTCTCGACTTCTCCTGCATCATTCAAAATTCGAAACCAACCACCTTCCAATCGTATTACTTCATACAATTTATTCTTTGTTAGATGAACATTATCTAGATGGCCATTATATTTAATACACATCAAAAGCTTATAATGACCATGTCTCCAAAATGGATTTATCGCATCACTATCATCTTCTCGATTTGGACAATTTCTACATATTTCTTTGAAATTTTTGATACGCAATATACAATCCGGTAATACTCTTTTCTTGATCAAACCATTGGCTACATCTGTAATTTCTATGCACCAAATTACGTCTACTTCCTTTTTAAACAATGGGCAAAATATTGTATCCATTTTATAATCTCGACTTTAAGTTCTCTATGACTTCAAACAATTCACGATCAATCACCATAGGTTCTGTAAAGGCATCAATCACAATCCCCTTTATATCCTGATCATTTGCCCTAGCTAATGCGATGGCTTCTAAGAAATGTTTTTCTACTTTTGAGAAATGTTGTCCATACTCCCCCATTTCTCGATTCGAAGTAAATACAAGAAAGTAATAGTCATCATCACTCATTAAAATATCTGGAATCAAGCGAACATCTTCTTCAAATTGAAGCTCCATACCTATTGATGCTTCCTCCATATTCTTTTGATCTTTTTCACTCACAATCACATTACAAGGAACCCAAACATAGCTATCTCTTAATAATTCTAGTACATGAAATAATGTGCCATTATTCGGCCTTTCATGAAATAATTTGATCGCATCACACAACATACTTCCATCTTCTAAATCTTCCGCTGTTAATTTCTTACTTTCATTCATATCTGAAATCAAGCAGCGATTTCCTTCATCCTCATATAAGAAAAATGCGATGGAATCTCCTTCATGAAAGCCAAAATCCTGATTTGGTTCATTCAACAACGTACCAATGATACACTCCTCATACAAATCTGTAATTCTTACCCAACAACCCTCGGGTGTTAACCCCTCTTTTACTGTTAGTACAAGCACATCGTCTGGATACAATTCATTTCTAAATTCATCTAGAAATTCAAAAGAACGCGATTCTTCAACTTCTTTGCTCGCATCATATGAATGGACCATATCTATGATTTCTTCAAACTCCTCTTTTTCTGGATCCTCTACAACTAAATATTCTTCATCAGCCACAGCACCAATTTGAACGACAACTCTATTATCGGATGAAGGATCATAAAGAAGATAATGATCCGAATCTGTATATTGTACGCAACACAATATTTCCAATCTAAAACCCGTTTCTCGATCAATATACCCATATGTTAATACGCCATTCGCATAGTCATATCCTGGATATTCTTTAACAACATCCCTTATTGTTTCACTCAAAGGGAAAATACAATACTTATGATACAAAGGTCTAAAACCTGTTTCTGTATATTTCATACGCCGCCATCCTTATTCATTCAAAATTAAACCATTTAATCCTAAACGCTTTTCCATATTAGAAAACAATATGAACTGTTCTATCAGCCACAAGTCTGACAAACAATTCATTATCAACTCGTTCTGTAACTAATGCGATTGCATGATTACCTTGCTCCTTACTATATGTAATTTTGCGTATATCTTTTCTGTAATCATTAAGCTTATCTATGTTCATTTTTCCTTCTCTTACAAGTTGACACAAAAGAACTGTTTCAATAATAAATTGAACATAAACCAAGCACATCAAAAAATAAATTATATTGTTTCTTCACCGTATCATTCATTCCCTGATTCAACAGTGTACTCTGTGAATAGCCTTTTATCAAAGTAGCCTTTGCAGGAGTTGAATGATACAACATCAAATCTTCTATAGTCATCAATATTTTCCGCAAATGACGATTAAAAGAACTTTTACTGTTTATACTACCATTCAACAGCTTATCAAGTGTTGGTAGTAAAGTATTGGCCTTTGCCGCAAAAGCAACCTTAGTATACCATTATCTCTAATACAATCTTTTAACTTTGAAGCCACCAGACTTCTTTGTTCAAATAATTCATCAAACTTCATAGTGATGGCCTCCTTTTCTCTTTCTCATTCTAATTATATGCAGAAAAAATAGTATCCATCAACTTGATTGTTAATTATATTTTAGCATTTCGTAATTTCTTCTGTTAATTCATCATATTTGCATAAACTTTACTTTACCGGTATAATACAAATACAGAAAGACTACTGGATACAGCAGTCCTCTGAATTACTAATGTATGGACACTAGTTTAATCCATTGGGGTGGTGAGCTAGTGTCTTTTACATTTTTCTATGATAATCAATGTGATTCTTAGTATTTCTACTAGTGCCATTAAACACATGGCAACATCAATATATAGATATATATACATAGACATCTTCTCCTCTTACAAAAAAAATCGAAGGATCTGCCAAGAACTCAAGCAGATTTCTTTTTTTAATTCAGAGGGTTCACCGTTACTACATCCAGTAGCACTTTCCATTATAAAACTTCAATGTGAAAACATTGTGAATTCCGGCAGATTTGTTACGATTATTTAAAACCAAAAAGAGCAGAGAATCAAATCCCTACTCTATTTCGCCACTTAAATATAACCACGTCTATTTCTTACACAACTTCGCAACAACGCGAATCAATCTATCCTTATCTAAAGGTTTTGATAAATGGGCATTCATACCCGCTTTTTTTGCCTTTATTTTATCTTCTGTAAACGCATTGGCCGTCATTGCAACAATTGGAATATCTTGATCAAATGAGCGAATAAATTGAGTGGCTTGTAAGCCATCCATTTCTGGCATCATAATATCCATTAAGATAATGTCAAAAAATTCTGGTGATTTCTTATAAATATCCACGGCTTCTTTACCATTTGTAGCACACGTGACATTTGCACCCTCATTTTCAATAATGAATTTGGCAATTTCCATATTCAATTCATTGTCTTCTACAAGTAAAACACTAAGACCTTTAATGGATGCAGAAGTAGCTTCTTGAACGGCTTCAGTTTTATGTTCTTCATCTATTTTAAATGGAATGCGGATCACAAATTGACTGCCCACATTTTCTTGGCTTGTAAATTCAATGGTTCCACCCATCTTTTCCACAAGACTTTTTGCGATAGGCATTCCCAAACCAGTACCAACATATTTAGAACGACTTCCTATGTGTTCTTGCGCAAAAGGCTCAAAGATTCTTTCTTGGAATTCTTTGGACATACCAATACCTGTATCTCGACAAGTAAATTCAAAAAGTGAATAGCCTGGCTTATTGGATTCAAGTTCTTTATAGCTAATATAGATAAATCCATTATCCCGATTGTATTTTACGGCATTGGAAAGAACATTCATTAAAACACGCTTCACATGAGTTGGACTGCCTATCAAATATGGATGAGCAATACTTCTTCCTTCTTTGATAATTTGAACATTACGTTCTTTTGCGACTTCTTCTAATATCACAACCGTTCCATCACTCAACTGATCAATATTAAAGCCAACTTCTTCAAGTACAACTTCACCTGACTCTAGCTTACTCATGTCTAATACTTCATTGACTAATTCTAATAATGTATTGGACGCATATTTAATTTTTTCACGACAATCCGCCTGCTTTTCAATATCATCACTATAATGATCACCCACTTCAACCATACCAATAATGCCATTGATTGGCGTACGAATATCGTGAGACATTCTTTGAAGGAATTCCGTTTTGGCAATATTAGCCGCCTCCGCCTTTTTAGCTGCACGCAACAACTCTTCTTGATGCGCCTTATCTTTTTCTTGTTCCTTCGCCTGTCTTATTAGATTATTGCGATGTCCAATATATCTAAGTACAAGCGCAAACAATATATATACAAGTAAAATCGCAATTAATTTTGTGATGATACCATCAAATACCACACTATCTGGCATATACGCAAAGATATAATAATTGCTTTGTTTCAACATAATGCCATAACAGCCTATACCAGTGCTTCTAAAATGATAAATATGTTGACTATCCTTATTTTCCTTTAATAATTGAACTACATCATTTTTCTTAGTTGAAGTATGGAGAAGAGCTCGATCATTACTCGCAATGATGTTTCCCTCATCACATACAAGAATGGTTCCATCTGATTTTTTACTATATCCCTTCAAAAGATTTTGAAGCGTTAAATTATAATTTTGCGCAAAATTAGGCGATGTATAATAATACGTAACAACCATTCCTTGTGCATCGCTTCTTGCACATGCCGCAATATCTAAATGCGCACCATCCTTTAATTCAATACGTTGAGTATAGGTCCTTTCTGGATAGTTTATATAATCCAAAATAATATCTTTATTGACATATTTATAGACTTGTTTCAATATTGCATCATCTGTACTATACGAACACTCTATATCCCCATTTCCATCCAATACAAGACTTCCATCCATCCATAACGTACTCAGATTATCCTTTAGAAAAGCTTCATCTAAAGTTTCAGCATATTGAATATTCGTCTGAAGCTGACGACAACTTTCAATCGTTCTTAATAAAATCTTTGATTCACTTGCCTCATTATATTTTGTATATGTCGAGCATTGTACCTTTACATAATTTACAATCTTCACTAATTGAGTTTCTGCTTCACTCTTCTGTGTTTTGAATAAATAAGTACTTGCAGTTGCGATGACTAGAATTCCTAATAAGGCAGTAAGTATATGGTAGTAACAATTTTTAGTACGCAAAATCATCCACCTCCAAATACTTTTCTGGATGCGATAGATATTTACCTATGATTTTTTTAGATGTTCCATCCTTACGCATTTCTTTTAAAGTCTTGTCTAACTTCTCACAAATTCCACGCTTATCATTTTTAGAAAAAGCTACACCAATACCTACTCGCATTAATGGCTCTTCTAAAATACGAAAATCAGCATCATAATCCTTCATATATTGAATGATTGATTCTTCATGCGCACCAATCGCATCCACATATCCTTTTTGTAGGAATGTAAAGATCAATTCTCTATGGTTTAAACTAATCAAATTACCTAAGTTATAATTGCCATTCAACAAAATACCCTCTGGCTTTGTGGTCGATTGTACAGCTACATTCTTGCCTTCTAAATCATTTAATGTATAAATATCACTATCACTATTGACCGCAATCACCTGCTGACTTGCGATATATGGGCCAGCCCACTTATAGTCATCCAATCTTCCTTCCATAGAAAAACAGGCCATGATACAGTCGATTTTCCCACTTTCTAAAAGTTCCTTATTCTTTTCCCAATCAATCTGAACCACTTTGACTCGATATCCCAATCGCTTAAAGGCTTCCGTGGCCAAATCTACATCAATACCCGTAGGATTTCCATCTTCATTCAAATAGTTATAGGGCGGATAATTATCACTACCCAAAGTAATCACGGGTAGATTGGATGTATCTGATTCTACATCACTTGTCTTACATCCACTTAGTATACAAACTAACAAGCATAAGCTTAGCAAACTCTTAATAATCTTTGATGCTTTCAAATCATCTCCTCCTATCTATCGTACCAATTACGCCAATATATTGATCTGTATCCAGTCCTGACCATAACGTATGAAATGTGATGTTTCGATCTTGTATCTGTAAAGTAAACTCTTTATTATCAATTGTTGATTCATCTAAATGTTTCTTGACCAAATCAATTACTTCTTCATTCATATCAAACGATAAAAATCCCAAAATATCTTTCTTATATTTTTTATGTTTCTCACGATCTATAACGGTTAACTCACCAATCAGTGGATTATAATCAAATAATTCTTTTGAATCACTCATCTCAAAAAAGTCCATCTTTTCCTGTAAGAAATCAATGATACGTTGCGAGTGATCATTATATGGCAATGTTTCTGATTTTAAGATTTCCCCAGAAATTTTTTGTGCCTCCTTATAATTCCTATAATCATCCATTTGACTACGAAAAGCCACATAAATATCGGTACCCATCTCTTTCAAACATTCTAGTAATACTGGATTAAAACATCCACACTTACCGTCCAAAATCATTTGAATAGCCGTTTTATAATCAAACGCATCCTTATATACACGTGTACTTGTCAAGGCATCAAAGACATCCGCAATCGATACAACTTGAGCACTAATTGGAATTTCATTCCCAACTAAACCGTCGGGATATCCCTTTCCATCAAAACGTTCGTGGTGCCACCTACAAATTTCATAAGCCGTTTGAATCAAAGGATGATCCTTTGGATATTCCATACTATGAATCATTTTAGCCCCTATCAAAGTATGACTTTTCATAATCTCAAACTCTTCATCCGTTAATGTAGTCGGCTTATTTAAAATCTCCTTTGAGATACCCACCTTACCAATATCATGTAAGGACGATGCCGTTGCGATCAAAGTAATATCGGACTCCGTTAAAGGATACGCATCCGTTTTCTCAACTAATTTTCTTAAAAGCATCTGCGTCGCAATCCGAATATGAAGAATATGTTCACGACTTTCCTTATTGTATGTGCCTACAACACTACTCAAAATTCCAATCATGATCTTATTATTTTCTTCTTTTTCATACACCTGATTCACAACAACATTCGTTAATTTCTTTTGATTCGCATATAAAACAAGTGTATTCATAACTCTTCGTTTAACAATAAACGCATCGAAAGGACGTTGAATATATTCGGTAACCCCTAAGTTATATGCCTTTTCAATAATTGAACTTTCTTCTTCTGCCGAAATCACGATCACTGGAAATTCATCGATCCAGCGATACTGATTCATATATTCCAAGACTTCAAATCCATTCATTTTTGGCATATTGATATCGAGCAACATCAAATCAATAGTCCAATCCTTTTGTAGGATCTTAATGGCTTCTAGCCCATCATTAGCCACTACATATTGATACTCTTCTCCTAAAATCTCCATAATCAATTCTTGATTGAACTTAGAATCATCCACAACCAGAATCTTCTGTCTTTCTTCTAAACTTTTCATAACCCTATTCCCACTTTAGTTAGAATAAGTATACATCGAAAAAATACGTGTTTTCAATAACAAATGTGAACATTGCACAAGTTGTTTATATAACCAAAAGCTTGGCATATATATAGCTTAACCTATGTATTTATCGGTTCATTTCATTCATTGCGAAGATTTCATTTTCAAGTACTTCTTGATAAGAATCTAACTGTATTTTTTCACTTACTTCAAAATACAGTTTTCGTCCTTTGAATGAGACATTTAATGTAGTATAAGCCAGGTGCCACAAACTGATGAATCCCTATCGTAGCCAATCGGTAGGGTTCATCTTTTATTTTCAACAGAAAAAAAAGCTTGACCAAATAGCCAAGCCTTCGTGTTTATTGACCCATCTTATTCATAGCCAAGATTTCATTTTCAAGCACTTCTTTATAATAATCTAACTGTGTTTTTCGAGCACTCTCATATACTTTGATTTCTTCACTCACATCATCCCCATCTTCTTTATTTAATAAAGAAGCAGTAGCACTTTTTGTGTTTGTGAAATAGTAGCCTTTATCATTGCCCCACCACTTATTGTTTTCAACAGCCTTATCTGCATGCGCATCAATTTTAGCAGCTGCATTTGGTGAGAATAAGTAATAATTGTATTCACACAATCCATTTAATTGATAAGATACATCTAGTGCATCACTAACTTTATCTTTCTTTAAATCTTGAATGATTTCATCCATATATTCAATGTTGTTTTGATATCCCACATGTTTCATCACTACATCACTTGAGAATACAATGCCGACAAAATTATCTTGTACATATTTAAATAAGCCTAATACTTTCTTATTGTAGGCCTTTCCTTCTTCTTGAATCGAAGTAACATCCGATTTAGAATTTAGAGCCTTTACATAACGATCATTAATATCTTGACCCTCGGCATTTAGTGACTCTACTTCTTTTTTAAACACAGCTAAAGCTTTGTCCCAATCCTTTTTAGAAACACCTGCTTCCTTAGCTAAATCTTCATTAAAACTTTCTTTTAAATCGTCAATTGTAGCCTGCATATTTAAAGACATTGCTGGAAGCTGATCGATGGCGATAGCCATACTTCCAAAGACGGCAATATTTGCCTTCATCACCTTTTCACTATACGTATCCGTATTATCCGATTCTGTATGATAATGAAGTTGTGTCCAAGTATATTCACCATCATCATTTGTTTCTCCAGAACAAGTATCTGTTGTATTTAAGAAATATGGAACACCCGCATTACGATATGAAACACCATCTTCCATCGTCGTTGTATCATATGTCTTTGTAGAAATACCCTTCTTATATTCTTTAACAGCACCATCCAATGCACCTGAATCCACTAAGTTCTTAACTAAAGATGCATATTCAGGAACACAAGTCACCATAAATGTATCACCACCATCATCAAAGGCATCTAATTCAAAATTAAATAAAGCCAAAGTTTTATTTGCCCATTCCGGATGTACATTGTTGATCAATTCATAAGCACCTCTTGTCCAGTCAAATTCAGTACCTGTTGCACCCCATTCTTCAGCACCATGCGCAACAACCACAATATCATTTTCAGGAATATAACCACTATCAATCATTGTCTTAGCCATCGACATAATGGTTCCAATGGCACTACAGTCATCTTGGAATCCAGTAAAATACATGTCATAGTGACCGGCAAAAATAATTTGTTGATCATGTGACTTACCAGGAATATATCCAACTACATCATAACTTGTACCATTACCTTCTTCCATCACACTATCTACTTTTAAAGTCGCCATATCATGACCTTGTTTTAAAGCTTTTTTGATTTGTTTGTACTCACTCATTGTGATGATTGTCGTAGGCATTACATCTTCTGCACAAACATCCTGAATTTGATGATCATCATCACTAAATCTTCCATATCCATCTAGATCATATGTCACTAAAGCTTTTGCGCCATGCTCATATGCCTCATAGATATATCCACCAATCCAAGACTCATTAAATTGATCCACACCAACTAATGCAATCTTACCTTCCACATCTTTACCTTCATAGTCTTTCGCAAATCCAGTACCACAATCTACGATCTGTGCTGTAATTCCATTTTCATCTGTACCATTCACCATATATGATACGGGCATCAAATCAATGTCTGTTCCTTCAATGGTAAGTGATGCATCATTATATTGCCACTTATCCACATTAACAGGTACCTTTTCAACATTCTTTAAACCAATGGCCTTCATTTCCTTAGCCAAATAATTTGCTGTTCTATGCTCTGCATCTGAACCACTTGTTCTAAAGCCAAGTGAATTATCATGTAATGAAGTATCTGTAGACAATGTTTTTGTGAAGTCATACGCATAGTCCATATCAATCTCATTCACATAGGCATCAATCGAATCTTGATAAATTGCATCATCTTTTGTCGAACCACAACCCACTAGGCTCAACACCAATACTGCACTAAGGCTTGCATGTAAAATCTTTTTCATATTCCTCTTCTCCTTTACCAAACAATAGGGTAGAGGAATAATACAAAGATTATTGCCCCTCCCGTTGAACCGTACGTACGGGTCACGTATACGGCTCTAC
>NZ_CAKVJB010000052.1 GCF_934754935.1 uncultured Holdemanella sp. | reverse complement strand
GTCGTGCTTTCAAATAAAAATACCATCCAGACAATAGTATCTGGATGGTTCGTCATTTCTTAACTTAATGACATTGGCTAAATTGCTCCTTTTGTTATACATAACGCTTTAAATAATCAACATCTAGAACTAGGATTTTATGATATACCATCGTTATGACGCCTTGTTCTCTTAATCCACGCAAGATACGATTGACACTATTTCTTGTAGATACACCGCAAAAACCTGCAATATCATCATTTGTGACTTGAAGATCAATAAAGATACCCTTCTTTACTTTTCTTCCAAACAATCCAACTAAATAATAAATAAAAGCACAGACTGCACCATTTTTACCATTCATTGTCATTAATTGCTGACGATAAATAGATTCAGATAACCTCTTACGATAATATGTATCCACATAATCTCTTAATGCTTCATTTTCACTTAAAAATTTTGAAAACAATTTGCGATTCACACGATAGAATAGTGCTGTATCACTTTCAATACGAATATGAAAAGATGCTGAAGTAACCTTTTTGACTTCATCTTTCAAAAGTGAAAGTACATCGAAACCCTTTAAATACATAATGTTAAATTCACGACCATCACTTAATATTATACTTGTTTTTACTATTCCTTCTTTTAATATATAGATATCTTCCTGATCGTGCCCATCTATCATTAAATATGAATGTTTCTTTTTTTCGAGCGTCGCAAGATTCTTCCCCTCAAAAAAATCTAATACAAACTCACTCATAAATTACCCTTTCTAACTCATTGCCAATTATACCATAGTTAACTAACGCCTTTTATTAACATATGTTATGTATAATTCTAACAATAAAGTTACATAATTAATATATCATACTCCACTCACTCTTGAAATTAAATCGACTAATTAATACAACCCTCTACTAAAAAGTACAAACCTTATAAAATATCAATATTTTCACCAGACAAAGCCTTGTTCATGCTTCGAACCGCACAGAATTTACCACACATACTACAAGTATCACTATGATCATCTTCTGGCATACGAGATTGACGAATTGCCTTTGCCGTTTCAGGATCTAATGCACACTCAAATTGAGCATCCCAATCTAGATTCTTTCTTGCATCCGCCATCTTGTCATCCATATCTCTAGCTCCAGGAACACCTTTGGCAATATCCGCCGCATGAGCTGCAATCTTAGAAGCAATAATACCTTGTTTTGTGTCTTCTACATTTGGTAAAGCTAAATGTTCTGCAGGCGTTACATAACATAAGAAAGCAGCACCCGACATAGCCGCAACAGCACCACCAATAGCCGCCGTAATATGATCATATCCAGGGGCAATATCTGTAACTAATGGGCCTAACACATAGAATGGAGCACCCATACAAATTTGTTGCTGAACCTGCATATTTGCAGCAACTTGATTTAAAGGAACATGTCCAGGACCTTCAACAATCACTTGCACATTATGATCCCATGCACGTTTTGTCAGTTCTCCCAAACGAACCAATTCTTCAATTTGACATACATCTGTCGCATCCGCTAAACATCCAGGACGACAAGCATCTCCTAAAGAAATCGTTACATCATACTTTTCACAAATATCCAAAATTTCATCATAATATTCATAGAATGGATTCTCTTCACCCGTCATAGACATCCACGCAAATACTAAACTTCCCCCACGAGAAACAATATTCATTTTACGTTTATGTTTTTTGATTTGATCAATCGTTTTTCTTGTGATTCCACAATGCAAAGTCACAAAATCAACACCATCTTTGGCATGTAACTCAACCACATCCAAAAAGTCTTTAGCTGTTAATGTATTTAAATCTCTTTGATAATGAATCACACTATCATAAACAGGAACTGTACCAATCATAGCTGGACATTCTGAAGTTAATTTTTGACGGAATGGTTGTGTATTACCATGACTTGACAAATCCATAATCGATTCAGCGCCTAAGTCTACCGCTGCCATAACCTTTTCCATTTCTACATCATAATCTTTACAATCCCTAGAAACCCCTAAGTTAACATTGATTTTTGTTCGTAGCATACTACCAACACCTTCAGGATCTAAAGATTTGTGGTTTTTATTTGCCGGAATAACAACCTTTCCACAAGCCACTAATGCTCTTAGTTCTTCCTCAGTCATTTTTTCTTTTTGGGCTACAATTTTCATTTCTGGCGTAATAATACCCTTACGCGCAGCATCCATCTGAGTGGTATATGTAGCGCCTGTACTTACTGTACTTTCATTTGTGTTCATTTTTAATTCTCCTTTTCAAATGATTTTTTAACGTGACAAAAAGTGGTGCTCCCATCTTGCCACACAAAAAAAAGTGAGCAACCAATATAGGTATACTCACACTAAAAAACGACAAAGTATTTCCCTACGTTGGCATTATCCAAATCAGGTTATAGGTCGAAAGTCATACTTTCCTCTCAGCCTGTCCTACAAGCTCCCTTTTTTTATTTACATTAAAGTTATACACCAATTCTAAAAGATAGTAAAGATATATGACATTTATTTTCGAACCGGATTTCCATCCTTATCCCAAACACCAATACCAGTCATTGCGCAAATCATTGAGAAAATTGGAACAATAAAGATAAACCATGCGTATGGAATATAGGCTGTACTACATCCTAAAACACCCATGACATAAATTGTCGCAACACCCCACGGAACGATTGGCGCAGATAAAGTACCAGAATCTTCGAGTGTTCTAGACAAGACTTTACGCGAAATATTCATATCTTCATAAGTAGATTCAAAAGTTTGTTCTGTTACAATAATCGATACAGTTTGACCACCTGCCGTTAAGAAATTTACGATATAACAATATACTAAAGTGACAAACACCAAAACTGTACGATTCTTAATAAATTTCAATAAAACATTTTTCGCTAAAACATCCAAAATACCCGTTGAAGTAATCACAGCTCCCATAACACTAGCTACCATAAATGTAACCAACAATTCAGACATTGAAAGAACACCACCACGATTTAACATTGGATCTACAATAGATACACCTGTTTCAATACTAAATCCATTAAAGGCATAATTCATTAGATCTACAAAGTTCACACCTTGAAAGACCATCGCAAAAATAGCCGATACGACAACCGCAAGTCCCATACCTAGTAGAGATGGAAGTTTAAATACAGAAATCAAAATAACTAAAATAGCTGGCAAGATCAATAAGATATTAATTGTGAAATGTTTGCTTAAAGTATCCATAATTAATTTTTGTTGGGCAAGATCCATACTTCCACCACTATAATAAAGCCCCGCAATTGTAAATAAGACTAAAGCTACAACAGCTGCCGGAAGCGTAGTGTACTGCATAGAATGAATATGATCATATAAAGGCACTTTACTTACACCACTCGCTAAGTTTGTCGTATCTGATAAAGGAGACATCTTATCCCCAAGCCATGCACCAGAAACTACCGCACCAACAACTAATGGTACTGGAATACTTGTCGTAGAGGCAATTCCTACCATCGCAAGACCCATTGTGGCAACTGAACCAAATGAAGTTCCTGTAAACTCACTCGTTAATGCACAAAGCACAAAAGCTAATGGCACTAATATTTTTGGAGATACCACTTGCATACCATAATACATCAATGATGGAACAGTTCCGCCAGCCATCCAAATTCCTACAAGCATACCCACCATAATGACAATCAAAAATGTAGGCATACATTCTGCTGCTGTTTTAATTATATTTTGTTCCACTTCACTCCATGAAATATTCAACAATCGAGTAGTGATGACCGATACAATAACACCCGCAAAAACAGATAGTGTTGTATTACATCCCATGTTGATCATAATAATAAGTACGGCAATAATTGCCAAAAATGAAACGACCGCAAATAGCGTTGTCGGCTCTTTTCTTTCTTGATTCATAACAAATCCCTTCACTTTCTTTATAATAATTCTTCCTTCAAAAAGTCTAGAGCACCTTGCATTCTAGCTTCTCTAAACGCAAACGATTTAAATCTGTGCTCTGCCCCTTTGACAATCATACATTTACATCTTTCCTTAAAAATTTCTTTATATTTATAACTACACTCACAAGAAGCCGTAATATCTTGATCTCCATGTATCGTACATACATTCTTATCAAATAAACTCGCTTCTTTATATGGATCTAATGTACAAGCATCTTGATAAAATTTTAGGCTCAATTTTAATCCTTCTACATCCGCACATCCATCTTCTTCAATATTCGAGACATCTTGACCACACAAAGTCATATGCTCCTTTAAGTTATAAACCAAATCTGGCGCTGGACACCACAATGATAATGCTTGAATCTTATCCTTACACCTTCCTGCTACCATACTAGCTACACAGCCTCCTAGACTACATCCATGAAATGCAATTTTATTCGTATCGACAAAATCCAAGGATCGAACATATTCCAACATGGCTTGGGCATCTAAGATTTCACTTGAAATCGTCATATCTTCAAATTTGCCATCACTTTCGCCACTGCCATTCATATCAAAACGTACGCTGGCAATACCTGCTTCACATAGTCTTTGAGACAATTCATTATGAACAAAATTAATTTCATTTCGATCATCGCAAAAACCATGAAGAACGATTACCATTGGTACTTTTTGGCTTATGCCATCCGGAACATGAAGCATACCACGAAGTGTTAATCCATCTCGCTTGATTTCTA
Source organism: uncultured Holdemanella sp. (assembly GCF_934754935.1). Lineage (GTDB taxonomy): Bacteria > Bacillota_I > Bacilli_A > Erysipelotrichales > Erysipelotrichaceae > Holdemanella. The sequence goes on along the minus strand of NZ_CAKVJB010000052.1, from coordinate 5,604 downwards.
CATACTTCTGCATATATATTTCCCTCCGTTGCGGGTATAATACCACAAAAATCAATAAATGTTTACTGTTTTTTTACACTTGTTTACTTTTTAGATACAAAACAACCTCTTTATTCACAAAGAGGCTATTTTTTTCTGAAAATCGTTGCACTATATCCATCAATTTTCTTACTTTCATACATTGCAGAATCCGCTCTACAATACAATTCATCAAAACTTAATTCTTCTTTTCCATCAAAGAAACATGCACCTAAACTTAATACGATCGGATGATTTTGTATGGATTTCACTTGAATCTGTTTCAAATTTTCAAACAAACGTTTAAAGAAAGAATTTGCACACTTACGATTTGTAACACCCGGAATATATAACGCAAACTCATCTCCACCTAGACGCATCACTATATCTTTATCGCGGCATGATTTTTGAAGCGTATGCGCAATCGCAATAATGACCTCATCACCCGCCATATGTCCATATGTATCATTGATTAATTTAAATTTATCGCAATCCACTAGACACATCATTCCACTAATTTTATTATTCAAAACACGCTCAATCATCTTTTCGCCACTTCGACGATTTGAAACACCCGTCATCGTATCCGTTTGAGCTAAATATAATAATTGATCCTCCCGTTTCTTTTGTTCATCAATACATTCCACACAATACAAAACATGAAGTAAATGACCATCCTCATCATAATCTACCGGAATAAAACGTCCACGACACCATCCAGAAATTTTACCATAGAATACACTATCAATTGATTTCTTATTCTGAAGTCTTTCATCCAATGTTTCTAGATTCATAAAATCAATTTCTCGATCCACATAGTCTTCCTGACAAAACTTTCGATGAACCCTACAAATATGATCAGTAAAATTTTCTTCAACATCATGCATTTCATCCATTCCTAAATATTTAAGAATTTCCGGCTCCGTTTTCACAATATGAAATCGTTCTGTCTTTACATTGATATAGTGCATTGAAATATAGATTTGAGCCAATGCCGAATACCCACTCAATTTAGCCTTTTGTTTAGACTTAATTTGCGAATTACGTATCTTTAAAAAAGATACAACCAACGTTGCGATCATATCTAAGAATGTTGTTAAACCCAAATGATCATCAATAGGAGGGTTATCAACGCCAAAGAATCCACTAATTTCATCTTTATAACGAATGGGACAAACCACAAGACGCTTCACATTTTGTACTTTTAATGTATTATACGTATACACATGAACATTTTTGATTGTTTCTACATCTTGAATGATCACATTTTCTTTCTTATCAAAAGCTTTGTACCACCAATCAATAATATCCATATCAACGCCTTGTAGAAAATCAATTTCTGGTTGGATACCTTCACTACACCATTCATAGGTATTATTTGTCACATGTTCTTTTTTATTATCTTCAAAAATATAAATACGATCACACCCAATGTGTTTTCCAAAAAAACGAATAAACTCATTGATCTGTTCATCTGGAGTATCGAACATAAGTGCAGAACGCAATGCTTCATTGATGACCAATTCATATCGCATGATTGTCTGCATAAATTACCTTCCTTTCTTCAAGAAAACATTTCAATTATCTAACCACATTATATCTCTTTAACGGTTATACATCAGTTATATTTTAGTGAATTTAGTCAATTAAACAAAGAAAAGAACCACGAATAATGGTTCTTACTTACGCTTTTCTATTTTTGATTTCCAAGATTTTGGCAAAGGAACACCCGTACAAACACACTGAATGGCTTCATTTAATACTTCATAATTCAAACGAGTTCCAACAGAATCACTTTGATAATTCACGGCATGATCTTTATCGATTCCATATTGACTTGCCGTATCGATCGCATCGATGTTGGCTGCAAGAAATAAGAATTCCCAACCATATTTTTCTTTCTCATATTCAATCATCGCCTTGACTCTTTCTTTTGAATAATAGCAACTCGCATTTTCCATTCCATCCGTGATAATCACAAACATCGTGTGCTCTGGAACATCCTCATTTCTAGCATATTTGTGCACATTTCCAATATGGTGAATACTTGAACCTAGTGCATCGAGTAATGCGGTACATCCATATACCTCATAATCCTTATTTGTCATAAGTCTAACTTTTTCAATGGGTTTGCGATCATGGATGACCACACTTGAATCATTAAACAATACTGTCGAAACTAAAACTTCTCCATCTTGTTTTTTCTGTTTGTTGATTAAAGAGTTAAAACCTCCAATCGTATCCTTCTCTAAGCCACACATTGATCCACTTCGATCTAAAATAAAAACTATTTCTGTACAATTCTTTTTCATCCCTGTATCCTCCTTGATTGATTACAGTATAGCTATTATTCAAATCAAAATGGTCGCCTTAAAAGCGACATTTATACGCCAATCAAACTTTGATCAAACGCAAACAACGCTTCATTGATTTCAAAGACATTATAATTTCCTTGGGATACAAAATATTCAACAATAATATCAAACTTATTTGAATGGGATAAACTAAAACCCGCCTTATTTAGCATATCTTCCATTTCATCAAGAGGTAATTCTAATGCGAGCGCAAAAGCAATCACAGTTTGTTTAGAAGGTTTGTAGTTAGGATTCGAACGAATCTTAGAAAACAATTTACGATCCACATTCGCTTTCTTGTAGCACTCTACATCACTCATTCCACTCTCATCAATTTTTCTTAAAAGCATCGTTGAAAAGCTTTCATCCATTTGATTCAAAGCATCAAGTAAAGATAGTTTTGAAGGTAGAATAGAATTACACATCACCATATGCTCATCTTCGTAACAATCATCAATATAAGCTTCAATGGAATCAAATAATTCAGAACTGATTTTATATGATTTACGATCAAATATTACTAAATAAACCATCATTTCATGATCTGTTAGAAAAGATACAATACTATGCATCGCTACTTTTAAAGCCAACTCTTTTGGAAATTGATTATTTCCAGATGAAATCAATGGAAATGCGATTGATTTCAATTTATGTTCATTTGCCAAGTTTAAACTTGATAAGTAACAAGATTCTAATAAAGCTGCATTATTACGTTTTTGCATATTCCATACTGGACCAGCCGTATGAATAATATATTTACATAACTTATATCCATTTGTAAGACAAGCTTGTCCTACTTTCAATTTTCCTACTTTTCTACACTCTTCATCTAATTCTTTACCTGCTAATTGATGTATGTAACGATCTAAGCCACCTGTCGCATCCAAACTTGGATTTGTCGCATTCACAATCGCATCCACTTTTAATTTTGTGATATCCTGACGAATTATTTTTACTGGCATAAATCCTCCTATACAACAAAAGAGCTTTATTAAGCTCTTAGTTTTTCGATAAAATCATCTTGTTTTAAAGGTTTTGAATAATAGAAGCCCTGAATTTCATCACAATTCATTTCTATCAAACAATCCCTTTGTTCTTTGGTTTCAACACCTTCCGCAACAACTTTCATATCTAATCCATGCCCCAAATCAATCGTTTGTTGCACGATCTTCATTCCACGCGGTTTGGCAATATAGTCAATTAAACTCTTATCCAATTTAACCGTTGTAAATTTCAATTCATTTAAAGTTGTTAATGAAGAATAGCCTGCACCAAAATCATCCATATGCAATTTAAAGCCTGCACCAACCATTTGATCTGTGATTTCAAGAATTTGTTGCGAATATAAAGCCGCCGATTCCGTCAATTCAATTGGAACACAACTAAATGGAATCTCATTCTCTTTTATGATATTGACATATCTTTGCACGACATCACTAAAGTGAATACTTGCACGAGATAAATTGACAGAAATAGGAATAATTGGTAAACCTTGTTTGATTCGATCTTTCTGGAATCGACATACTGTTTCAAATACATATTCATCCAATTGAACAACTAAACCATCACTTTCAAATAACGGAATAAATAAGCCTGGTGAAATCAATGTTCCATCTTCTTTTTGCCAACGAACAAGTGCTTCTGCACCTACAATTTTTTCAGATCGAACGTCATATTTTGGTTGAAAATAAACCACAAATTCCCTATTTTTAATGGCATCTTTAAAATCATTTTCCATTTGTCTTTGCGCAAGCAATTTTTGATTCATTTCCTGCGTAAAGAATGCGATATTTTGTTTAAAATCTTTGGAAATACTCTTCACAGCCATCAATGCACGATCACACATGATTGGAATTTGAAGACTTGTATCCACATTTTCATAAATTCCTAACTTCACACGAATATTTGGGATAGGAGCTTCTTCCATAATCTTATTTAAATTGTTTGCGATACGATTCACATCCAACTTTTCTTTACTATGGAATAAAGCTAACATTTGATCGCCTTCATAACGCGTCAACAAACCATTTTTAATATAGTATTTAAACGCATTTGAAAGGTAGATCAAAACCTCATTCCCCTTCTTTGTTCCATATGTACCATTGATCAATTTAAAATCCGCCACATCTAAAACAACGACATTAAAAATTTCATCTGTCATAAAATTAGTCAATGTACGAGCATGATGATAAAAAGCCTGTCTTGTATATAAGCCTGTCAACTCATCTTTTTCAATAGCTGCCAAAGTCATACTTGATTCTCTTAATTTAATCACACTATCGATACGGCTCTTTACAATTCTTGCATTATAAGGCTTTGTGATGAAATCAACAGCACCAAGTCCCAAGCATTTTAATTCATCTTCTTGCGAATTATTTCCTGTTGTCACAATAACTGGAACACTTGCCAATAAGGAATCTGATTTTTGACGAGATAAAAATTCAAATCCATCACACACAGGCATGACAACATCTAACAAAATAATTGAAATATCTTTATAATTCTGAGATAGAATTTGTAAACCATCTTCCCCATTTACAGCTTCTAATACATCATAATCATCTTCTAAAGTCGCCTTTAACATTTCTCGATTCAATTCATTATCTTCAACAATCAAAACTTTTCTTCTTAAACCATTTGGCGTAATCACATTGTTGATCATATCCAAATTATTTCTTCGAATATCCAAATCTTCATTCGCAAAACCAATGACAATTTGCGTGATTTTATCTTGATCTTTGATACAACCAAAGTGTGTATACATAAAATGAACTTCTGAATCTGTTTTAGATTGATAATGAATATTAAAATGTTCAGCATTATCTAAACGAGTATAAAGAGAATCAAATGAAAGTGCGATACGTAACATATCACGATTCTTTTCATATACACAATGATCAATATATTGATTCATCGCGTCATTATAAAGCATATGTGCAGAAAAACCAGGCAACACCTCTGTTTCCTTAAAAGCATGAATCTGTTGAGTTTTACAATCAACAATATAGATGTTTTTAAATTCTTCGCCTAGTATTTCATAGATGCGATTTGAATCAAAATCTCTCATAATAACCCTCTTCTAAAAATATATAACTTATCTACATTATTATATAACCAAAATTTAATTTAAGCAACGAACCAAAAAAGTGTCTTTCGACACTTTATCATTATTTACGGTTTGCGTTTACCGATTTCATGATTTGACGAATCTGTGCTTCACTAGGTTTACGTC
>NZ_CAKVJB010000051.1 GCF_934754935.1 uncultured Holdemanella sp. | reverse complement strand
AGAAATCACTATAATGAAATTTCAAAACAATGTCGGGAAGAAAATGAAGCTGTAATTATTACAGTAAATGGACGTGGTGATACGGTTTCTTTATCTTATGATGAATACAAAAGTATGAAGTCAAGAATTGAATTGTTGGAATTGCTTGCAGAAGCTGATGAAGATGTTTCGAATGGAAGAGTATCACCTATTCAAGACACTTTTAATGATTTACGAGCAATGTTAAAAGGAAAATAAAATGAAATGAAATATACTATTGTGCGTACTGATACTGCAGATATTTGTATTCGAAAAATTGTAATGTATATCGCAAGAAATTTTGGTGAAGATATTGCTTTAAAAAAGTTAAATGATTTAGAAAAGAATATTTATCTATTGGAAGATAATCCATATTTAGGAACCATACCTAGATATCCGGTTTTAAAACGACAAGGTTATAAGGTGTTGATACTAGAAAAAGACTTGATATTTTACAAAATAAACGATGATAAAAGGGAAATTATTATTTATGCGGTCGTAGATCAACGTCAGGACTACCTGAATATTATTCAAGGACTGTAAATTGCTTATTAAAAAATCAAAATATATAGAATAATATTAACAGACCTCACCACGCCTCTGATTTATCATGCGCAACCCGGTGGGGCTTTTTCAATTAAAATGAATATAGTGTAAAATGTTTTTACAAAGAAAAAATATTCACTTTTGCAAAGAGGCATTGTGAAAATGATGTTAGCTTTGATTTTTTTAGATTTTTTCTTAAAAACTAAATATGACCTATAAAATATTGTTTAGTTACATGACTTATCATTTTCTTTTGAGTATGATAAATTATATAAAAGTGAGGTTTTTGACTATGAAAAAAGTGCTTTTTATTTGCCATGGGAACATTTGTAGAAGTGTAAGTGCTGAGTATATTATGAAAGATCTAGCTAAGAAAAATGGGGTAGATCTATATGTTTCTAGTGCAGCTACAAGTCGTGAAGAGATTGGTAATGATATTTATCCTCCGGCTAAGCGTAAACTAAAAGAAAAGGGAATTCCATTTTCTAGACATTACGCAAGACAAGCTACAATGAGTGATTATTTGTCCTATGACTATTTGATTTGTATGGATGAAAATAATATGCGTAATCTAAATCGTATGTTTGATAATGATCCAGATCACAAAATCTATAAATTATTATCTAGAGATGTTTCAGATCCTTGGTACAGTAATGATTTTGAAACGGCTTATAACGATATTTATGAAGGCTGTAAAGCTTGGTTGGAGAAATTATCATGAAACAGAATCTACATACACACTCTATCTTTTGTGATGGAAAAGATACGATTGAAGAAATGACTCTAGAAGCTATCTCAAAAGACTTTGATATTCTAGGATTTTCTGGACATGGACATTTGGACATTGATACAAGTTCAATGCGAGATACTAAGGGGTATATTTCTGAAGTTCAAAGAATTAAATCAAAATATTCTTCATCTATTCAAATCCATTTGGGTATAGAAGAAGATATGTTAGGAAGAATAACTGAAAAGGCTCCATTTGAATATGTGATTGGAAGCAAACATTTTTTAGGTGAAGTGGCTGTGGATTATTCGAAACCTGTATTTGATTCTTTATTTGAATCCTATTCTGGTGACTATAAAAAGATGTGTAAAGACTATTATTCTGACTTATCGAATATGTATGACTGGCAAGAAGTGGATATCATTGGACATTTGGATTTGATTACCAAATATAATGAGGATGAATCCTATTTTAAATTTAATGATAAAGACTATATGAACATTGTTTGTGACTGCATTGACCGATTGTTGATTAATGATAAGATTTTTGAAGTGAATACCGGAGCTATCGCAAGAGGCTATCGTAAAACACCATATCCATCTAGAGATATATTGGAATATTTACAGGCTAAAAATGCACGCATTTGTCTAAATAGTGATTGTCATGATAAGAATTATTTGGATTGTGCTTTTGAAGAAAGTTTAGAATTGATTCAATCCTGTGGATTTAAAGAAATGCAGATACTCACAAAAGATGGCTTTGTGCCTGTCAAAATTAAATAGAATAAACAGTGAAGGTGTTCTTGTGATAATCAATTAAACCTTCACTTTTCATTTTAGAAAGTTCCTTTGATAAGGCACTTCGTTCTACATTTAAATAATCAGCCATCTGTTGACGATCAAACGGAATCTTAAAGGTAGAACTTTGTTTCTCTAATTTCATGAATGATAAATAAGACAATACTTTATTGCGAATTGACTTATTGGAAATATGAAATATGTGTTGTGACAACATCTTATTCTTATTTGAAAGTATTTGAATCATTTGATCTTTTAATTCTGGGGATGTTTCTAAGTTTTGAACATCTAAGAATTGAATTGTACAATCCTCAATCGCTCTAACATATACATACATAGGTGTTTGGGTTAGGACATAGCTTTCCGCAAACATTTGATTAGGACCAATATGTGATAGTAGGGAAACATTGCCTAAAAAATCTACGGTTTCAATGACAACACTACCTTCTTTGACAATACCAATGGCTTGGGGAATATCTTCCATATGATAAATAATTTCATTTTTCTTGTATTTCTTGAATGGTAAATCCATAAATATCTTCCTTTCGTGGTTTAAACAACATAATTTTAATGTATTATACAATAAAATAAGTACATAAGAAATGAGGATGATTTTATGTTAAGAAAAGTAATTCAAATTGATGAAGATAAATGTACAGGATGTGGGATCTGTGTGGATGCCTGTCATGAAGGAGCCATTGGTTTAGTGAATGGAAAAGCTAAATTAATGCGAGATGATTATTGTGACGGACTCGGTGATTGTTTACCTACATGTCCTACGGGAGCCATTTCATTTATTGAAAAAGATACTGTAGCCTATGATGAAGAAGCAGTAAAAAAGAATATGGAAAAACGCATGAAAGATGCAGGTACTATGCATACAGGATGCCCTGGCTCTATGATGCATACACTAAATCCAGTTGCTACTGCATCTATCGATGTATCTAGCCAATTAACATCTTGGCCTGTACAAATTAAGCTAGCACCAATCAACGCGCCATTCTTTCAACATGCCAAACTATTGGTAGCTGCGGATTGTACAGCCTATGCCTATGCCAATTTCCATCAGGAATTTATGAGAAACAAAGTGACTTTAATTGGATGTCCAAAACTAGATGGCGTAGATTATTCAGAAAAACTTTGCGACATCATTCGCATGAATTCCATTGAAAGTGTAACTATTGTTCGTATGGAAGTACCTTGTTGTGGTGGTCTTGAAAATGCAGTTAAGAAAGCTTTGCAGGAAAGTAAAAAGTTCATTCCTTGGCAAGTTGTAACCATTTCAATTGATGGAAAAATTTTAGATTAAACTAAAAAAGTGCAGTTAACGTGTCAGATATTGCACTTTTGTCATTTTTTGACACGTTAAACGTTGTTTACTCTTGTTTATTTTGATAAAATTTAATTAGAGGTAGGACACATGAATTTATACAAACGAGAAAAATATTTAAAAAAAATCCGACCATTTTATTCAGAAGAAGATCTTATTAAAGTGATTACAGGAGTAAGGCGTTGTGGTAATAATGCAGTCTTATGGAAACTATATGCGATGAATTGAAACAAACAATGGATGTGAAAGATGAACAAATTATTTATATTGATTTGGATAGTCGTAAAAATCGCAACATTAAAACGGCAGATGCTTTAGAAGCGTTGATTGATAGTCAGACAACATCGCAGGAAAAGATATATTTATTTATTGATGAAATTCAGAATGTGGATTCTTTTGAAGAAGTGATTAATGGATATAGAACGGATGGTGGATATTCCATTTTTGTTACGGGTTCCAATTCGTATTTGTTGAGTGGTGAATTATCTACCAAGTTAACAGGAAGATATATTGAATTCGAACTATATACTCTATCTTTTGATGAATATTTAGAAATGAAAAAATTTTATAATAAAGATATTAATCCTAATACGATTGTAGAATTAAATAATTATATTCTTGAAGGTGGTTTTCCTCGGACTGTGCAATTTGATGATTTGCAGGTAAAAAGAACTTATACAGAAAGTGTTGTAAGAGAGATTTTTGAAAAAGATATTCGTAAAAGAGTAAAAATTAGAAATAGAGAAGCCTTTGAATCCGTAGAACATTTTATTATCAATAATTTTGGTGCTACTACAAGTATAAGTGGACTTCAAGAATCATTAGAAAAAAATGGCATGAAAATTTCAAGAACTACACTATCTAATTATATTAAGATATTAGTAGATGCGAAAATATTGTATGAATGCAGTCGCTTCGATATGAAATCAAAAAAATCTTTATCAGGAGAAAAGAAATATTATGTATCGGATTTAAGTTTCTATTTTTCATTGAATACAGATAATAAAATTAATTATGGACCTGTACTTGAAAATATTGTTTATTTTTATGCGAAAAGCCATGACTATTCAATAAGTGTGGGAAGAATTGGAAAACTTGAATGTGACTTCATATTAAGAGATCATAAAATGAATTATGCGTATGTTCAAGTTGCGTATACGATCGCATTGAGTAAAAAAACAGAGGATAGAGAATATAAGTCATTAGAATCCATTAGGGACAATTATCCTAAATATGTGATGACTACAGATTATTTACTTCAAAATAGAAATGGGATTAAACATGTAAATTTAATTGATTTTATTATTTCAAATTCAACATTTTAAGTCTAAAAAAGTGCAGTTTATCGTTACAGATATTGCACTTTTGTCATTTTCTGACACGACAAATAAAAAGTATCACCGTAGTGATACTTAAATGATTAGTCTGTAGTAATTTCTTTATAGCTAGCTAGACCATAAGCACTATCTGCTTGTGTACCCGCATTGACAATAGCTTGTTCCATAGCTTTTACAGCCATAATTCCAACTAGATCTTGCTCGGCAGGCACTTTATTCGATGTCATCGCAAAAATAGTATCTCCATCACTTGAAGTGTGGACTGGACGAATACATCTAGCATATCCATTATGTGCCATACTTGCGATTTTATTCATTTGCGCTTTATTTAAATCCGCATTTGTGATGATACAACCAATTGTTGTATTCATACCACAAGAATTGATCATCTTTTCAGCCGCCTTTAAGATTTCATCTTCACTAAACAATCTTGTGTTTGTGTTTCGATCATAAATACCTGCGATTGGCTTATCTGAATTTGGATAGAAAATATCACCACACGCATTTACAGCTACAATAGCACCTACTTTTAATGGACCGATTTGGAGAGCAGAAAATCCTAATCCTGCCTTCATCGCATATTGAGGACCGAAGAATTTACCTACACTTGCACCTGTTCCTGCACCGACATTTCCTTGTTGAGGATCATTTTTTTCGGCTTCAATACAAGCTTCATACCCCATCTGTTTATTTGGATATGCCTTAGAATTACCTACACCACAATCAAATAAACAAGCTTCACATACGATTGGAATATAGATGTTCTTCATGTCAAAACCAATTTCGTGTTCACTCAAATACTGCATTACACCACTACTTGATTCTAGACCAAAAGCACTACCACCCGATAATGTAACCGCATGAATTTTTTGAACCATATTTTTAGGGTTTAATAAATCCGTTTCACGAGTGGCAGGACCACCACCACGTACATCTACACCAGCTGTAGCTCCTTCTTTACATAAGATGACTGTACATCCAGTCGCATTTTCTGTATCTTGTGCACTACCAATTTGAAATCCTTCGATTTCATTGATTTGAATTGTCTTCATTTTTGATCTCCTTTAATTCATATAAATCATTTCTACGTACCTTCCAATAAGGCATTCTTTGCCTTACTTTATCAATGTCATTTAAATCAATGTCTACAACTTTATATGTTTCTTCTTCGCCTAACTCCACTACAATATTGCCAAAACCATCCACGAGAATAGAATGTCCTCCTGAAGTATAGTTTTTATATGTATATTTAGCCGGTGCAACTCCACATAAAAAGACTTCATTTTCTAAAGCACGAGTTTGAGTAAATAACTTCCAATGTTTCTTTGTGGCCTGCTCATTAAAGGCAGCCGGACAAAATAGAATCTGTGCTCCATTTTGAGCTAGAATTCTAGATACTTCTGGAAAGCGAATGTCGTAACATAATAAAATGCCACATTTTCCCCATGGCGTATCAAAACATTGAAGGTGATTTCCTGGTACAAACACTTCATTTTCACAATAATCTTGACGATTATGAAATTCAAAAAGATGTGTTTTATCATACGAACAAACAATGTCACCATTGCTATTTAATATGTAACAACGATTGTATTTGTTTGCACAAATGGAACCAGCCACAATCCATATTTTATTTGTTCGAGCCGTTTCTTTTAAGGCTTCTAAACTCTCATCATGACGCAAATAAGCTGTTTTAAGTGCATCATTATGATAGGGACAATTCCACATTTCACATAGAACTAAAATATCACAGTCTGGAATATTTTTTAGTTTCGCTATATTTTGTTGATTGTCTATTGAAACAGACATTTGGTACATACAGATCTTCATATAGATTATGATAGGCGAAAATTATCTTCTTTTCAAGATAATCAAAGACTAACGTATGTTTATTTACTCTGCTTCTGAAATCGTTTACAATCAATTTAGGAGGGTTCTTAACATGTATAAAATTATAGAAGTGAAACAAAGCGTATTTGAAGATAATAATAAAGATGCGAACAAATTAAGACAAGAATGTAAAGACAAGGGTGTGTTCTTATTAAATGTTATGTCAAGTCCTGGAGCAGGTAAGACAACAACTCTATCTAGAACGTTAGAAAAAATCAAAGACACAATGAGAATTGGCATTATGGAAGCAGATATTGATAGTGATGTAGATGCCAAAACCATCAGTGAATATGGTGTGCGCACGATTCAGTTACATACAGGTGGTATGTGTCATTTAGACGCCGATATGACACGTCAAGGACTGCATGAAATGGGAATGGAAGATTTAGATTTGGCTGTCCTTGAAAATGTAGGTAATTTAGTTTGTCCTGCCGAATTTGATACGGGATCCACTAAAAATGTGGCTATTCTAAGCGTTCCTGAAGGAGATGATAAACCTTTGAAATATCCATTGATGTTTCAAGTTTGTGATGTGGTTCTCATCAATAAAATGGATGTATTGCCATACTTTGATTTTGATGTAGAAAAATGTAAAAAGAACATTCTGTACCGAAACCCAAATGCGAAGATTTTTGAAGTGTGTGCTAAAACGGGTGAGGGAATTGATGATTGGTGTAATTGGCTTGAAAATGAAGTAAAAGCCTGGAAGGAATAATATGGCATATCGAGATAATATTGATAAACTGGCAAGGCGTATCACAGATCGTATTCCGGCAAAAGTGAAGAAGTTATCGGAAACAGATCCTGAATATGAGTGCTTAAATGAAATATTAAATGATGAACAATGCGATTTATGTTTGTGCTTTGAAGTGCGTAAACCACTTTCTTTTGAGGAAGTTGTGAAAAGAAGTGGCTGGCCTGCGGGTAGAGTGAATCGTGTATTAAATGAAGTATGTGACATTGGAATGATTGAATACAATTGGGAAAATGAGGATCATCATAAACAGTTTGTGCTTCCTCAGTTTGTTCCTGGAGCTGCTGAATTTATGGTCATGAATAAAGATCTTGTAGAAGAACATCCAATTGTTGCGGATTTCTTTGAAAAGATGACACGCTTACCACTTGAAAAAGTAACGCCAATGGTTCCTCCTGGAGGAGCGGGTATTGGTATGCATGTCATTCCTGTAGAAAAGGCAATTCATGCCAATCAAGAAGCGGTAAGTGTGGAAAGGATCTCACATTGGCTGAATAAATATGACAAGTATGCTCTTTCTCCATGTTCATGTAGAAGACAACAACGTGTTAGAGGTGAAGGAACTGGGGATGTAGAAGCGGATGTTTGTATTGCGGTTGGTGATATGGCTGATTATGTTGTACAGACAAACAAGGGTGGTCATTATTGTACGTATGAAGAAGTGATTGAAACTTTAGAAAGATGCGAAAGAAAAGGCTATGTCCATCAAATTACAAATATTGATGGAGAGGATAAGATCTTTGCGATTTGTAACTGCGCACATGGCGTATGTAACGCATTAAGAACAAGTCAATTGTTTAATACGCCAAATATGTCAGCCAGTGCCTATAGAGCGCATGTGGATAGTGAAAAGTGTGTGGCTTGTGGAAAGTGTGTAGAAATTTGTCCAGTAGGTGCGGCAAAATTAGGGCAAAAATTATGTACAAAAGCAGGTCCAGTTACATATCCTCAACAAGAGCTTCCAGATGATGTGAAGTGGGGTCCTGAAAAGTGGAATTGGAACTTTAGAGATACAGCTAAAGTAAATTGTTACGAAAGTGGAACATCACCTTGTAAGAGTGCGTGTCCTGCACATTTGCCAGTTCAAGGCTATATTAAGATGGCTAAAGAAGGTCGTTATATGGATGCATTAAAGTTGATCAAAGATTTTAATCCATTTCCAGCTGTATGTGGAGCTATTTGTAATAGAAGGTGTGAACAACAATGTACGCGTGGCTTGATTGATGAGCCTTTGGCTATTGATGAAATCAAGAAATTTATTGCCGAACAAGAACTTCATGAAGATAAGCGCTATATTCCTTTATGTGAAAATGTTGAAGGCAAATTCTTCACAAATAAGATGGCCATTATTGGTGCGGGTCCGGCTGGTATGAGTGCAGCTTATTATTTAAGAATGATGGGCTATCCTGTCACAATATTCGAAAAGGAACAAAAACCAGGTGGTATGTTGGTATATGGAATTCCATCTTTCCGTTTAGAGAAGTCTGTGATTGAAGCTGAAATTGAAGTTTTAAAGGCTATGGGCATTGAATTTAAGTGTGGTATAGAAGTAGGTAAAGATATTTCTTTGGATGATTTAAGAAAAGAAGGCTATGAAGCATTCTATGTGGCTATTGGTGCTCAAGGATCAAGAAAACTAAACATTCCAGGCGAGGATAATGAAATGGTTGAATCTGGAATTGATTTCTTGCGTAAAGTCAATAAAACAGAAGATCCAAATTTAATTTCTGGAGATGTGGTTGTCGTTGGTGGTGGAAATGTTGCGATAGATGTAGCTCGTGCTGCTTTAAGAAGTGGAGCTGAAAAGGTTCATTTATATTCTTTGGAACAAGAAGCTGAAATGCCGGCAAGTTTTGAAGAAGTATCAGAAGCTAAAGAAGAGGGTATAATTCTTCATTGTGGATGGGGTCCAAAGGAAATCTTAGAAGATTCAATTGTGTTTAAACAATGTGTAAGTGTAAAAGATGAAACGGGAAGATTCAATCCAAGCTATGATGAAACTATTTTAGAAACTATGCAGTGTAGTCATGTATTCCTTTCGATTGGACAAAGTATTGTTCCAATTCAAGGATTTGATGTAGAAATCAATCCAAATGGAACCATCAAAGCCGATGGCACAACACTACAAACATCTGTTGAAGATGTATTTGCGGGTGGTGATGTGTATACAGGTCCAAAATTTGCGATAGATGCGATTAGCCATGGTAAAGAAGCGGCAGAATCGATGCATCGATTTGTGCATAAGGGTCATTCTTTGACAATTGGCAGAGACTTACATTTATTTAATGAATTTGATAAGAATAACGCATTGATTGATATTGATTTTGATCATGCCAAACGCCAGATTCCTGGTATTAAAAAGGGCTTGGGTGAAAAATCATTTAGAGATTTACGTTCAACATTTACAGAAGAACAAGTCAAGATTGAAGCCAATCGATGTCTTGGATGTGGTGCAAGTATTGTGGATACAAATAAGTGTATTGGTTGTGGCTTGTGTACGACAAAATGTGAATTTGATGCGATCCACTTAACGCGTGATATCAAGGATGGTGCAAGAATGGTTAAGGCGGAAGATAAGATGAAGGCAATCTTGCCGTATGCAGCTAAGCGTCAAATCAAGATTATTCGTAATAAGAAGAAATAGTATGCATGAATTAGGAATTGTTGTACATATTTCAAAAACATTAGAAGAATTTGCACAAGAAAATAATATTACAGATATTCGTAGAGTGACTTTGCAGATTGGAAAAGTAAGTGGAATTGTTCCTGAGTATTTAGTGGATTGTTGGAAATATTATAGGCAGAAGGTGCCTTTAATTGAAAATTCAACACTCGAATATGAGTGGATTGATGCGATTACGATTTGTAACGAGTGTGAAAAAACATATGATACGATTCAATATGGAAGAGAGTGTCCATATTGTAAGAGTGAACATACGGTTCTACTACAAGGAAATGAGTGTCTCATTAAGGAGATTGAGGCTGAATAAGTCTCTAAAAGGCGCTTTTTTTGATTTTTATTAGAAAAAGTGTCTTTTTTTTCGTATAAGAGTATGTAGGAAAACACCTACTAGAAAAGAGGTGCTCATGCGTAGCGCAAATCTATTAAATGATTTCGCCTTTAAGTATGTCTTTGGCGAAGATTGTAAAGAGGCCAATGATGCCTTAAAATCATTACTCACGGTATTTTTAGAAAGAAAGGTGAATAG
>NZ_CAKVJB010000050.1 GCF_934754935.1 uncultured Holdemanella sp. | reverse complement strand
CAGAAGTTAAGCACTTTCACGGCGACAATAGTTGGGCTTGCCCCTGCGAAGATAGCTAGCTGCCGGGTCTTTTTTTTGCCTTTTTCTTGCCCATTATTTCACAAATAATGAACAAATGTTTATGGTATAATAATGTGCATAGGAGGTTTAATATGGACCAAAAGTATATAACAATACAAGGTGCTCGTGAAAATAACCTTAAAAATATAAGTTTAAAAATCCCAAAAGATAAATTAGTCATTATGACCGGCGTTTCAGGCAGTGGTAAGACTTCTTTAGCTTTTGACACAATATATGCAGAAGGACAACGTCGATATATGGAATCCTTATCTGCTTATGCAAGGCAGTTTTTAGGAAATAGTGAAAAACCAGATGTTGACCAAATCGATGGTCTTTCACCAGCCATCGCAATAGACCAAAAAACAACTTCGAACAATCCTCGCTCTACCGTAGGAACAGTGACTGAAATCTATGATTATTTACGTTTATTATATGCCCGTATAGGAGTCCCTTATTGTCCGGATCACCACATTCCAATAACAGGAAATACAATTAAGGAAATGATTGATAAAATTATGGAATTGCCGGATAAAACAAGATGTACCATCTTAAGTCCGGTAATCCAAGGGAAAAAAGGAACACACAAAGATTTAATTGATAATCTAATGAAAGAAGGATATATTCGTGTTCGTGTTGATGGCGAAATCAAATATCTTGAAGAACTAGAAACATTAGATAAAAATAAAAAACACACTATTGATGTCGTAGTGGATCGAATTGTAAAAGGTGATGATCGTTCACGTTTTCATGATTCATTAGAAACGGCATTAAAATTAAGTGATGGTTTAGCTATTTTATTAACGAATGAATCTGAAACCTTATTTTCAAGCAATTATGCATGTAAAATTTGTGGTTTTTCCGTACCTAAATTAGAACCAAAATTATTCTCATTTAATGCACCATTTGGCGCTTGTCCAGAATGTAAAGGTTTAGGCATTACTCAAAAAGTGGATTTGTCTCTATTAATTCCAGATGATACAAAATCAATTGCGCAAGGAGGCATTCACTATTATAAAAATATTGTGAATACAGAAAATCTAGAATGGCAACGAATCCATGCGTTGATAAAGTATTATGAAATTGATATGGATACACCAATCAAGGATCTACCTAAAAAGAAACTTAATTATTTATTATATGGTTCAGATGTACCAATCGCTTATCAATTGAATTCTCGTTCTGGAACGGTTTCGACAAAGCTTGAATATATTGAAGGTGTTTGTCCTATGATTGAAAGAAGGTATATGGAAACAACTTCAACTATGTCTCGAGAATGGTATGGATCCTTTTTGGCCGATGCACAATGTCCAAAATGTCATGGTGCACGATTGAATAAGCAGGCATTGTCTGTGCTTGTTGGTGGGAAAAACATTTATGAATGGACACAAATGAGCATTCGTGAAGCCATAGATTTTATGGACCAACTCGAATTAACACCAACACAAGCCAAGATTGCAGAATTGGTTGTGAAAGAAATAAAAAATCGTCTTTCATTCTTAAATCATGTTGGTCTAAGTTATTTAACACTTGATCGTTTGGCATCCACTCTATCCGGAGGAGAAGCGCAACGTATTCGTTTGGCAACACAGATTGGATCACGTTTAACTGGGGTTATGTATGTATTAGACGAACCTAGTATTGGATTACATCAAAGAGATAACGATCGTTTGATTGGCGCATTAAAAGATATGCGAGATTTAGGCAATACTTTGATTGTCGTAGAACATGATGAAGACACAATGCGAGCCAGTGATTATATTGTAGATGTTGGTCCTGGAGCTGGTGTTCATGGAGGCCAAATTGTTGCGGCTGGAACACCGGAAGAAATTATGCAGAATGAAAATTCGATTACGGGAGCTTATTTAAGTGGACGTAAAAGAATAGATGTGCCTATGACACGGCGTAAGGGTAATGGAAAGAAATTAAAAGTAGTAAAAGCTAGCCAGAACAACTTAAAAAATGTAAATGTAACAATTAAGCTTGGAACATTTACGGTTGTCACTGGCGTTTCTGGAAGTGGAAAATCTTCATTAGTTACAGAAGTATTAACACACGGGTTACAACATGCGCTAGGTCGTTTAAGAATCAAACCGGGCGCATGTAAAGAAATTCAAGGCATTGAAAATATTGATAAAATTGTAGAGATTGGCCAAGACCCAATTGGAAGAACACCACGCTCAAATCCAGCTACTTATACAGGGGTGTTTGATGATATTCGTGATTTATTTGCGCAGACAAAAGAGGCAAAAATGCTTGGATATGATAAGGGTCGTTTTTCATTCAATGTGAAGGGTGGACGATGTGAAGCCTGTCAAGGTGATGGAATTTTACGTATTTCCATGCATTTTTTACCGGATGTTTATGTACCTTGTGATCAATGTGGTGGAAAACGTTATAATGAAGAAACATTACAAGTTCATTATAAAGGTAAAACTATTGCGGATGTATTGGATATGACAGTTGAAGAAGCATTAGAATTCTTCAGTAATGTTTCAAAAATCAAACACAAATTGCAAACTCTAAACGACGTAGGACTTTCTTATATAAAATTAGGCCAAAGTGCAACAACTTTATCAGGGGGCGAGGCACAACGTGTAAAGCTGGCTAGTGAGCTTCAAAAGAAGGCTACAGGCAAAACGTTATTTGTGCTTGATGAACCTACAACTGGATTACATAGTGATGATGTAAAAAAATTGATTGAAGTTTTACAACGTTTGGTCGAACATGGAGATACAGTATTAGTTATAGAGCACAATTTGGATGTAATCAAATGTGCAGATCAAATTATAGATATGGGACCTGAAGGTGGACAAGGTGGAGGTACAATCATTTGTACGGGAACACCAGAAAAGATTGCCGAGTGTAAAGAAAGCTATACAGGTCAATATTTAAAACCATTATTAGAAAAAGGAGGAGACCATGGCAAAAGTAATTGTTCGTGATTTAGCAAAAAAATTCATGTGGACAATTGTGACTGGAGATTCAAATTCATTAAATCGTCCATTAACTTTGGCTGATACTAATCGTCCGGGATTAGAGTTGGCTGGATATTTTCCGGATACTCAAACAAAAAGACTTGTAGTACTAGGAGATAAAGAAATTGGTTATATTGAAGAACAAATGGATGAAATTTCACAACGTCGTTCCTTTGAATTTTTAACAGGAGATAACACGCCATGCATCGTAATTGCGCATGGCCATGAGTGTCCACCTGTTTTAAAAGAGATCGCAAATCGTAAAAATTTTCCAGTATTTAAAACAGAACATCAAACTTCTCACGCAATTGTAAGTATTACAAACTACTTAGATGAATGTCTTGCAGAATCTGTAGTCATTCATGGAGAATTGGTACGTGTATCTGGTGTAGGAGTATTAATTACAGGTAAAAGTGGAATGGGAAAAAGTGAAATTGCGTTGGAATTAATTAAACGTGGACACCAATTAGTAGGTGATGATCGTATTGATTGTTACAAAATTCATGATGAGTTAGTAGGAAGAACGACACCAATGCTCGAAGGATTCATGGAACTTAGAGGTGTGGGAATTATTAATATTTCTAGAATGTATGGTGTAGGTGCTATAGCGCATGAAACACAAATTGAATTTCAAATCGATTTAGAACCATTCAATGATTCTTATGAATACGATCGCGTTGGAATTGAAGAAAAAGAATATAATGAAATTTTGGGAATCAAAATTTTAAAGATGACGATTCCGGTTTCTCAAGGACGTCCAATGTCGTCTGTTATTGAGACAGCCGTAACCAATTTCTTGTTGTTGAAAGACGGATTGGATTCTGCAAAAGAATTTGAAGAGCGAGTACTTTCGCAAATATCCGAAAATAAGAAGGAGGAATTAGATGCATCTATTTCCGAGCACTAAAATATTTGTTTCATTTGGATCTTTCGAAATCGCATGGTATGCCGTTTTAATTTTAACAGGAGCTTTATGTGCTTATTTATTATGTCAAAGAACCATGAAAAAATGGGGGTACGCACCCGAAGTATTAGACGATTATGTCGTTCCTATGTTATTTATAGGGATTCTAGGTGCTAGAACATGGTATGTGATTTTTGAATGGGGATATTATTCTCAACATATGAATGAAATCGTTGCCATTTGGAATGGTGGATTGGCCATTCATGGTGGTTTGATTGCAGGCTTTATTTTTAGTTTGTTCTTTTTCAAAAGACGTAAGATTTCATTTTTAAGAATGTTTGATTTAATCATGCCAACCGTTTTACTTGCACAAGCATTTGGGCGTTGGGGCAATTTTATGAATCAAGAAGCCTATGGTGGAATCGTATCCGAAAGTTTCTTTGCGCACTATCCAGCATTCATTAAAAACCAAATGTTTATTGATGGAGCATACCGTATGCCTACATTCCTATTTGAGAGTGTATGTAACTTACTAGGCTTTTTATTCATTACACGTATCTTCCGTAAGTATTGGTATAGAAGACGTGGAGATTGTGGATTTATGTACATGGTTTGGTATGGAATTACACGTTTTGTGATTGAAGGTATGCGTACAGATTCATTGATGGTTTTTGGACTTCGTACCGCTCAACTTGTATCTTTGGCTCTAATGATTGTAGGATGTCTAGGCTTAATTGGTGTATTTCACAAGGTATTTCATTGGAAGAAAACACCTGTTGTGTTATTTGACTTAGATGGAACGTTGATAGATTCACAAGAGTTGGTTTTTGAAACATTTAGAAGAGTATTTAAAGAACTTAAGCCAGATTATGAATTGTCAAATGAAGAATTGTATTCATTCTTTGGACCAACTTTGGAAGTGACTTTTTCAAAGTATTTTCCAGAAGATCAAGTTCAAAATATCATTGATCGTTATCAAGTCATCAATAAATCTCTTCATAAAGAATTATTAAATGAAATTCCTCATGCCAAAGAGATGCTTGAAGGATTGAAAAAAGAAAATATACAATGTGCAGTTGTTTCAAATAAGCGTATTGAAGTTGTAAAAAGAGGATTAAAACAATCGGGATTAGATGCGTATTTTGATGTTGTGTTGGGAAAAGAAAATTTACCAGAACCTAAACCAAGTGCATCTGGCTTGATTGAAGCGTGTAACTTATTACATACTAGTCATGATGATTGTATTTATGTCGGTGATAATGTTGCGGATATTGTAGCCGCAAAAAATATGGCTGCTTATTCTGTAGGGTTTAGCGTTGATGAAAAACAGCGTGAAGCCCTAAAAGAAGCGAAGCCATGTAAAGTTATCGATGATTTGATGCAGTTAATACCATTATGTAAGGAGGATCACATATGGAGCGACAATACGATTTGGTGATAATAGGTGCTGGGCCAGCCGGCTTAAGTGCAGCACTTTATGGTTCAAGAGCTGGACTAAAAACATTGATTTTAGAAAATGGGGCGCCAGGAGGAAAGTTGATTAAAACAAATAAAATCAGTAATTATCCAGGTGTTAAAGAAATAGAAGGAACGCAGCTTGCGATGGATATGTTTGAGCAAGCTACTTCTTTTCAAGCTGAATATGCGTATGGTGAAGTCAACAAGATTGATGAAAATAAAAATGTATATTTGAGTGATGGAAATGTTGTGAATGGTAAAGCTATCATTCTTGCGACAGGGACAAAAGAACGATTGTTAAATATACCTGGAGAAAAAGAAAATCTTGGACATGGTGTTTCTTTTTGTGCCGTTTGTGACGGGGCATTTTTTAGAGATAAAGATGTAGTCGTGATTGGCGGAGGAAACTCGGCATTAGAAGAATCGATTTATCTTGCAGGACTTGCACGAAGTGTAACGATTGTGATTCGAAGAGATGTATTTAGAGCAGAAGAACATATTCAAAGGCAGATTGAAGAAAATGAAAAGATTCATGTCATCAAGAAACATATTCCTGTTCGAATTTTAAGTTCAGAAGGAAAAGTATCTGGCATTGAGCTAGAAAATGTAGATACACATGAAACGCAGATTGTAGAATGTTCAGGCATCTTTCCTTATGTTGGACAAGATCCAAATACGGATTGTGTACAAGATTTAGGTGTGTTGAACGAACGAGGATACGTCTTAGTGGATGCGAATTGTCAAACAAAAATACCAGGAATCTATGCAGCTGGAGATGTCATTGATAAAGAATTAAGACAGGTAGTAACAGCTTGCAATGATGGTGCCATTGCAGCGCAACATGCATTTCATAAAATCAAAAATATTTAATACAACCAGATGAAAACATCTGGTTTTAAAATGCGAAAATATAACTGAAACGGCTTACAAAATTCTTGAAATCAATCACTGAAAGTGATTTAATTAAGGTAAGAAAAGGATTTGAGGTGTTATATTATGTTGCCTGAAGAAGCAATCAAAAAGGTAATGGATGCGTATTACCATATTACTGGATTAAGATGCTATTTTGTGCAAGACGAAACAGAGATTAGTAGCGCAAAGGAGAAAAACTTCTTTTGTAAATGCTTAAAAACAAGTTCATCTGCATTACGTCAATGTGATGAATGTACATTTGAAAATTATACAGGAGCTTTAAAATCGAATGAACCACAAAAGTATGCATGTCATGCAGGGCTTGTTAAATGGAGTGTTCCCGTATCTCTTGCAGATGTAAAAGGTGTTATCATATCTGAGGGTGTCATCACAAAGCAACAAGGTTTAGAAGCAGAAGATTGGGTCAATCATTTAGCTGAAACATATAATGTTTCTAGACCAATACTTTTACATAACTACACAAAAGTTGTTGTGATGAATGAAGCGCAAGTAGAAGAAAGTATCGAATTGATGCAAGATTTATTAAAGTACTATAAAGCAGTAATCGAAGGTTAATTCCTTCGATTTTTTTGGTATGCCGGGCATGGCATATATCTAGACAGTGAAAGTCTGTTGTGGGGGTTGTAATCACAGTGGCCAACCACTAGCCAATACCAAGGGTGTCCATCGTGAGGTGGAATCTGAAAGAAGGTGGAGGCAAAGTTCCGGTCTGACGTACAGAAATCACGTAGGAGGCTCGTAAGAATTCGGATGAATGTGCCAAACAACATAAAATCCTAATGACTGTGGAATATTCAAATGAGTAAACGTGGCAGATATATGGAATGAAAGATATATGACCTTATCCCGGGAGGCCTTGTCGAGGAGAATATCCTAGTAACAACGAACGGCAAGGAGTCAGCAGCGGTCGTAGTAGCGAAGAAGCATCTGTAATGGATGTGGAGCGAAGGACCAAACAAATTCATGGTTATTAATAACGTACAAGATTCCACTGTATGACAAACTCAGAAGTTGAGGAAAACTAGAAGCCCAGGAAAGGAAAGGGAAAGTTAGTACAGAGGATGGCGAAGACGGAGGAGGTAACGAACAGTGTTATACAATGATGATACTTTACTAAATGAGCTTTTAAGCGATGAAAATCTTAAAATAGATAAACAGAGAGTAAAGAAAAATAAAGGTGCATCGGGTATCGATGGCATGGAAGTCAAAGAATTAGATGAATACCTTTCTAAACACCTTGATGAAATCAAGGAACAGATTCGAAATAAGAAGTATAGTCCAAAACCGGTTAAAAGGGTTGAGATACCAAAACCGGATGGAGGAGTACGCAACTTAGGTGTACCTACTGTCGTAGATAGATTCGTGCAACAAGCGATTGCACAAGTCTTAACACCAATATATGAGCCTAAATTTAGTGATTCTAGCTATGGATTCAGGCCTGACAGATGTTGTGAAATGGCAATTCTAAAAGCTTTGGAATTTATGAATGACGGCTACCAATGGGTTGTGGACATCGATTTGGAAAAGTTCTTCGACAATGTAAATCACGATAAGATGATTTCACTAATTATGAAAGATGTTAAATGTGGCGAGATAGTTTCATTGATTAATAAATTTCTAAAGAGCGGAATCATGATAGATGATGAATACAAAGAATCGGTTATAGGTACACCTCAAGGTGGAAATCTTAGTCCATTGTTAAGCAATATTATGCTTGACCAGTTAGATAAGGAATTAGAGGCTAGAGGATTGCGATTCACAAGATACGCGGATGACTGCATTATATTAGTAGGTAGTTCTAAAGCAGCAGACAGAGTCATGAAGAATGTCTCGATATTTATTGAGAACAAACTCGGATTAAAAGTAAATATGACAAAGTCTAAAGTCTCTAAACCCAATGATATTAAGTATTTAGGATTTGGATTCTTTATGGACAAGTATGACGGGTTATGGAAAGCCAAGCCCCACGCAAAATCAGTCGAGAAACTAAAACTTAAACTTAAGAAACTCACTAGTAGAAGATGGTCAATCAGTTTAGACGAACGTCTTGAAAAGATTAAGAAAACAATCGTAGGATGGACCAACTACTATAAGATTGGTTACTGGAAGAATATTGCACGAGTGATTGATGTACATGTAAGATTTAGATTACGAATGTGCATATGGAAACAATGGAAGAAAGTAAACACAAAGAAGAAGGCTCTGATTAGTCTAGGGGTACCAAAAAGAGAAGCATGGATGCTTGCGAACAGTCGAAAAGCCTATGCAAGATGCGCCAGTAGCTTCTTAAATACTGTGCTTACGAATAAAAGACTAAAAGAAAGAGGCCTAGTATTCTTACTAGACCAATTTAATCTAAAGCACTGTTAATTTGAATTTGAACCGCCGTGTGCCGAGCGGCTTGCCCGGTGGTGTGAGAGGACGAAAGTTTTATTACTTTCTCCTACTCGATTGCACAAAAAAAGCCAGCCTTAAGCTAGCTTAGTTATTAACTCCATGATGGAATATTGGTGTATCATCTGAAATTCCTTTAAAGACATATCCTCGATCTTTATAGTTTTTAATGATTTCTGGTAATGCTTCAACTGTTGTTGTTTTTGGACTTGAATCATGGAATAAAATCATGATCTGCTCGTAATCACAATTTGTCGCATTGCGTACAATATCTTGTGCTGGCACTGTATTAGATGCAGCATCTCCACTTGAGCAGTTCCAATCAAAATATTCATAACCTTTTTCATGTACTAAACTATCAAGTGTAGTCATGATTCCTTGCGAAAATTGTGCTGAAATTGTGTTGCTAGAACCTCCAGGGAAACGAATATATTTTGGTGCTTTACCTGTGATTTGTTTGACCATGTCACTTACTTTTTGTAAGTCTTCAAAATAAGCTGTGGTAGAAGAATAAACGTTCGCATAGTCATGCGTATAAGTGTGAAGTGCAATGGTATTTCCTTGATCAGCAGCCTTTTTGATAGATTTGTTGTATTTTTGATTGTTTCCAGTCACAAAGAAAGTGGCTTTCGCATCATATTTCTTTAAGATCTTTAATATCTTATCTGTATTTTCACTAGGACCATCATCAAATGTCATATATACGACTTTACTTGGTTCTTCAACAGTTACATTGATTTTTGCCTTGGCCTTATTACCGGAACGATCTGTAGCTGTAACTAATAATTTATAAGTTCCCGCCTTTTTGGTCTTTACTTTTGAAGAATCGACCTTGATTGTTGGTTTAGAATCCAGATTATCGGTTACCTCTATATAGGATTTGTAGTTAGGCTTTGAACCCACATAAACAGAGATAGTATCCGTATGAATTACAGGTTTTTTTGTATCTTTTGCCAATGTTAGAGTTGCCTCTTTCATTGTTGTATTTCCATATTCATCTTTTGCGATGATGGTTAATGTTTGTTCTTTGTCCTTTGTAGGTTTTTTCTTAAAGGATAAAGATACTTTTGAATCGTCCTTAACACTTTCGACAAAGGATTCAGGCTGAATATCTTCTTTCATATCCGCTTTATAGGCTTTAACTTTTAATTCAGGTGCTTTTGTATCTTTTACAGATACTTTGCATGTTTTTTTATAATTCTTTAATTGATATGTGATTTCATAATTTCCAATTTTATTCGTATCGATATCTCCTGAAATCTTTACTTCGGAATCCGAATGGAAGAAGACTTGTTGAATATTTTCTTTTGGATCATATTCATGATTGATCTCTACTTCTGGATTGGATGAATATAATAAAACTGGATTTTTAAAAGCATAACACAATAGAAAAATAATGCATATAAATAGAAATGTGATCAATCCATTGCCAAATTTGTCCTTTTTTCTTTTATTTATCATATTGGATCTCCAAAAGATTTGAATATTTCTTTATTAACATATCTGACTACTCCCACTAAACTCAACTCTTATTATACATGAAACGGAAGGAATTGTTCTAAAGATTATGGTTCTTTTGGGTGTTGTAGTTACACATAAATTTATATATAATAACTTTAGAAAGGTGGGGGAAGCACTATGAAATTTATCCTAGCAATTTTATCAAATGACGATAGTCCAGTGGCAAGTAATGCACTAAATAAAAATGGTTTTTCTGTTACTAAATTAGCAACGACTGGTGGATTCCTTCGCGCAGGCAATACAACGTTGATTATTGGTTGTGAAGACGAAAAAGTGGAAGCAGCCATTGATATCATCAAGGAATATTCAAGTAAGCGAACGGAAATTGTACCTAGTACAGCTAGTTATGATATTGGCCGTTATGCAAGTTTTCCTGTGGAAGTTACTGTTGGAGGAGCCACAATTTTCGTGCTAGATGTAGCACAATTCTTAAAAGTTTAACAAATGGAGGGTGGAAAGTCTATTTCTACCCTTTTTCTGGTGTGCCGGGCATGGCATGAGTTCAGTTGGAGATAAACCAACCACAGGTAGTTACCGCCAAGTGTAGTGAACCAC
>NZ_CAKVJB010000049.1 GCF_934754935.1 uncultured Holdemanella sp. | reverse complement strand
TTTCCACAAGCTATTTTATTATACCACCAATGATTCATATTTTTCTATTTACCATGCATTTGCAAAAGAGGAGCTATTTTTATTTAAATTCTTTTGTATATTCATTATCTATCGCAAACGAATGATCCATAGGACCTGAGCCTTTACCTAAATCAAGCATTGCACTTAATGCACCTGAAATATAATCCTTTGCACGTCTAACTGAAATATCTAAATCAAACCCTTTCGCAAGATTTGATGCGATTGCGCTCGACAAAGTACACCCAGTTCCATGTGTATTTGAATTATTGATACGTTTTCCTTTAAACCAAGTAAATGAATCATTTCTATATAGTAAATCATTCGCATCATTGATTTGATGACCACCCTTAACTAGAGTAGCACATCCAAAAGTCTCACTGATTTTTTTAGCCGCTTCAACCATATTTGTCTCATCCATAATATCCATTCCTGAAAGTACTTCTGCTTCCGGAATATTTGGAGTAATCAAAGTAGCTAAAGGCAATAATTCTTTTTTTAATGTTTCAATCGCATCTTCACTAATCAATTTAGCACCACTTGTCGCAACCATAACTGGATCAACCACAATATTTTTTGCCTTATATTCCTTAAGTTTCTTTGCGATCATTTCTATCAAACTCGAACTTGATACCATTCCAATCTTAATGGCATCCGGATAAATATCCGTAAATACCGCATCTAACTGTTCACCTAAAAATTCAGGTGTTACATCCATAATACCTGTAACTCCCATAGTATTTTGAGCAGTTAATGCCGTAATCGCACTTGTCGCAAATACATGGTTAGCACACATCGTTTTGATATCTGCCTGAATCCCTGCTCCTCCACTCGAATCACTTCCCGCAATTGTTAATGCACTCTTCATTTAAATCTCTCCAATCTTTTATTTTAATCACTTTAAATCCAACTTTTCTTGCCGCATCTATACAATAATCTGCATCTTCAAACACAAAAATATTATCTGGTTTTTGTTCCAAAATATCTGCACAAGCTAAATAAAAACCCGGATCATCCTTACCCTTATTCACCTTTGAACAAGTCATAATATCTTCAAAATAATCTAAAACCCCAAGTCTTTTTAACGCACTTTTTACTAACTCTTCATCACAACTCGTACCAATCACATTCATTGAATCAAAATGCGTAATAAAATCTTTAAACCCAGGCATCAGTTTCACTTCGTGCTTATAGAAATCCGATATAAGATTCAATACCTCTGAAATAATAACTTCTTCTTGTTTATAGATTCTATAACGTTTCTTTAAGTATATTGCGCTCTGCTCTAAACTCATTTCTGAAACAATTTTATCAAGATTTTTTTCTGGAATCCGATCTAAACTTTGTATATATCGACTTGCCAAAGTATTCCATACTTCCATTGAATCTAGAATTGTTCCATCCACATCAAAAATAGAATAATTCATTTTCTCACCACCAAGAAAAAAGCTGCAGAAAACCAATCTGCAGCTCACTATCAAAAAGATATATTCCCTACGTTGGCATTATCCAAATCAGGTTATTGGGTCTAGGACTAGCCTACTCTCAGCCTAAAAGCTCCCCACTTTTTAACAGAAATATTATAAGTCTTTCGTCGCAACTAAATCAACACCCGTACCACAAATATCAGGAACAATTACATCTTCACGATGCACTGGTGCCTTTACAACCACATGATTCAACTCTTTCATCACATCAAAGATTTTTTCCTTTGGGATATCCCCATTAGTTTTCACACTCAATCTCTCAATTTCAGCACCCACAATTTTAACTGTACTTGTCACTACACGAGTTGGATGTGTACACTCTTTCTTTCCATAGATTGCACCTCTAGGGCAGCCGTTTCCAGTTACTTTATAATCATTTTCTTCATCCACCTTTAAGTGACAACCCTTAGGGCAAGTTATACAAATTAACTCTCTCATTACACATCCTCCTTTACAGATACAACCAATTCTTTATCTGCCTTTTCAAGCAATACTTTAGGAATCGATATCTTCTCCATTTCACTTGGAATCACATGTTCCTTTTTAAATTTCGCAATTACTGTATCCCCATCTTTCACAACAATATTCACATTTTGTGTTGGTCTTCTTACACGGAAAGAAAGCTCAACACTCTTTTCCACATTATCCTTACGAATATATTGCGGAACAACATATGAAATATTATCTCCATTAACTGTTCTAACAACATTCTCTTTAGATACTTCACCATTTAAAATATATTGACCAGCACCCGTTCCAGCTTTTTCGCTTTCAGAACTGACAAAATCCACTAGATCATGCACATGCACAACGTTACCCGATGCGAATACGCCTTCCATAGAAGTTTCCATATTTTCGTATACAATAGGTCCGTGTGTTCTTGGATCTATTTCAACGCCTAATTCATTCGACAATTCGTTTTCTGGAATCAATCCAACTGACAATAAAACGCAGTCACAATCAAATTCCATCTCGGTTCCTTCAATTGGATTTCTATTTTCATCCACCTTAGAGACAACAACCTTTTCTACTCTAGACTTACCCACAATATCCGTAATTGTATGACTTAAATACAATGGGATATCATAATCATGTAGACACTGAACAATATTACGATTCAAACCATTTGAATAAGGCATCACTTCAACAACAGCCAAAACTTTTGCGCCTTCCAAAGTCATTCTTCGAGCCATGATCAAACCAATGTCACCACTACCCAAAATCACAACTCTTTTGCCAGGCATATACCCTTCAATATTTACATATCGCTGAGCCGCACCTGCCGTAAACACACCAGAAGCTCTTGTGCCAGGAATCGCAATCGCACCACGCGTTCTTTCACGACAACCCATATTTAAAATAATTGATTTAGCCTGAATCATTAAATATCCATGAATGCTACTAGAACAATACACCCTTTTATCTGGCGTAATCTCAATAACCATTGTATCCAATAAGATATCAATATCCGTTTTATTGACTTCATCAATATATTTACCTGCATATTCAGGACCAGTTAATTCTTCTTTAAAGTGGTGTAAGCCAAAGCCATTATGAATACACTGATTTAAAATACCACCTAACTCTTTATCTCGTTCAATGATCAAAACAGATTTTGCGCCATTTTGTTTAGCCGCCATCGCACTGGCAAGACCTGCAGGACCACCACCAATGACTACTACATCATACTTATTATTCATCGTCATTCTCCTTTGTTCTTCCACACAAAATATAAGAACCATTCTTATCTAACATGATATCTAGTTGACTAACACCCAACTCTTTAGCTAAAATCTCCTGTACTCTAGGTCCACAGAAGCCAGACTGACATCTGCCCATACCTGCATTACATCTACGCTTGATTCCATCTAAACTCACTGGTTTTGGACTACGACGAATCGCATCAATAATTTCTCCCTCACTGATAGTTTCGCAACGACAAATAATACGACCATACTCAGGATGTTTTTCAATATATTCTTTTCTTTGTTCATGAGACATTTCTTTAAATCGAACAACTTTTCTTGTAGAAACATAATCCTTCTTTAAATTTAAGAAATAATTCTTTTCTTGCATCATTCTCACAACATCTAATGCGATTGCGCTCGCACTACTTAAACCAGGACTTGCCATACCTGCAATTGAGAAGAAATTATGTACATCTTTATCTTCTCCAACAATAAAATCTTTTATATCACTTCTTGCACGCAATCCTGCAAAAGTACGAATATTTTCTTGAAGCTTCATATTTGGTACAGATCTAACCGCATTTTCACGAATTGTTTTTAAACCTGCAGCACTAGTCGAATAATCATCCGCATCTGTATTTGTACTTGTAGGACCCACAATCAAGTTTCCATCGACTGTAGGAGCTACCAATACACCCTTACCAATCTTTGTAGGACACTGAAAAATTACATGATGAACCAAGTTTCCTTGTGATTTATCCAATAAATAATATTCACCCTTATTTGGCGTAATCTTATAATCTGGTTTTTTAATTAAACCCGTCACACGATCACACATAACACCTGCACAATTTACGACTAATGGAGCTTTATATTTTTCGTTCACAACAAAGATATCCCCATCTTTTTTTATACTTGTAACTTCTTCATTCATACGAAGCTCCACACCATTTTGAACAGCCACTTCACTTAATGCGATCGCAAACTGCCAAGGATTAATGATACATGCACTTGGTGCATATAAAGCGCTTGTACAAGCTGGATTTAAATTTGGTTCCATTTTTGATAACTCAGGCTGCTTAATAATACGCTGATTTTCAACACCATTTTCCACACCACGCTTATATAACGTTTCAATAGTCTTGTCATCCTCTTCACTAAATCCAACAACTAAAGAACCTATGTTTTTACAAGGAACATCTAAATCTTTACATAAAGAAGGAATAATTTTATTTCCCCAAATATTATATTTTGCCATTAAAGTATGAGGCTCTGGATCATAACCCGCATGAATAATGGCACTATTTGCCTTTGTCGTTTCATCAGCCACATCATTATTTTTTTCTAACCACAATACTTTTCCACTATATTTACTCAATTCAAAAGCCAAAGAGCATCCACTGATACCCGCTCCAATTATTATACAATCATACATAGTTCACACCTCTTTCAAAATAACGATACACTTATTTTTATTTCCTTTCAAACAAGTAAAATCCGCCAATTTTATTAATCAAATTATTGATTAATAACTAGACAACAAAATAAAATGGTGTAAGATAAAAATAAGTATTGATTAATAATTTGATTAGTAATCAATATATTAATCAAAATAAATCAAAAGAGGTTCATTATGGGAAAAAGAAACAAAGTCACTACACGCGATATAGCCAAAGCCACCAATGTATCACAATCCACTGTATCTATGATTTTGAGCGATAATAAAAATGTATCTTTCAAAGAAGAAACAGTGAAACTTGTCAAAAGAACAGCCAAACAAATGGGATATAAAAAGCCAGAAGCAAAAAAAAGATATTCAAATACTAAGAATACCATTGTCGTCATTTGTTCAAATTTATCAAATTCCTATTATTCTATGGTCGTTTCAAGTATCATTCAGCAAGCAAGCAAGACCAAAACACAAATTCTTACAATTTCCACACTTCGTAAAGATGAACTTGAAAAGCATGCACTTTCAAGCTTAAAACTATTAAAACCATGTGGAATTATCCTACTCTATCCACCTAAATTCATCGATGAATGGAACTTACTTTCCAAACAAATTCCATGCATCATTATTGGGGATAAGCCCAAAAATCTAGACTGTGATTCGATTGAACTCAACAGTTTTAAATGTGGAAAGCTATTAGGTAATCATTTAAAACAACTAGGACACAAAAAAATTGCGTATATTTCAAGTCCATTAGATACAACAGAAATTGGTCGTAACGAAAGATATGAAGGTGTAAAAAGTGTAATATCAAACACGCAAGTGTTCTTTAGTTCTTCTAAGCAATTTGAAATATATCCAATCGAAAAAAGAGAATATGAAAACGGGTATCATTTAACGAAACAAATTCTAAGTGATAAATACGATGCCTACATAGGAAACAATGACATGACAGCTTTAGGTATCTTGGCCTGTTTAAAAGATCACAACATCAAAACAAGTGTAGCTGGATTTGACAATATTCCAGAAACAGATTTTCCCCAAATCCAACTTACAACCGTCGATCATGGTGCTTGTGAAAAAGGCAAAGAAGCTGTAGATATTCTTTTAGAACAAACAAAAAGCGAACGAAAACGTATCGTCCATATGGAATATGAACCTCAGTTAATCATTCGCTTATCTACTTTTAATCGCAAGAAATCATCATCTCAATAATCTTATCATTTGTTTGAAGCATTCCTTGAGAACCAAGTGTTCCAATATTTTGAATTGTTTCATCCACACTATGAGCAACGATTCCATCACCTGCATAGAATTGTTGCTTATTTTTATACATATAATAACCCATGATACCTGCATCTATACTAGAAGCAATCTTAGCTGCGCAACTTGCCTTTGCCCCATCACAAATTGTTCCCGAAAGAATAGCTAACGCATTCACAATAGTATGTTGAATCTCTTCATACGTACCATCATGTAAGTAGGCAATTCCAGCTCCTGCAGCAGCTCCGGCACTCACAGCACCACAAAATGCCGATAAAGTACCTATACCTGTTTTAATATAAATAGCTGTTAAATTCGATAAAACCAAAGCACGATACAATTGTTCGTTTGTGCAATTTAATTCTTTGGCATACACAACAACTGGTACACAACAAGTAATACCCTGATTACCACTTCCTGAATTGATTACAACTGGCAGTTCACAACCATTCATTCTTGCATCAGATCCTGCAGCTGCATAAGCTTTAGCTTTTGTCTTTACACAATCTGAATCCATATTCAAGATTACATGACCAATATTTGCGCCATACGAATTATGGATTCCCTCATTTGCGATAGCCATGTTACAAGCAATTTGACGATCCAATATTTCTTTTACATCGTCAATATCCACAGTTTGTGAAAAATCCCATATTTGTTTCATAATCAAAGCACTATGATCCGCCTTATGTTCTAAATTTGTCGTCTTATCTTCAAAAATGACTTTCCAGTCTTTTTCAATCTGAACAATATTTGTATGCGTATCCACAATACGAACACTGGCATGTTCTTGTTCATAATAAACATTGATTTCTAAATCAAATACATGACCTTGTTCAATGTGCTGCACTGTAATATTTGTGTTCTGAACATATTCTGGCAATTCTTCTATTTGATCACGAGTCGCATTAGAAAGCACCTCAAGCTTTGCGTCTGCATCCCCATATAAAGCGCCAGCTGCAGCTGCCACTTCAATACCTTTTAAGCCATTCGTGTGTGGTACAATTACACTCTTAACATTTTTAATAATACTTCCACTTGCCTTAACAACAATACGATCCGGCAAATGATCTAGTACCTGCGTTGCCTTAGCACACGCATAACTAATTGCGATAGGCTCCGTACATCCCATAGCCATCACTAATTCTTCTTTTAATATTTGTACATAAATTGAATATAATGAATCCGATTTATTCATGTTCCTTTACCCATACACACGCCAGCTTGTGATCTTCCATTTCTGTCATACCAAAATAAATTGTATCCTTTTCTTTCACGCCAAAATCCTGGCGTAAAGCCGTTAATATAGTTCCATACATTTTTCCATCTTGTACTCCTTCAAGGCGAACCCAACATGCTTCCGGATCCTTTCCTTCTTCTAGAAAATACACCATGATATCATCTGGATATTCCAAATGTCTTGATGGATCCAACTCTTTATAGAGACGAAGCTCTTCTAATTCCTTAGAAACTTCTGTGGCCTTTTCAACCATATCAATCTTATCTTGAAACAACTCTACATTTACATTATCCAAAATTTGAATATCCATTTCCTGCACATCAAAACGAGGTATCTTACAAGATACACCAATCGGTACAATACGATATTCAATATTGCGTTTCTTAGTTTCCAAAGCTACGATTTCAAAAATAAAGCCTGCATTATGATCGATATAGCCATACATTAATGCACCATATAAATTATCTAACTTTAATCCCATCTTCTCTAAAAGTTTAACCATTTTCACGCCATGGATTTCTACCATTTTTTGATCCATATCACGAAAACTCATTTCATATACTTTCATCTACTCACCCTCATACACATCTTTTAATTCTTCAAAGTTATATTCCAATACCTTATTCAATTCAACGATATCTAAATCTTCATCCACTGGAAAATCCGATACATTCATATCGTTGGCTTTGACATATTCTTTAAATAATTCCATTGATTGATAATAGTAATCCTGAAACTCTTTAAAACCATCCCAAATCGCAAAGCCACGACCATTGATTACACAAGCCTCTTCTTCTATATCATCCACTTTTTCAACTTGAATTTCAATCTCAAAAGGCTCTTCTAAATCATAAACCATCTTAAAAGTATCCCCCTCTTTGAAATCTGGTTGAATCAATGAAGCACAAGGCAACTTATTAAATTGTTCATCCTCACAATTAGGACACACAAACGGAATTCCATTCGACTCAATCACAAAGTCAGCGTATTCTTCTGATAAGTAAGACGCCAATGTATAATAAGCTAAATCCGCTAAAGATAACGAGTTAGGTAAACTCATGTAGCGATACATTAAATTATTAAATCCCAATACTTCTGTATATACTTTTATCATGATTGACTTACCTCTACTGAATAATTTCCAAAATTAATATTGGCTTTTCCATACTCTTTTACAAGTTCATAACGAATCTTTGCGAGCATATCAAAACCATCTAGACTTGTTTTACTTGGAACAACAACACGTAAATCAATACCCGTTGTAGAAAAGTTGATAACTTTGACTTCAATTGGATTCTCGCTTTGAATATCATATTCCAACATTGTCTTTTCAACTAGATTTTTCAAAATATCAATCGCCAAATCAATATCCGTTCCATAAGAAACCTCAATTTCTAAATAATTATTCTTTCGTGTATCTTGAAAAAATGCATTTTCAATCGTTGCCGAATTCAAAGTTGAGTTTGGCACAATAATACGATTACTTTCATACGTACGAATGATCGTATGACGAAAGCGAATACTTTCAACATACCCAATTAATTCTCCTTGATTGACTTTAATTAAATCTCCTTCTACAAATGGTTTAAATGTTAAAATCATCAAACCACTACATAGATTTCCAAAGGCATCTTTAGCAGCAACACCTAAAACTAGGGCAACCACTCCACTAGATGCAGCAAGATAAGACATAATGGGTTTTGTCTGTTCAAATTGTCCAAGAAAAATCATTCCATTAATAAACACCAATACGTATTTCACTAATCTGGCAAAACTTGCCTTATTTGTGACATCCTTCTTATATAAAACTTTGCGAATTCCCTTATAAATTCCAATAGAAACTATACCTGTTACAACAGTTACAATAATGATTGATTTCATTTATATCATCTCCAATACAACTTTTTCTGTTCCTCTGTTGTTTGATCAATAAACTTCTTCTTTGTGTATAAAAACTCTTCAAGATCCATATAAATGTGTAGAAGCATCGCCTTTGATTCAAACTCAATTTGGTTTGTCGGCAAATTCTCATTTTGTTTATCCTTCAACATTTTGTGAAGTGAAGTAATTTGTGGCTGAGGATCATTTTTTTCATGAATAAACGGAATTAAATATTCAATATATTTTGCCAATTCATGCGCCTCTTGTGGCATCCTACGAATCTTTCGTATCTTATAATGAAGCATATGTAAAATATCGCACTGTAAAGCACGCATTTCAAAATAACGAATATAATAATCCGGTAAATTTGTAAAAGTATTATCCTGATATTCCATCGCAATATGAATATACTTTTCTGCCTGCTCTTTTACATCTTCTAACTCTTTCCAAATTGTTGTATTTCTTTCCTCACTTTGAATATAGTGAACAATTTGATACATCAAGCTTTGAATCTTATCTTCCATATATTCCATACAAGAATTCAAATATTCTTCTTCCCCACTATAATCGTGAACTAAATTCAATAAGAATGCGATAATGGCCCCAATTAAAATCAAATAAAATTCATTCAACATAAAATGAAAACTAAAATCCAAATAACTCAAGTAATGCACGGCAATCATCGCATTTACACTTAAAGTATTCTGACATTTCATTTTCTCACTATACCCAACTAAGCACGCAATCACAAGTCCAAATGCAATCCAATGACTTGGAATAAGTTCAAAGAAAATAAAACAGAATAGAATGGTCAAAAAAAATGTGGAAATTCTTCTAAGAACAAGCTTCACCGTTCCCCATTTTGTCGTCAATAATGACAATAGTGCAATCGTTCCTGCACTTGTTGGATTATCCAACTTAAAAAAGTAGGCTAAAATAATCGCAATGGCACTTCCAACGCCTATCTTAAGTGATAGTATTAATACTCTTTTTGTATCTCTTTTCATATGCATACATTTTATGCGAAATCAAAAAAAAGGACAATATTAATTGTCACTTCTTTTTAAATACATCTTCATCACTAAATAATTGTATTTTTACTCTTTATACAAATCTTCTAAAGTATACAAAATAGTGTGTGATAAATCTATTTCATCAAAATATTTTGTATAACCACTTAAGGAAAATAAAAGATATTTCTTTACTACATAGTTAATGGGAATGGATTTTGTTCTTCGAATTAAAACATCATAAATATTTTTATCAATGGCTTCATTTTTAAACTTGCACTCACCAACCACAATAGCCTTATCTATAACAGAAATACCTACCACATCTATATCGGCAGACTGGATTTTTTTTCTTCCTGATTCATCCTTCATAACTTCAGTACCCCACCAATTTCCAACTTCTGTTATAAAGCATCCAAAATCATCTTGAACGCCTAGTTTTAATGTATATGTTTTGCACATATCTTCAAAAATAGGCCCCATGAACCTATGAAGTTTATCTTTCACCATTTTTTCATAATATAGCTTACCATTTCCCATTTCGATAACGCTAATTCCTTTAGGAACAAATTCATACCAAAATTTAAACATATAATCTTTCAAAACATACTGCGTCTTCTTTTTGTTTTTTTCTTCTGTAATACAATATTTTTTCTCCACAATCCCCACACTAATTAATTTATTTAATTGATATAATATAGCACTTTCTGATTCATGTATTTTATCCGCAATCAAATTCAACGCATTTTGTCCAGCTGCAATCTGTTCAATTATATTATTCACCAATGTAGTATCCGAAAAATCTTGTATCAGTAGATTTCTTGTCTCATCATATAAATATCCACTTGTATCAAAATATAAATTCACAATATTTTCATCAAGACTTTTCTTAGGATCAATTAAAGATAAATATTTTGCGACTCCACCTGTTATTCCATAACAAATCGCCTTTTGTTCTAGACTATAATTTGGAACAAATCGTGCTGCATCTAAATAATCAAACGTGTCTAATCGAATTTGAGAGGTTTTCCTTCCAAAAATTGGACTTTTTTCACTTAAAACTTTATTTTCCATAAAACTTAATGATGATCCACATAAAATAATATAAATATTTTTATCCAACCATTCATTATCAATATATTTTTGTAGAACCGACAAAAAGCCTTCATCTTTTTCTGCCCAATATGGCAATTCATCGATAATAAACACTAATTTCTCATCTGACAAATTATTTGTCATAAAAGAAAACAAGTTTTCTAGGCTTGAAAAAGAAACACCCGACATATTTAAAGCAAGTGTTTGAATAACTTGTTGCGATAATAATTCTAAATTACGTGCAGCTCCAACTCTACTTGCAGTATAAAACACTGTCTTTTTATCTTTAATAAATTCTAATAGTAAAGTTGATTTTCCAATTCTTCTACGACCATACAAAATTGTCATTGAAAATCCCTTTTTATTATATTCGTTTTCCAAAACATGCAATTCTTTTTCTCTTCCAATAAACATACAATCGTCTCCTTTTATTAAAATAGATTTTATTAAAATCGTTTTTAATAAAATCTATTTTAATTATAATCTTTCCTAATAACCTTAACTTTGCAGAATTTGTATAACTAAAAAATAAAAGAAGCATTAGTAGCTAAATTCACCAATGCTTCTGT
>NZ_CAKVJB010000048.1 GCF_934754935.1 uncultured Holdemanella sp. | reverse complement strand
TGAAGTGGCTCTCTTCGTGGATTTAGTGGCTCTGAGCAATGGATTGCATGGCTCTGTCCAAATGGATTCGGTGGCTCTATTTTCATGGATTGGGTGGCTCCGCCACCATGGAATACTCATCGTAACAGATTTTTTAAAATCCATAAGTTGACAAAGATTTTGTTTTTTTATCTGTACATTGATGTTGCCATGGTTTTATTGGCATTAGTTGAATTACTAATAATCACATTGATTATCGTAGAAAAATGTAAAAGACACTAGTTCACCCGACCAAAGAATTAAACTAGTGTCTTTACATTAGATAAATTCAGAGGAACCACTGTATCCAGTAGTCTTTCTGTATCTGTATTATAATTGTTAATTCGATTTTATGCAAATTAATTGATTATGTTAGAATAATCATCTAGATGTATGGATTGTTTTGACAAGCTTACATACACCATCACTTAGTCGTTCGATATTTTCTTCATTGAAAATGATATCTTTAGAAGTATGTATTCGATCAAGATAATAGAATAAACCTTTCTTTAAGCTGCAGACTCCATATGCATATTTAAAGTTGAAGTTGTCGGATGGATAAAACCCAAATCCTTTGTTGATGTGTATATTTATATAATTTGTAGATGTAAATGCATTTATAATACTTTCGTGTTTTGATTGATCATTTTTAATTTGTTTCGTTGGAAAGAAAAATATATCATTGCCATCGGATACACAATCAAAATTAATGATAAGTTTATTTTTTATTGATTCTTTATATTCTTTCACAAAAGCAGCAGAACCTAATAAACCGAGTTCTTCATTGTCGAATAACACAAAACATACATCATCTCTTAAGTCTTCTGGTAACTTGATGGCTGATTCAATGATTGTAATGACACCACTTGTATTATCATTTGCAGTATGTTTATTTGCTTTTCCAAACAACATCCATATCATAATAATTATCCACGAAATACTAGAAGCAATATTGAGTTCGAACCCATTAAATAAATCTGTCCAAATAAATAATTGAATAAGAACAATGTTCATTAAGAATATGAGTATCAATACACAAATAATAATCGCAATTTGTGACAAAATAAGTCCGAACAAATTATTAGGCACAATTAAATTTGGAAATGGTAACACCGCCTGTGTATCATAGTGAGCCGTAAAGAATATCTTAGCTTTTTCTATATTTCCAATAATTATATTGTTGTTTATACCTTTATTTTGAACAGTTGGACAATACCCATATTGGTTAAGTTCATGAATTATATATTTACGAAATTCTTCTTTTTGTTTTTTTGTTTTTCGAACTTGAAAGTGATCAAGAATTCTATGACTCGTTTCATTCATTGTTATTTCTCCCTTAGTTTTTATACTTTAAGCTTATCATAAAGTAAACATTCAAGTATTGTCTACTTATTATAAAAATGCGATTTAATTTAATTTGAAAAGTCAAGGCTAACCTTATCTAAATTAATGAAAAAAAGGCATTTTAGATCAAATAGGAACATTCGTAACAAATTTAGTGGAATTCACAATATTTTCACATTGGACATTTATAATAGGAATTGGCTACTGGATGTAGTAACGGTGAACCCTCTGAATAAAAAGGACAACATCTTGAGTTCTCAAAGATTCCGATTTTGTAGGAGGAAAATGTGTATGTATATTTATCTATATATTGATGTTGCCATGGTTTTATTGGCATTAGTTGAATTACTAAAAATTACATTATTGATTATAGAAAAATGTAAAAGACACTAGTTCACCCTATCCCAATGGATTACTAGTGTCTTTACATTAGTTAAATTCAGAGGAACCACTGTATCCAGTAGTCTTTCTGTATGAATATTAAACAATTGATATATATAAAAGTCAAGACTAACCTTATCTGGTTCGATTAAAATAAGACGTTTTAGAGTAAATAGGAACAGTTGAAATTGTAACTGGATGTAGTAACGGTGAACCCTTGGAATAAAAAGGGTTACATCTTGAGTTGTCAAAGATTCCGATTTTTGCACAAGGACGTGTTTATGTATATTTATCTATACATTGCATTCGTTGAATTACTAAAAATCACATTGATTATCGTAGAAAAATGTAAAAGGCACTAGTTCACCCAAACCCAAAGGATTAAACTAGCATCTTTTGACTTTAAATAATTCAGAGTAACCATAGTATCCAGTGGTTTTTCTATTTGGTTTTATGCAAGAATATATTTTTTTAAATTTATGATCTTATTTCATATACATTTCATAAATGATTGATAATATAGTTTTCGGATAAGGAGTTGGTTGTTTTGATACATAATGCCTATGCGTATATCACAAGAAAGAAAGTAAGAACGGGTATCTTGTTTTTGATTTTAATGGTTATACTTATAAGTCTTTATGGATGTTTGAGTATTCTCTCATCCAATACGCAATTAGAAAAGTCTTTATATACTGCAAGTCAAAGTTCAATTGTGGTTTCAAAAAAGGATGGTTCTGAATTTAAAAATCAGATCTTTAATAATTGTGTATATGAATATGAATTTGTTTCTAAGTTAGAAGGTACAAAGGTTGTTTCTGCAAAACAAGGCGTATCACTGGATTCTTTGCCGGAAGAATATAAGAATGTAGTGTCTGTTTTGGCAACCAATACTAGTTCGAAGAATATCTTATTTCAAAGTGGTGTATTTACTTTAACTTCAGGAAAAAATATTGAATCAAAGGATCGTAATAGTATTTTAATTCATTCAGAACTAGCTAAAAAGAATCATTTAAAAGTAGGGGATACAATACGTTTAAATTCTCATACTTATACAATCAAAGGAATCTTTGAAGGTAAGAAGCATGAGACATATACTGGTTTATCATCGGATTTTAGTGAGAATATGGTATTTGTAGATTACCAATCCTTAGATACGAATATGGTTACTAAATTGACTATAGATTCAAATGATTTAAAACAAGTTCAATCTATATATCCATCAAGTGAATATATTGTATCTAAAGATACGAAGGCTTATCAATCCGCATTAGAATCTGCACAAAGTGTGAAACACATGATTCAGATTCTGTGTTATTTCATTATTGTTTGTGGGCTTATTGTCTTATCTTTAGTATTAACCTTATGGCTAAGAAATCGCGTTCATGAAATTGGTATCTTGTTGTCAATAGGTAAAGGTAAGATGGAAATTATTTTCCAATTTGTTTTAGAACTTATCTTTATATCCATTCCTTTAGGAATTGTAGTATGTGTTATAAGTTTGGTTTTTAATCAAGTATCAAGCTTTTTGTTGAGTTATGGCTTGTTGATGAGTATTATTATCGTTTCTGTACTAATCGCGAGTCTTATGATCATGATCAAAAAGCCAAGAGAAATATTATCAAAATTG
The DNA here is from genome assembly GCF_934754935.1 of uncultured Holdemanella sp. GTDB lineage: Bacteria > Bacillota_I > Bacilli_A > Erysipelotrichales > Erysipelotrichaceae > Holdemanella. The sequence goes on along the minus strand of NZ_CAKVJB010000048.1, from coordinate 8,942 downwards.
AGTTAGGAGAAATAAAAAATGAGTGTATTAGAAATGAAAGATGTAACGTATGGTTACACAAAATTAGAACATATTTTATTTGAAGTGAATCAAAGCTTTGAGTGTGGAAAGTTCTATGCGATAATCGGAAAATCAGGTGCTGGTAAATCCACCTTATTATCCTTACTTGCAGGTTTGGATGAGCCTGAATCTGGTGAAATCTTATTTGACGGAAAAGATATTTCAAAAACGGGATATACAAATCATCGTAAGAATCATATTTGTCTGGTATTTCAAAACTACAATTTGATTGATTATTTAACACCCTTAGAAAATGTACGCTTAGTCAATCCCAAAGCTTCGCCTTCCATTCTTTTGGATTTAGGACTTGAACAATCCCAAATTAATCGTAGTGTCATGAAACTATCGGGTGGTCAGCAACAAAGAGTTGCGATTGCACGTGCTCTTACAAGTCATGCACCTATTATCTTGGCAGATGAGCCAACGGGAAATCTAGATAGTGATACGGCTAGTGAAATTATTGATATCTTAAAGGCTCGTGCTAAAGAAAGAAATAAGTGTGTGATTGTTGTGACACATAGTAAAGAGGTGGCAGATGCCGCTGATGTTGTATATGAATTAAAAGATAAAAAGTTAAAGAAGAGGGGGAAATAGAATGTTTAAGAATGCATTTAAATATGTAACTCGAAAAAGTGTGAAGTCATTCATTCTATTTCTTGTCATTATGATTATGTCAAGTCTTTGTCTAGTCGGACTATCTATTAAGGATGCGACAAACAAAGCGTCCAATACATCATTAGGCTCGATTACCAATAGTTTTACTATGGAAATCAATCGCCAAGTCAATTTTGGAACGCCTAGAGGTGCAGGAAATGTTAGGGGTAAGGATATCGAAAAGATTTGCACTTCTAAAGACATTGATTCCTATGTAAAAAGAATCAATAGTGTAGCTGACTTAGTCGATCATGATATTATTTTAACTTCAAATGAAACTGAAGAGCGTCTTTCTAAATTTAAATCGACTGTGATGCTTACAGGAGTCAATGAATCAAAAAAGGAGACGAAATTTGTATCGGGTGCCTATAAATTAGTAGAGGGTAAGCATCTAAATAGTAAGGACAAGCATCAAATTTTGATGCATAAAGATTTAGCTAAAAAGAATCATCTAAAAGTTGGAGATAAGCTTTCTCTTCGTTCAAATATTTATGATGCGGATAATGAAAAAGGTGCGGATGAAACAGTAGAAGTGACAATCAAAGGATTATTTGATGGTCATAATCAGGGTGGTGTGACTGCAGCTCAAGAATTATATGAAAACAATCTAATTACAGATTTAGATACAGCCGCTAAAGTTTATGGCAACACAGAAAAAACAGCCGTATATCAAGATGCAACGTTCTTTGTGAAGGGGAATAAAGATTTGGATCAAGTCATTAAAAATCTAAGAAAATTAGATATCAACTGGAATGAGTATGTATTAGTTAAAAGTACATCGAATTATCCAGCACTTCAAAAATCGATCGGTCAAATGTATTCTGTCGCAAATAAAATGTGTATTGGATCTTTGATTTTTGCGTGTATCGTTGTTACTTTATTGTTACTCATGTGGATGAATGCACGAAGAAAAGAAATCGCAATCTTAATGGCTTTAGGTATTTCTAAAACGAAGATTTTCACTCAGTTTGTTCTAGAACTATTCATGATAAGCATTCCGTCTTATATCTTTGCGTACTTTATCGCTAGTAAAGCCGCATCAAGTCTAGGTACAAAAGTATTGAATCAAGTAACTACAGGTGTTGCCAACCAAATCGCAAAAGAATCCGCTTCAAATCAGCTTGGTGGTGGAGCTGAAGTGGATGGCTTTAATAAGATGTTGACACATATTGATGCACAAGTTGAACCAAAATATATGGTGTATGTTATTATATTTATGTCAATTGTAATGTTAGTTGCACTTATTGTTTCTACAACACACTTGTTAAACAAGAATTGTAAAGAATTAATGAATGAGGAAGAATGATGAAAATATTGGTAGTGGAAGATGATCATGTAATTCGTGAAGGATTGAGTGAATTTCTATCGGAGTCTGGATATACAATAATTCAGGCAAAAGATGGTAAAGAGGCATTGGAAAAGTTTAATACAGATATTCATCTGGTGATATTAGATATTCAAATTCCATATATTAATGGATTGGATGTTTTAAAAGAAATCCGTAAAGAAAGTGATTTACCAATTCTAATCTTAACGGCTTTCAGCAATGAAGAATTCAAAATTGATGCCTATACAAACTTAGCGGATGGCTACATTGAAAAACCATTTTCACTACCCGTATTAAAAGCTCGTATTGATGCACTACTTCAGAAGTATGATATTTTTGAATATAAAAATGTGTCGGTTAATTTCAAAAGCTATACAGCTACAATCAATGGTAAGATGATTGATATCAATGCCAAAGAATTAGAAATATTAAAATACCTTTTAGATAATGTAGGGATTGCCTTAACTAGATCACAAATATTAGATCATGTTTGGAAAGATAGTGAAGAAGTTCCTTATGATCGAGTAATCGATGTGTATATTAAGGAATTACGTAAAAAGCTTGGATTGGATTGTATTACGACCATTCGTAATGTGGGCTACAAATTGGAGAAATCATGAAAAAATTAAAAATATTCCCAAAAATATGCATACAAACCTTTAGTGTAATTGCTATTATTGTTTTATTTATTCATTTATTTGTATATTTGATATTTCCAAAAACATATTTAGATGTTCGAAAAGAAGAAATTAATAATAAGGCTAATGAAATTACTGAAAACTTGAATGGCAAATCTGAAGACTATATTGAACAAGCTTTAGATTTCTATTCCAACACCAATGAAATCAAAGCGTTTATCAAAAAGAATACTTCATCGAATGAAGTAGAAATCAAGAATAATTTAAATGTTGATTTAAAAAGCTCAAACAATTCTTTAATTATTGAAGAAAGACAATTAAAGCTGGATACAGGTGAAGAAATTAGGCTTCAATTTGTTTCAACAGCTGACATGCAAAACCAAGCTAAAAATCTAAGTTTACAATTTCTTCCTTACTCATTAATCATATCCCTATGCTTTTCGGCCGTTGTCTCTTTGGTGTATGCCAAATCCATTAAAAATCATGTGGTTGAAATCAAGAGTGTAACCGATCAAATGATGGCATTAGATAAGAAGGCTCGTCTAGAAATTGATTCGAATGATGAGATTGGTCAATTGAAGGCACAAATTAATGATTTGTATGAAACACTTCTTGATTCCATTTCCAATCTAGAATTGAAAAATAAAGAGATTCTAAGATTAGAGAAAATAAAATACGATTTCTTTAAAGGGGCCAGCCACGAATTAAAAACGCCTTTGGCAAGTCTTAAAATTATCTTAGAAAATATGAAATACAATGTGGGTAAATATAAAAATCGAGATGTTTATATTGATGATTGTATTGATTTAGTTGATCTACTAACGAAGAATATCCAACAAATCTTATCTGTTTATTCCATAGAAAATCTAAAGGACGATGAAGAAGTTGTTTGTATCATAGATGAATTAAGTAGTGTACTTCAAAAATATGATGTATTGATTCATCAAAAGGAATTGCATATTCAAAATGATCTACAAGATGAAACGATGTATATTGGTAAAAGGGCACTACATATGATTTTATCCAATCTAATCGGAAATGCGATCAATTATACGCATGAAAAGGATACGATTTATATCGGAATCGAACAAGACTGGTTCTATATTCAAAACAAGTATGATTCAAGCCAACCTAAAGGAAATGGCCTAGGTTTATATATTGTTCGTAATTTATTAGATAACTATAAAATGAAATATGAAGCGATTGAAGGAGAAGATTATGTCTTCAAGATTCAATGGAAACGATAGATCCTTATTATGAGGATCTTTTAATTATTATTTAAAAAGATTTTTGGAAGTTAATAATGTTTTCACATTGACGGTTTACAATGAATCTTATAGTAGTTTTATAGTTAAAATTTGTTGAATTTCACCTCATACTAACATAAAATGTTAGCGAGAAGTGAAAACATGATAGTTACATATGAAATGTTAAAGGAAAGTCTAACGGATTATAGGGCTAAAGATAATAAAATCAAACGTATGGCTGATAATAAAGAAATCATTAAGCTCACTAGAAATCTGTATGAGACAAATAAAAATACACCTGGCTATGTTGTTGCGAATGCGATTTATTCACCATCTTATTTATCATTTGATTATGCCTTAGCTTATTATGGATTGATACCTGAAGCAGTATATACATATACAAGTGCAACTTTTGGTAAGGGTAAAAAGAAATTGTATAAAAATGATTTTGGAACTTATACATACAGAGATGTACCTACTCATATTTATCCTTATGGTTTACAAATTTTTCAAGAACAAGATTATTCATATGTCATGGCAATACCCGAAAAAGCTTTATGTGATAAATTATACACATTAAAAGTGGTACGTAATAAGAAGGATATGTACGATTTATTATTTAATGATTTACGTATAGATATGGATGTCTTAAAACAATTAGATTTTAATGTATTATATACTCTTTGTGATAACCATGGATCTACTAATATGAAATACTTAAAAAAAGTGTTAGGAGATTTAGATGAAAACAATTCTTGAACAAATGGTTGAGATTTATCAGCCTAAAAACAATTCAAAATATAAAGACACTCGATTGAGTGTCTTTGTGTTAATCCAATATCTCAATATAATTCACATTGACATATTGTGTGGATATAGGTTCATTGTTGACTTTGGCATGCAAAAAGAATTGGTCAACATCCTCATAGTTTTTATCATCCATACAAATATAGAATAAGCCATCCTCGTATTTAGCTTCAATAATATGATCTTCACCAAGAATTTCAATGGCCACTTTACAAGGCTTTTGTAGAGCATAATATAAGTCAAATAAGTCCATATAGTTAGGATCAAATTGAATCAGAGAATATAAATCAAGTATGATATATTTCATGATCGTTAAATCTCCAAAGAATTGGGAATAGATCAATCTTTGCGATTGGAACTCTTTCGCAATCAATAGAAGTTGTATGGCTTGATCTTCATTACCTTCTTCCACATATATCTTCGCAAGTCGCGAATAAATTTCAGGAACTGGATCAAAAGTATTTGTGGCCCCTTGAATCAATGGATATAAGCCTTTAATGATTTCGACATATTTCGCATAATCCTTTGAAACATAATATCCATTCTTATACATATCCGCAAGCTTATAAGCTGCCACAAGATTTCCTTTATCACTAGCTAGCTTATAATAATGAAAAGCTTTTTTATAGTCTGGTTGGCCGACTCTACCATAATAGTAGATATAACCTAAACATTCATAGGCATCTACATACTCAAGACGAGCGGCCATTAAATAATATTCTTCTGCCAAATCAAACTGTTTTTGACCATAGTACCAACCACCAAGTTCAACCATATACTCAGGTTCTTTTGTTTCTTGTATTAAAAATTCTAGAGCATGGATCAATTGAATATCATCCTCATATTTTGGATTTGTCAAATCATAATAATCATCTAGAATTTGTTGCGCTTTTTCAATAGTTAATTCCATATTACCTAACCTTCTTTGTTTGTTTCTTTAACTTCTTGTATTCCATTTCTAAAATTGGAATAAAAGGTTTATTGACTTCTTTCATCCTTGATTTCTTGCTTAAGAAACCTTCCAACATATCTTTTATACCACTTGTTGTTAATTCATCCTCAACATCAAAATATTTCGGTGTGAATTGCCAAACTGAATAACTATCATTATACAATTCTTCCATCTTTGCACAACGCGGAATCTTCTGATAATGAAATAAGTATACGATTTCTTCATCCGTATTGACATCTTTTAATATAGTTCCGATTGGATAATAATTATAATACGATACGTTTCTAGATATGTATGCATTTTCTTTCAATTCCAATACTTCTTTGTTTTCTTTCTTTAACTGTTTGTTCACATAACGATTCACATTCGTGTTAAAAATATATTTTAAACCATGTGGATCTGGCTTGATTTTGATTTCTATATCTGTATTGATGAATAGATTTAAACCTTTTAATTCGATATTACCATTTGTATTTGGACAAACATATCCATATATTTTATCGCCTTGAATTTTTGATAAAAAGTAAAGGGAAGTATTATATTCCACTATATCTCCTATTTCAAATGTAAATTCAATGTTTTCAAATAAATCAATATGATGTACATCACTATTTTTCAATAATTGAATCTTTCTTTGGATTTGTATCAAATCTTTGCTTGAGACTTGTTTTAGAATTCCCTTGATATTTTGAATGGGAATTCGATACACATTGTTTAAATACAGATAGGAATCGCTAAAAGTGCCTGTTTTCTTATCTTTATGTCCATCTTTTAAAGTATATTGAATCTTTGGATTCTTTTTCTTTGTGCTTCCCGCATATCCATACAAATACTCTTTGTCTTTTTTGATAATCAAAAAGGGACGTATACGATGGGGGTTATTGATATCCACTAAATTGTCTTCGCACACTGGCATACGACAAAAGACAAGGTGTCCGGGTTGGATCGTTTTGAATAAATTCAATTGTTCATCTAAATAATTTGTTGATTTTGCGACATACGTTTGTTTCATCTTTTTTGGTGGATTTAAATCCTTCTTTTTTTTCATCTTTTTTGATGGATTTAAATCTTTCTTTTGTTTGATCTCAATAGGTTTTTCATGATGGAATAAACGCTTAATAAATTCTATGATTCTCATGTTATGTTCCTCTTAAGGTTAATTTTATCACATAAGTTCAAATTTCATGAATTACATAATATAATATATACAACAATCAAAACTAGATTGGATATAAACAATAAAAAAGGAGGAGTTTCGTTGGTACGTATATTAGAAAACGCAAATCGCTTACGTAAAGAAGTAGTTTTTGATTATTATAAAAGAACATGTCAAAACGATTACTTTGACTATGATTCTATGACTCGTAAAGAGATGTTTGAAAGAATGATTGAAACCTATACCCCTGAGTATTTAGTTTCTATTTGCACGACTTGGGAATTAAAGGCTTTAAGAAGATTATTGCGCAACCAAAACTTAGAAGATGATCGCTATCGCTTTGAAAGAACGGCTCTAAGTTCTAAATTTTTATATTTTGATCAAGAATTGCCAGAAGAATTCAAAAAGAATGTCAAATTGGCTGTAAAGAACATTGATTTAGACCAAAAGGCCGAAAACGATGAACCAACCATTGTCATCTTAGGAATTATACGTGCCTTTGGCATTATTGAACCCTCACTGATTCAAGCTGTCTGCAGTGCATGTTCCTTTAATTATAAATCCATTATTGAAAGTGAACTCTTTAATTTCTGGGCTTATTTAAAAGATGACTATCGCTTAATTGATGATAGTTTTGCGAATGAATATGTGTATTGGGATTATAAAGAAATGTTAGAGCACATTCGCGACAGTCGTATTCAACATGAAAGATTTGAACCTAAATTCTTAGATCAAGATAGTTATATTTCAATTTTTTATCATGGATATGACGCGACAAATTCAGACATCAAGAAATTCTTTACTTTGGCAAAGAATGAAGTGTCAGATATAACTACATTTAAAGATGAGTTCTTTAATCATCTATTAAGTGGTACGGTAAATGAAGAAAAGATTGAATTGATTCCATTCTTTTATCAATTTTCACAATCACTTTTAAAATCCTATCGCAAGGCGGTTGTACAAATTTCATTGCCAAACTACTATGGATTGAGTATGGATTCCTATAAAAAGATGAAGGATCAGGCTCACTTTAATGAAAAGTTACGCCAATTCAATGAGCCTCAGACAAATGCTTGTATCGAACAAAAAGATACGCGCTTATTCTATAAATTATATTTTAGTATCTTGGATTTTGTGAATTCAAAAGAACAAATTATTCCTAATAAAAAAATTGATCCAAATATCTATATTGAACCCGATGAACTAGTCAATGTGATTGAAGTCTTCTGGAAAGACAAGGATCGTTTTATTGATGAATATATCGAAAAAAATCCATCCAACTTTACATTCCGTAATCTAAATATCATTTCGAATTTTAGATATGGTATGCGCAAGAATTTCTTGTTGGTGGTATATGAAAAGAATTATACAGTATTGAATGATGAAGGTATTAACTATATGGTGAAAGGTTTAAATGAAAACTTAGATCAGTTTATTGCCCCAGAAAAAACACCTATGTTGATGCAGACAGCCATTATGCCATTTAATGGACGTATTATTTATGATGGCTTTATTTCAACAACCAATATACGTTTAGCCCAAGATATTGTATCGAAGGCATTTGAAGATTATAGTTACGGACAAAAGATTTATTCTTTATTGCCCGAAAATTTAAATTAGAAGGAGAAATTAATCACTATCCAAAAGAATCCGTGTATGATAATTTCTTTCGTATTTGTTTGCCAGATTCAAAAGTAAAATATGAAAATATACACCACTATATATCATTGATATTTGTACGGTTAAGGAACTTCAATATTTAAAAGGAGTTGTTGAAAATGATTATCGAGAAGATGATGGTGAACTTAACTATATGGTTAAAGGTTTAACTTCAAACATAGATGAAATTGTTCATGTAGATCAACTTCCGGCCTGTGTCATAACAGCACTATTACCATTTAAAGACGATATTATTTTCGATAGTGTCATAGGTACTTCACAAATGGTATTAGGATCCAATGTAGCTTTAAAAATATTCGAAGATTCGAACGCACAACCCAAAGTATATACTCTACCAAATGAAAGAGGGGCTGTAACGAGTAAGTGAATTTTATCGCTTATGGAGTTCAGCTCCTCTCTTTTTGTTTTATAGCTTGTAATT
>NZ_CAKVJB010000047.1 GCF_934754935.1 uncultured Holdemanella sp. | reverse complement strand
GGAAATTTTAGAAAAGATGCATATTTTGACAATTTCACATAATTCATTTTGATTTCACAACATTTACCAAAGTTATAAGAAATTTATGACAACATAGAATGGTATTCTATAAGTGCCTTAAAGATAAGGCAATGAATATAGAAATAAACCAATATTCATATCTCTCTCCTAAAAAAAAATAATAAACAAAAAGAAGCCATTCTAGACACCAACACTAGAATGGTTTCTTTGTTTCTAAGCATACGCATTACATACTTTGATCACAAAACGCATTAACGCATATAACTCTTTATATGTTTCTTTTTTTATACGGACCGTACAATCATCTATCTTTTCTACATTATCCATTCGTGATACAAAATCCGCATTACGACTATGATGAAAAGTAATGTCCATTGTATGAGGTGAAGACAATGTTGGTTTCACATCAACTTTTAAAGCTTCTTGAACACCCTTAGTATATCTATTTTTTAACTCATTAAAACTACAACACAAAGCGCATTGATTATTCAATGTTTTCTTTGTTTCTACAAATACACATCCAAGTTCTTCTTCTACTTGTTTACCATATTCACTATCACCACTTGCCAAGATAACTGGTACACCAAATTCATCTGCTAATAATCGGTTTATACCACTTTCACCAAGCTCTTTTCCATCTACGACAACTTTTCGTACCATTGTACCCCAAATTGTATGTGCCATTACACCAGGTGAGTTACAACGAGAATGATAACCAATAAACATTGCACCATCAAAAGAATCATCTAAACCTTCCATCATACCAAATTCTTTATAGGCTCCGTTTGCCGCTACAAAAGCTGCTCTAGGATCTAATTTAGAAGGAAGAAGATTATCCATATTTCCGTGACTATCATTCACAATCACTTCTTCGACTCCATTTTGAAATAATAAATCAATCACAAGATTGACTTCATTCATCATATTTGTACAATATTCAGAATATAAATATCCATTTTTAGCTGTGTTTGCCGGATTACTATTTCCCCAAATACCTTCAATATCTGCTGAAATATATATTTTTTTCATTTTAAAATACCTCTACAGAACGATCTAAAATCCCGTTCATTTTCGCAATCGCAATACCATAATTTGTGAAAGGAACACCCTGTTTTTTGCACTCTTTCACTCTAGACTGTATTTCTTTTTCATTTAACATACATGCACCACAATGAATCACAACACTATATTTAGAAAGATCTTCCTTAAATCCATGTCCTGAAGTAAATTCAAAAGTTACATTTTTCTTTGTATAATTCAAAATCCATTTTGGAAGCTTATCTGTACCAATATCACCACACTGTCTATGATGCGTACACCCTTCACTAATCAATATACAATCTCCATCTTGTAGATGATCTAACTTATTAGCTCCTTCAAGTACTGTAGCTAAACTTCCTTTTAAACGTGCCATAAGAATGGAGAAAGAAGTCAAATGAATAGATGTATCCACAATTTGACTTACCCTATTAAAAGCTTGGGAATCCGTAATAACAAGTCTAGGAGTAACCTTCTTTAAGGTTTCTTCCAACTCTTCTACCTGACAAGTCATACCAATCGCATGATGATCCAAGATATCTCTTAACACAAGTTGTTGAGGCAAAATCAATCTTCCCTTAGGCGCAGATTGATCGATTGGAATCACAAGCACAACGACATCACCCGTTTCAATCAAATCACCAATGATTGTTTTTTCTTCCTGTTTTTTTACGACACTAGCCAACAAATTTTTTAATCCATCTATATTTTCATTGTTTAGAGCACTCACATAAATTTCATTAGAAGCCAGTTCCTTCTTTTCTTTAATCAAATCACACTTATTAAGCGCAATGAAATATGGCAATTTATTTACTTTAAACATGTCAATCAAATCTTGATCTACTTTTTGTAGACCCACACTTGCATCCACAACCAATACAGCCATATCAATTGCTTTTAATACTTCTAATGTCCTTTTGATTCTTAACTCACCCAAAGTTCCTTCATCATCCATACCCGGAGTATCCACAATCACAACAGGACCAATCGGCAAGATTTCCATAGATTTCTTTACAGGATCTGTTGTCGTTCCCTTAATATTCGAAACTAAAGACATACTCTGATCGGTAATCGCATTGACTACACTGGATTTGCCGGCATTTCTTAAACCAAAAAATCCAATGTGTGTACGATTCGCACTTACTGCACTATTTAAATCCGACATATTAGAACCTAAAATCTCTACGATTACTAGATTTGATTGCGTCTACATTTTCACGAGCAATTTGTTGAGCTTTCGCATTTGGAATCTTATTTAATTCTTTTTCAATCAATTCAAAACCAATCTTCTTCGTATCTTCACTCGCATAATCAACTAAATATTCACATAAAGTCATCAATGCGTTTGGATGACAACAATTTTGGATTTGTCCTGTCTTACACAAAGACATGAAACGATCTCCTGTTCTTCCTTCTCTATAACATGCCGTACAGAAAGAAGGAATATAGCCTAACTGCATCAACCAATTCACAACTTCATCCAATGTTCTTTGATCGGATACATCAAATTGTTCTGAATCGTGAGGACGATCTTCTTCTGTATATCCACCAACAGATGTACGACTTGCCCCACTAATTTGAGAAACACCTAAATGAAGCATTTTTCCACGCACTTCTTGAGATTCACGCGTTGAAATAATCATTCCTGTATACGGAACGGCAATACGGATACATGCCGCAATTTTTTCAAAGATTTCATCATCCAAACTATTATCAAATGTATCTGGATCAATATCATCTGCATGTTTTACACGAGGCACACTAATTGTGTGTGGCCCTACACCATGTACAGCTTCTAAGTGTTCTGCATGCATCATCAACCCTGCAAATTCATATTGATATCCTTCTAGACCAAACAATACACCTAAACCAACATCATCAATTCCACCTTCCATAGCTCTATCCATAGCTTCTGTATGATAGTCATAATCATGTTTAGGTCCTGTTGGATGCAACTCTAAATAGCTTTTCTTATTATATGTTTCCTGGAATAAAATATATGTTCCAATTCCAGCTTCTTTTAACTTGCGATAGTTTTCAACCGTTGTAGCTGCAATATTTACATTGACACGGCGAATCGCACCATTTTTATGTTGAATTGAATAAATTGTTTTAATAGATTCTAAAATATATTCAATTGAGTTGTGAACTGGGTCTTCTCCAGCTTCAATAGCCAAACGCTTATGTCCCATATCCTGCAAAGCAATAACTTCATCACGAATCTGATCTTGAGTTAATTTAATACGTTTAATATGTTTGTTTTTCATGTGATAAGGACAATATACACATCCATTTACACAATAGTTGGATAAATACAATGGGGCAAACATCACAATACGATTTCCATAAAATGCTTGTTTGATTTCATTGGCAAGCTTATACATTTCCTCTACTTTTTCAGGAATATCACAAGCTAATAATACACTTGCCTCACGGTGTGTCAAACCTTCACAATGAACGCCATGCTCCGTCTTTTGAGGACGAGCCTTATTTAAAATTGAATCAATCAATTCTACATTACGCTTGTTCTTTTCAGCATATTCAATCGTTTCAAGAATCTCCTCATGATTAATAAATTCTTCTGCCTTTAATGATTTTGGATTATAAATACTCATTTTTGTTTCTCCTCTTTTATTTTTTTATATCTCCGCGATCTGTTACAATTTTGTAACCAATCGAATTCATACGTCTCGATAAACAATCTTTACATTCGGCTGACTCTTCACCAGTACAAATTTTATTATCATACAACGCATATTTTTTTCTAACACTTACCGGCGATAAATTAGGCATTACCACATTGGCCCCGGCAAGAATCCCTTTTTCTCTTCCTTTTGGATCAATTGTTCCAAGTGCTGTTGTAGCCGGAAGCAAGATATTTGGTTGAATCAAACGAATCAAAGCTAATAAGAATAAAGTTTGATTCAAAGTTCCACTTTCCATATCTTTAAACGGTGTATCCTTTTGCGAAATAAATGGACCAATTCCACACATATCCGGTTTAAACGTTTCAATAAACTTCAAATCCATAGCCAAAGTTTCACTCGTTTGATAGGGTGAACCCACCATAAAGCCACAGCCTACTTGATAGCCAATTTCCTTTAAATCTTTTAAGCACTGCATACGATGATCAAATGACATATTCTTTGGATGCAACTTTTCATAATGATCTTTACTAGCCGTTTCATGCCTTAATAAATAACGATCAGCTCCTGCATCAAACCAAGCTTTGTATGTATCTCTATCTTCTTCTCCTAAAGATAAAGTAATGGCACAATCTGGATATAGATTACGAATCTTATTAACAACATTTGTGACAAAATCCTTTTTATAAATGCCTTCACCACCTTGAAGCACAAAAGTGCGAAAGCCAAGTTTATATCCTTCTTTGCAGCAACTCAATATATCTTCTTCATCCAATATATATCGATCACAATTGGAATTTGATTTTCGAATACCACAATAAAAACAGTCATTACGACAATAATTTCCTACTTCAATCAATCCACGTACATAGACTGAATTGTCATATATAGAATTTGCGATTTTCTTAGCTTTGTTTGCGACATATAATCGTAAAGCTTCATTTTCGGCTTCAATTAAAGTTTTATATTCTAATAAACTTAAAGAGTGTTCTCTTTCAAGTTTATCAATCAATCGATAAGCCTCAATCATGGCTAATCACATTGGAATAGGCAGTTTTCACACTAATTCCCTCTATATTTCCTAATTTACCTGCCAAAGCAGCAATTGTATTTTGTGGGGCATCTAACGCAATCGAAATAACACTAATATGTTTCTGTTTATAAGGAATACCCATTCTTCCAATGATAAACTCACTATATTCATGTAAAATTTCATTTAAAAGATTCACTGCATTTGTATCTTCTACAATAATTCCCATAACGGCAACACGTGTTTCCATATTCATCTCCTTCTAAAAGAAAAAGCTATACTCCACACAAAAAGAGCATAGCTATAGTTCTACTTACAAAACCTTATAAGCACCTTTCACGCAGAATTCTCTTAATGTTGGGAGCAAATTTCTTTATATCTTATATAATACACTAAAATGTGATTGATTTCACAAATTATGGTTAGTCACATATAATTTAATATTCTTTTAACATTTTTCTTGATATAATAGACGAAAGGAGCTTCCTTATGAAAGATAAATATTTCGAACCAAAAAAATTCGTTAAAAACTATATTTACGCAATTACCATTTTCATCATCACTCTTACGATTGGAATTTCTATATTTTTTAATGTTGTTCAATCTTCCGTTGAAAAAAATTCAAGAGAAACACTCATTACCAATGTGACTCAACAAAGCGAACACTTAAATACAATTTTAAATATCAACTATTCCTATTTAAATGTACTAGCAAAAGAATTATCAAAATCTAAAGACCTATTTTCAGAAGATAATATATCTTTAATTAAAGCCTTCATGGAAAACACAGACTTAAATCGTACCGCAATCATAGATTCAGATGGAAATGCACTATATGATAATAATGTAGTTAAAAATGTTGCACATCGAAGATATTTTAAAGAATCGATGCAAGGCAAACAATCTCTTTCAGACCCCTTAGAAAGTAGTGTCGATCAACAAACACGTGTCATCTTATGTGTACCCATTTATAAAAATAATCAAGTCATAGGTGTTGTGGGCGGTTCTTATAATGTCACAAAGCTAGGAAATATGTTGTTTGATGATTTGTTTGAGGGACAAGGAAAAAGTTTTATTGTTGATCAAGATGGAAATCTAATCACTAGAGACAAGAAGTACGAAAAAAAGCACAATATAAAAACAATAGATAATTTATTTGATATTTGTGATGAAAAGGAAGTCAAAACAGACTTCAACCAACAAGAATCAGATTTAATCCAAATACAAACCGAAAAAAATAAATCTTTATATTTAGCTTATTCCCCATTAAAAATCAATGATTGGATGATTTGTTACATTGTTCCAGTTCATGTTGCTCAAGAATCTTACACATTTATTACGCATTATGAAACGTTGTTGGCAACATTTTTAGGCTTAATCGTTCTAAGTCTGATGATTTATTTGGCTCACTCAAATTCAAGAGAAAATAAGTATTTGATTCATTTATCTGAAATTGACCCATTAACTTCTGTCTACAATAAAGAAACAACACAAAAACTCATTGATCAAAAAATCAAACAAAATGAGCACTTCTGTTTCTTGATCTTGGATGTGGATGAATTTAAATCGGTGAATGATAATTATGGACATGCCGTAGGTGATATCGTATTAAAAAAATTAGGCAATCTATTTAAGAATCATTTTAGGCAAACGGACATAGTTGGAAGAATTGGTGGTGACGAATTTATCATTCTAATCCAAGATGAAAATATCGCTGAATCTAGAATTCAATCTCTACTTCAAAAGGTCAATGAATTAAAGATTGAAGAATTAAAAGATTTCAAATTATCCATCAGCATTGGAATTGCCTTTGCCCCTAAAGATGGAACAACATTCATGGAACTGTATCGCCATGCCGATCATGCGCTGTACCAGACAAAGCGTGCAGGCAAAAACAATTATAAAA
The DNA here is from genome assembly GCF_934754935.1 of uncultured Holdemanella sp. GTDB lineage: Bacteria > Bacillota_I > Bacilli_A > Erysipelotrichales > Erysipelotrichaceae > Holdemanella. Next base: position 5,692 of record NZ_CAKVJB010000047.1, on the reverse strand, counting down.
TATATAAAAATGACGAGAACTAAATCTCGTCATTTTCTTATACATTCGTATAGTTAAAGCTCATTAAATCAACAGGCTTATCCTTAATATAATCCTTAATTTCTAAACCTTCTAATTTGGCTGGACGAACTACGATTTCGTTTTTAACTACATCTTCTTTAACTAATTTTAATTGTTTCATCAACACAAATAAGTCTTTTAAAACCTCTATCTTTTTAGGGATTCCCTTATATACATACTCAATAGCGCCTTCACTGAATGCCTGGCTTTTTGAAATATACTTCTTACCATTCTTTTCAGCATTATACTGAATATAGAACCAGAAACGTAACATCTGTAAGTTTTCACCTTTACTATTTTTTAAGAACACTTCTTTCCAAGATGAATTTACGACTTCTTCTTTTTCTTTCTTTACAGAAGACTTCTTTTCTTTCAATATCTTTTCACTTGGCTTGTCAATAATGCTCTTATTCATCAATTCTTCCATTTCGATATCTGTGAATTTAATGACATAAATTTTTCTGCCATTCATCTCACTATCGCGAACCAAACGAACACTTTTTAATTTACGAATCAACAAATCCATGGATGGTCTTTCAGTACTTTCATCCAATAAACGAAATACATATTGAGCAGCTTGTAAACTTGTCAATTCGTTTTCATATACCCAGTCATGCGTTTCTGCATATGGATTTTTTACAGCCATAAATCTAGCGTAACAAAATAATCTTAAAGAAAGTGCAGCTGCACCATTCTCATTACTATTTACGTTTTTGATAAAACGTTCTCTATTTTTCATTAACATCTCTGTACTCATTAAATCTCCCCCAGAAAAAATTTCGAACGCAATAGATTATATCATCATTTGTGAACTTTTGCAGAAAAAAATTGCTTGTTTCCAAGCAATTATTTCGATAATTCAATAAATTCTTCAATTCTTGATTTTGCGGTTTCCAATGCAGAAATCCAGAATGCTTCATCCGTTAAATCAATATCCAATACTTTAGCTGTATCTTCTACAGAAGCAACGGTTGTTGTGTGTAACATTTCCTTATATTTTGGAACAAATTCTTCTTTACCCATTTCTTGATATTTCACAACTAAGCCTCGCGCAAACAATCCACCAAAGGCATATGGCCAGTTATAGTAGCTTAAATCTGAAGAATAGTAATGAGATTTACATACCCACATATATGGATGTAAACAAGTTGGATCCAGTCCATCTCCATAAGCTTGTTTTTGTGCATCCAACATAATTTCATTCAATTGATCTGTAAATAAGAATTCATCACTTCTTCGATCAAATACAGCTTTTTCAAATAAGTAACGCGAATAAATATCGCAGATGATTTGACATAAATCTTGAAGCTGATTTTCAATCAAACCTAGTTTAACTTCTTTATCCTCTGTTTCATCAATTACTGCATTCATAATGATATTTTCATTAAATGTACTTGCCGTTTCAGCTACTGGCATAGAATATTCCCAATTCAATGGTCTATGACTTTCAATATTCAACCCATGAAAAGCATGTCCAAGTTCGTGTGCCAAAGTAACTACGTCTCCTAGTCCTCCATCAAAGTTAGTTAGAACGCGTGATTGTTTCACAAATGGCATATTGCAACAGAAAGCTCCTCCCACTTTTCCTTTGTGTGGATAAAAGTCGATCCAGCTATTGTCAAAAGCTTCTTCCATCATATCGGCCAATTCATCACAGAATGGTCTAAAATGATTAACTAAATATTCTTTTGTGGTTTCTGGTGTAAAACTTGTAGTAGCTGATTTTCCGACTGGCGCAAATAATTCATACCAAGGAAGTCCATTTTCATATCCAAGCATTTCAGCTTTTCTTTTCAAATACTTGTGGAATACAGGCAAGTATTTCTGCATAGCACTTAAAAGTGCATCTAATGTTTTTTGGGATACATGAGATTGATGTAGTGTCATATCCATTGGGCTTGTATATCCTCGCATTTTTGCTTCCGTGATAACCTGTAGTTTAATATTATTCAATGAGAAACTAACGGCATCCGCAATCGGTGCATAACTTTTGATTTCCGCTTCATAGGCAGCTTTACGAACTTCTTTATCTGCATCATAAGCTAGATTACGAACCGATGCCAATGGTAATTTTTTTCCATCATATTCCACTTCAAGAGAACTTGTTAATAGACTTTGTTGCTTCTCCCAAGCTGCTCCTGCAGAAATATTCATTTTGGCAAGCGCTTCTTCTACATCTTCACTCAACAAATATTTTCCACTTTCGTGAATATCATTTAAGAAATATTTGTATTCACAAAGTTCTGGACAATCTAAATAGTTATTTAAATCTTTCATATCCGCAATATAGCGAGAGAATACGGCCATAGCCTTGCTGGCTGTACTTGCGATTGTGGCTACTTTATCAATAGCTGCTGCCGCTTTCGCATTTGCCGTGTTTGTGGATTGACTTAAAAAGCCAAAGCAGCTCAAATGTTTTTCTAATAATTCAAACTCTTCTAATAATTTAACAATTTTTAGAAGATCTTCCTTCTCATTTTCATGACTTAAAGTCTTTGAAAGTTCATCTAATTCTTTTGCCTTTTTTTCAAAAGAAGTCAAATCTTCACTAAATTTAGGATCATCAAATCCCTTGTACAATACGTCTAATGACCATTCTACGTTCATATCAATTTCCTCCAGTTTATTAGATTATACCATAAGAAAAGCTTGAGCATGTGCCCAAGCTTATAATACTTGCGATAAAAATTTGATGGTTCTAGGATTTTGTGGATGTTCAAAAATATCTTCTGGAGTTCCTTGTTCTTGAATAATACCTTCATCCATAAATAATACGCGATCACTTGTTTCGCGGGCAAATCCCATTTCATGAGTTACAATCACAATTGTCATTCCTTGATCTGCCAATTCTTTAATAACTTCAAGTACACCTTTAACCATTTCTGGATCTAATGCACTCGTTGGTTCATCACATAAGATTACATCTGGATGCATAGCTAGAGCACGAACAATGGCTAGACGCTGTTTTTGGCCACCTGATAATTTTCTTGGATATTCATCCTTCTTATCTTCCAAGCCGACTTTTTTAAGCAATTCGATAGCTTCTTTTTCAGCTTGTTCCTTTGGTGTTTTAAGTTCTAAGATCGGTGTAATCGTAATATTTTCTAAAACCGTTAAATGTGGGAATACATTAAAGTGTTGGAAAATCATTCCAATCTTTTTACGATGTGTATCAATATCCACATTTTCTGCTGCAATATCCACCCCTTCAAAAATAATTTGTCCACTAGATGGTTTTTCTAATAAGTTTAGACAACGTAAGAAAGTAGATTTTCCCGAACCACTAGGTCCAATGATACTAACAACTTCTCCTTGATGAATGATTTGATCAATTCCTTTTAATACTTCAAGATCCCCAAAATTTTTATGTAAGTCTTTTACGACAATTAGTTCCTTAGTCACTGACACTCAACTTCCCTTCCATGTATTTAATTAATTTTGATAGTGAATATGTAACGATAAAGTAGATCAAACCAACAATTACTAATGGTTCAATGGATTTATAAGTAGCTGATTTAATAACACTATTTACTGTCATTAATTCGCCAATATAGAATGTACTTGCCAAAGATGTTTCCTTGATCATCATGACAAATTCATTTCCTAAAGCAGGCAAGATATTCTTGATAGCTTGAGGAATAATGATTTTAGTCATCATATGCACGTTTGACATACCAAGTGATTTAGCGGCTTCTCTTTGACCTTTATCTACTGACTGAATACCTGAACGAATAATTTCAGCCACATATGCACTTGAGTTGATAATCAACGCAATGATTACACTGACGATCATTGGCATATTTCCATTTGTCAAATAAGAGAAGATATTAATGAATAACCATAATTGTAGTAATAGTGGTGTACCACGAATTAATTCTACATAAACACCGGCAATTGCTTGTACGATTTTGTTCTTTGATAGTTTTACTAAGGCAAATAATCCACCAATAATTGTACCAAAGATTACGGTAATAGCTGCAAGTCCTAAAGTGATGCCTAAACCTTTTAATAATTGTGGCCAGCAATATTGAACGATTTGAACACATGTTCCAAAGAATCCAGTTGCGGTTAATGTGAATTGTTCACTACTTTGTTTCTTCGCTGCTTTATACCATTCTTCATATAAGCCTTTTTTGTTGACTTCCTTTAAGATTTTGTTGACTTCATCCATCAATCTTTTTTCACCTAAAGGAGCACCTACACGGTTTCCTGCATAATCTTGATCAATATTAAATAATTCATCTGATTTCGCAAGTTCAGAGTTCTTTTCAACATATTCATCGGCTGTACCTTCAGAGCAAGCAACCGCTTGTACAGTACCATTCTTTAATAGGGCAACACCATCATCAATTGTTGAAATGGATTGTAGTTTTGCGTCTGGAATTTGATCTTCTGTATATTGTTGCTGAATCGATCCTTGTTGAGCAGCTACCTTTAAACCAGTTAGATCTGTTAACTTTTTATATTTCTCTTCATCTTTTTTAGAAATAATAACAGCCTGTCCACCAGTATCTTCATTAATATTGTATCCAATAGACATCTCCATCTGTTGAGCACGAGCTGGTGTATAAGCCAATCCAGTAATAGCTAAGTCAATTTCTTCTGTTTGAAGGTTTGCCAAAACTGTATCAAAACTTGAAGCCTTGATTGTTAGTTTAACACCCATCTTTTTTGCGATATATTTAGCCAATTCAATATCAGAACCTACATATTGAGCTTGTCCTGTTTTTGTCGAATCAATAAATTCATTAGGAGGGAAATCCGGAGATGTTCCTACAATCAATTCTCCTCTTTCTTGAATTTTGTCTAACAAATCGCCTGTTGTTGATGTGTCTGTTTCATCGGCAAATGCAGGCATAATACTAGACATCATAATCATAAAACTTACTAAAAATGCCGAAATTAATTTAAATCCTTTTTTCATGTTGTCCTATTCCTTTCTAAAAAAAAAGCCGTCCTTGAATATACAAGGACGACTATAAAATCGCGGTACCACCTTATTTCCTGCACGAATGTACAGGCCCTTAACTCATAACGGGAGTATCCGAAGCTTCCTCAATCTTCGAAAGCTTAGCTCTAAGACACGTTCACCCTGTGCTTACTGTTCCATTTCCACCATCAGGAACTCACTATCAGCAGCATCCACGACTACTTCTTCTTTTCATTGCCTTTACAAAGGATGGCTTTATTATAAACAAACATTTTTTTAAATGCAACAGAAAATTTATGATTTTATCAACAACTCAATTTCATCCACATTTAGTGAACAATACGCAGATATTTGTTCAAGACTCAATCCAGATTCATACATCTTACGAACCATCTGTTCCACTTTCTTATCAGCTTCTAGTATTGCCTTTCTTGCTTCTTCTTTCTCTTTATGAGCTTCTTCTTTGTCTTTACGAGCTTCTTCTGATTTCTTTTCAACTTCTTCTGATTTCTTTTCAACTTCTTCTTGTGCTTTTCGAGTCTCTTCTTGTGCTTTTCGAGTCTCTTCTTGTGCTTTTCGAGTTTCTTCTTGTAATTTTCGAACCTCTTCTTTTGCTCTTTGAAGCTCTTCAAGTTCAAGTTGTAGTTCCATTCGTTCTTCATTTTCATGCAGTTTTTGAAAATCTTCTATTATTTTCTTCCA
>NZ_CAKVJB010000046.1 GCF_934754935.1 uncultured Holdemanella sp. | reverse complement strand
GAAGATAGCTAGCTGCCGGGTCTTTTTTTTATACTTACATATATTTAAAAGCCAAGTCCTTTTTATTTAGACTTGGCGTTTTTTTCTTCTTCTAAAAAAATTAATTATTCATAATATAATAATATATGTTTTTATTAATTGTTAACAAAATGCCAAATATTTCACAAATGCTTTTAAAGTTATAAATCTTTTTTACCTAAAAGCGTTTTCAGATGAATTTTCCCTTTTTTAAACCTTTTTTATGTGGTATATTTATGATGATTAATAATGAGTCTATGGAGGACATATTATGGTTAAAAGAATTGGTATTTTGACTTCTGGTGGTGATTCACCGGGAATGAATGCTGCAATACGCGCGGTAACTCGTGTTGGATTAAATAGTGGTTTAGAAGTATTTGGTATTTACAATGGTTATAAAGGAATGGTTGAAGGATATATTGAACCATTAACTCGTGAAACTGTTGGAGATATTGTAAATAGAGGTGGTACTATTTTAGGATCAGCACGTTTACCTGAGTTCAAAGACATTGAAGTCAGAAAAAAAGCAATTGCTCAATTAAAGAAAAGAGGCATTGAAGCTGTAGTTGTTATTGGTGGAGATGGTTCATATCGTGGTGCATTATCTTTAACTGAAATGGGAATTAACTGTATCGGACTACCTGGTACTATCGATAACGATATTACTTGTACGGATTACACAATTGGGTTCCAAACAGCATTAGAAACTGTTGTTGAATGTGTCGATAAATTAAGAGATACATCGAATTCACATCACCGTTGTTCTATTGTTGAAGTTATGGGAAATCGCTGTGGAGACTTAGCATTATGGTCTGGAATTGCCTGTGGTGCTGAAATTGTTGTGACAAGTGATACAGGATTTGATGAACAAGATGTTTTAGATCGTTTAAGAGACATCGATATTATCAAAAAGAAAAAACATGCGATTGTAGTAATTAGTGAAAAAATTACTGACGTTGATCAATTTGCAAAGAAGGTAAGTTTGAATACCGGTTTTTCAGGTAGAGCTACTGTTTTAGGCCATATTCAACGTGGAGGATCTCCATGCCCATTTGATCGTTTGTTAGCATCACAAATGGGCGAAAAAGCCGTAGATTTATTGATGCAAGGCATTGGCGGACAATGTATCTCAATTAGAGACAATAAAATTATTTCGTATCCAATTGAAGAAGCATTAAGCATGCCACAAGAATCTCGTAAACCACTAATGAACTTATTTGATCGTTTGGTTTAGGATAAATTAAAAGGAAGGACAAAAAAATGAGCAAAAAAACAAAAATTATTTGTACTATTGGTCCAGCTAGTGAAAGCAAAGAAGTTTTAACAAAACTTGTTGAAGCTGGAATGAACATTGCACGTTTGAATTTCTCTCATGGAGACTATGAAGAACATGCAGAACGTGTTAAACGTATTCGTGAAGTAAGTAAGGAAACAGGAAAACCTATCGGAATTTTACTAGATACTAAAGGTCCAGAAATTCGTTTAGGTGATTTTGAAAATGGTGGATGTGAATTTGCCGAAGGTGACGAAATTGATTTAGTTAAAGAAGAAGTTTTAGGAAACCACGAAAGATTCACATTACGTTGTCCAGAAGTATTCAATGACGTACAAGCTGGTGACTACATTTTAATGGATGATGGTAAAATGAAAGTTACTTTTACAGAAGTAACTCCAGATCGTATCCATGGTGTAGTAAATAACCCACATTTCTTAAAGAGCCGTAAGGGATGTAACTTGCCAGGTATTAAATTAAGTATGCCATTTATTTCTGAAAAAGATGAATCTGACATTCGTTTTGGTTGTAAAATGGATGTTGATTATATCGCAGCAAGTTTCACACGTCGTAAAGATGACGTTTTAGCAATTCGTCAAATTTTAATTGATGAAAATAAAGATATGATTCAAATTTTCCCTAAAATTGAAAACCAGGAAGGTTTTGATAACATCCGCGAAATCTTAGAGGTTGCAGATGGAGTAATGGTTGCTCGTGGAGATTTAGGTGTTGACGTAAGTTTAGAATTAGTACCTATTTATCAAAAACGCATGATTGCTGTTGCAAACGAAGTTGGTAAACCAGCTATCACTGCAACACACATGTTAGAATCTATGCAGGAAAACCCTCGTCCAACACGTGCAGAAGCAAGTGATGTAGCTAATGCTATTATGGATGGAACAGACTGTATCATGTTATCTGGTGAATCTGCAGCAGGTCATTACCCAGTTGAATGTGTTCAAACAATGACTAAGATTGCGAATGCAATTGAACCAATGATTCCATACAAAGAACGTTTAAAAGCTAACGTTAAATCAAGTAAACGTACTTTAAATGATGCAATCGGTATTTCAGTAGCTGATACTGCATTGGCAATTGATATCAAATGTATTATCGCGTTTACACAAAGTGGAAATACAGTTCGTCGTTTAGCTAAATTCCGCCCTTGTGCTCCTATTTTAGGTGTTACATTTGACGAAGTAACACAACGTAGTTTATTACCAGTCAATGGTGTAACTCCAGTTGTTTCAAACATTCAAAATACAAAAGAAAATGATATTGATTTAGCTCGTAATCTAGCATTACAAGCTGGATTTAAAACAGGAGATCACATCATTGTTGTTGCTGGATATCCGGTAGGATCAGGTAACACAAATATGATGCGTATTGCACAAATCTAGTTAACATAGCCCTCATTTTGAGGGTTTTTTTTATAAAAAAAGCTGTGGGTTATTCCACAGCTTTTAATGATTCAACCATTTGAATGTTATTTAGTTTTTTATGCATGCATAAATTGATAATTGCATTGAAACCAATCGTCATTACAAAACTAATCACATAAGATATTGGATTGATTGTTCTACCAAACATAATATCATCCATCTCAGCTAAGTTCATTATCAAGTGATGTAAACCAATACCGATACCTAAACCAATCAATGAACCTAAAACAGTCAATAGAATGGTTTCTCTATTGATATAGGCATCAACTTCTTTTCTTGTAAATCCAAGTACTTTAATTGTCGCAATCTCACGCTTTCTTTCAGAAATATTAACATTACTAAGATTATATAGTACTACAAAGGCAAGACATGCAGCTGAAATAACAAGGACAACTACAATATAAGAAATACTTTTGATCATATCTTTAAAGTTTTTTTGTAGAGATGAGTAGAAAGTAACACTTTGAACACCATCTATATTCATAATTTTATTACCCAAATCACGTTCAAACTTCTTAGTTGTTTTTTTAGATTTAATTAAGTAAGTATGTGTTGTTTTTGCGTTTGTATTCCAACTCTTGTATAAAGATTCACTTGCATAAATATGGTGACCAACATAATTCGTAAACACACCTTTTATTTTAGCTTTTATGACCTTATTATTTGCATCTTTAAATTTGATTATATCTCCAGCTTTTTTATTTAATTTAGTGGCCATTTTTTGAGATATCAATACAGAAGAATCATCAAGATCAAATTCAGTATTACCATTAAATAAAGTGCAGAATTTTTTGAATTTTTTGTCATTGGAAATAATATGAACCGTAGTTGAAATATCCTTGTTTTCTATCTTTGTTGTTACCGCAAGATGATCTTCTTCATAAACATTATTAACACCTTTTAAAGATTCTATTTGAGAAGTGATTTCATTTGTTTTAGCTGCCACAGTTGCATCATAATGATAAATGACATTATATTGTTGATTAACAATATCCGAAATACTATCGTTAATACCAAAGCCAGCTACAAGTAATGCAGAACATCCTGCAATACCAATGATGGTCATAAAGAATCTTTTTTTATAACGGAAAATATTTCTAGCCGTTACTTTTTGTAAGAAAGATAATCGTTTCCAGATAAATGTAATTCTTTCTAAAAGAATCTTTTTACCAGCTTTTGCAGCTTTAGGACGCATTAATTGACTAGGCATTTCAATCAATTCACTATAAATAGAATAAAGTGTTGCTAGTAAAGTAATACCAGTAACAGATCCACTTGCTAATAATATAAGTCCTGGTTGAAATAAAAATTTAATTTGATCGATATTATATAATGTGTTCCAAGCATTAAAGATGACAGTTGGGAATAAGAACATTCCTAAAGAACATCCTAATATAGACCCTAATATACTCGCAATCAACGCATAAATGATATACTTAGAAGCAATTTGCAGCTTTGAATAACCTAAGGCTTTTAAAGTTCCCATCTCATTTCTTTGTTCATCAACCATTCTTGTCATAGTTGTCATACAAACTAAGGCCGCTACTAAGAAGAAGAATACTGGGAATACTTTGGCAATACCATCCATACGATCCGCGCAAGCACCATAATCACGATAAGAATAATGGGAGTCACGATCTAATACGATCCACTTACCTTCCATCTTATCGATTTCTAATTGTGCATCACTTAATTCTTTTAAAGCGTCATGCTTTTGAATATTAAATTCTGCTTTTGATAAAGTAAGTTGCTCAATACTTTTATTTAATTCATTTTTCGCATCTTCAATTTTCGATACGCCATCCTCATATTGAGTTTGACCATTAATTAATGTTACATAAGCATTATTCAATTGATTTTTTGCACTCAACAATTGATTAAGTTGAGATTGCAATTCAGTTTTTTTGCTGCTAGCCGCTTGAATTTGATCAATTCCAACCTGAATTTGAGGTAGGATTGCTTCTAACTCAGCTTTTTTAGCTATAGTCTGATCGATTGTTGCTAATTTACCTTCAAGATATGTTTTTGAATTATTTAGATTTTCAATGAGTTTATTTTTCAAAGCTTCAGTCTGCTCATCTGTACTAGGCGTATTTTGTGCCTTTTCAATTGCCATATCGATCAAATCGATAGAATCTTGTATCATTTTACGTTGAGCATAAAGATCATCAATTACTGCATTGATTTGATTCAAACCATTTTCAACCTGTTCTTTTTGACTCAATAATTCAGGTAGCTTTTTTTCACTCTCTTCAATTTGAGCAATCGCATTTTGTAGAGTTGGAATATTATCTAATACTTTTATATTTGCATAATACTCATTCCACCCCTGATTGATTTGATCTTTAGAATTCTGCAGTTTCAATTCATTACTTTGAATTTCAGCCAGACCAGAATCAATCTTATTTTGAGCATCATTCAATTGATTCTCAGCATCCTCAAATTTATCATTGGCTTCTTGTTTCTTCTCATCCAGTTCAGACTGATAAGATTGAATACGCGCATCGATTTGTTTGTTCGAAATCTTTTTGATTTTCTTTAATACTGGATCAACTACATCAAAATATTCATCACTATAACAATCTAAATCTTTAGCACCTTTTACACAAACATCCACTTCTGTATAATAATCCTTTAAGACATTTGTATTTTGAATATATATAAATGAGTTTACAGTTCCAGAACCAATATTACTTGAACCTTTTTCATAAGATAAGTAATTTGGGTTGTAACAAGTACCTACAATTTTGTATTTCGTACGCTTTAATGATTTGGATAAAGCTTCATTAGTACCACTTTGTAGTTTGATAGTATCACCAATGTGGAAAGTACCATACAGTTTATTTGTTGCAGAACTAGCTTCAACCAAACATTCATTTTCTCTTTCAGGCATACGCCCTTCAACCAAACGAATTTTATTCATCTTTTGATCAATTTCATAAGAAATTACTTTTATAACCATTTGGGTAGAATCAATTTGAGATAATGTATCCATTGAAAAGTTTGGCTGTACAGATTTAACACCCTTAATTTTCTTGATGGCAGCTACATCCTTTTTTGTTAGACCGATTGTAGAATAAACTTGAATATCTTGAACATTGTATTTATCAAAATATGTATCGGCACTATTCTTCATATCTGGAGCACTGGCTTTAATACCTGCAAAAAAAGCAACGCCAATCGCCACGATACAAAGGATAGATAGAAAACGGCCAAGGGAGATTTTAATTTCTCGGAAAATATCCTTTAGATAAGTAGAAGGCATATTAATACTCTATATCATTGACATCCATTGGATGTTCATTATATGTAATACTTTCGATTTTTCCACTACGAACCTTAATGACCTTATCTCCCATTGGTGTTAATGCTAAGTTGTGGGTAATTACTATAACCGTTTTATTTTGAGTTTTGCACGTATCCTGCAAAACTTTAAGGACTTGTTTACCAGTCTGATAATCTAATGCACCTGTAGGCTCATCACAAAGTAGAAGCTTTGGATTTTTAGCCAGTGCTCTTGCAATCGCAACACGCTGTTGCTCACCACCAGATAGTTGGCTAGGAAAATTATAAGTTCTATCTTTTAACCCAACAAGATCTATAGTTTCATCAATATCAAGTGGTTTTTTACAAATCTGTGTAGCAAGCTCGACATTTTCTCGAAGCGTTAAATTTTGAACTAAATTATAAAATTGAAAAACAAATCCAACATCATATCTTCGATACAGTGTCATATCTTTTTCTTTATAAGAACTAATTTCTCTTCCATCTACGATGATTTTTCCCTCGCTGACAGTATCCATTCCTCCAAGCAAATTTAGAATTGTACTCTTACCAGCACCACTTGCGCCAGCGATGATCACAAACTCACCTTGTTCAATTTCAAAACTTACATCATCCAATGCATGTATATCGATTTCTCCCATATGATAAGTCTTTTTAACATTTTCAAAAGAAATGAAAGCGCTCATACAAATCACCTCAACCTAATTATATCAGACATTTGAGAAAATTAATATTTCGTGTTAGGATTAGGATGATTTTACAAAAAAGGAGGTTTTTAATGAAGATTCGAGTATTAACAGAAAGTGGTTGTGGATTAACAAAACAAGAAGCAAATGATTTAGGAATTGATTTTTTACCATTGCAGGTTCAGATAGAAGACAAAACATATTTAGATGGGGTGAATTTAACTGTTGAAGAACTAAATTCATTCTTAGAAAGAGGATATATGCCTCAAACAAGTATGCCACCTTTAGGTGATATAGAAGCTTTATTAGAATCCTATAAAAATGATGGCATCACTGATGTGATTCTAATCACATTATCAAATGGTTTGTCAGGAACAAATCAGGCAATTCAAGCATCAGGAAAATGGCATGGAGTTAAAATCCATACATTAGACATATATACAACTTTAGGTGTGGAAAAATATTTGGTGTTATCTGCACAAAAATTAGTTGAACAAGAAGTACATCCAGAAGAAATCATCTCGCGTTTAAAAGAAAGTGTTGAACATTCAAGAGGATTCTTGATTCCCGAAGATTTGGATCATTTAGCTAAAGGAGGAAGATTAACTCCAATGGCAGCTAAGCTTGCGGGTATGTTAAAAATTAAACCAATCTTGGAAGTATCTAAAAATACGGAAGGGAAGGTAGATGTTTTTGATAAAGTAAGAACGATGTCAAAAGCTATTAAAAAGGCGATTAAAGTAATTTCAAAAGATGCGAATGCACAAGATTATGAATTTTATGTATTAAATGGAGGAAATCAAGAGGGTACACAAATTGCGATTGATGAACTACATGATGTGTTTGGAGAAGATATTCAAATCCATACAGATCCAATGTATGCCGTTATTGCCGTTCATACAGGATTAGGTGCTGTAGGAATTCAATTTGTGAAAAAAGTAAAGGGGGCCTAGACATGAAAATTGCATTTGTAACGGATACCGGAACTGGCCAGCACCCAGACTATTGGAAAGAAAAAGGAATTTATTGTTTACCTCTACAAATTACATGTGATGGGGAATCAAAAGATGAATATACCGAAATTACATATTCAGAAGTGATTCAAAAATTACATGAGAAAAAAGTGTTGAAAACATCCTTGCCTAGTTTAGGTAAAATTCAAGATTGTTTTGAAAAATTAAAACATGAAGGGTATGATACGATTTTTGCGGTTCCTATTTGCCGAGGATTATCTGGAACATTGGATTCTATGGAAATGATTGCGAATCAATTAGAAATGAAATTTGTTGGAATGGATTGTTATTGTACGGCTGTTGAACAAGGATGTATGATTGAGACAGCTAAAAAAATGTTTGAAGCAAATATTTCACTAGATGAAATTATCAAAAAACTACAAAACATTGCGGACAGTTGTGAAACAGTCTTGTTGTGTGATGATTTAGATCATATGAAACGTGGTGGTCGATTGACACCAATGGCTGCCGCTTTAGGTGGTTTATTGAAAATCAAACCTATTTTACATATTGGTAAAAGTACAAATGGAAAAGTAGATGTATTGGATAAAGTACGTACAATGAAACGTGCTCAAGATCGTGTTATTAAACATTTAAATGAATTAAATGTGGATTCTAATTATACATTTATTGTTGCACACGTAGATGCGTTAGAAGCTGCAAAAGAATATGCGCAAAAGATTGAAAGCCAAATCGAAGGTGCAAAAGTCAAAGTCATCGATTTAGTGAGTGCCGTTGGAATTCATACGGGACTTGGCTGTCTAGCTTTACAAGTATTTAATGAAATGAAAGACTAGAAGTATCAAATGATGCTTCTTTTTATTTTGGTCTATAAGAAAAACGCCTATATCCATTGGATAGGCGTTTCATTGTTTTTAACTAGATATTCATTCGCAAGTTTAAAATGATTATTTCCAAAGAAACCACGGTAAGCACTTAGAGGACTTGGATGAGGACTTGTAAGAATTAAATGTTTTGGGTTTGTTAGTAATTTTTTGGATTGAATTGCTTTAGCGCCCCACAATAAGAAGACAACAGGACCATCTTTTTCATTGATCCATCTTAAAGCCTCATTCGTAAAATTTTGCCATCCCATATCTTGATGCGATAAAGGCTTATGTTCTTCAACTGTAAGAATCGTATTCATCAAGAGTACACCTTGTCTGGCCCAATCGGTTAAATCACCCGTACGATGTACAGGTACTCCATATTCGTTTTCTAGTTCTTTATACATGTTTTGTAAAGATGGAGGTAAAGGAAAGTTGCTTGGCACACTAAAAGAGTACCCTTGAGCTTGTCCTGGGCCATGATATGGATCTTGTCCTAAAATAACAACTTTTGTATCTTTTAAAGAAGTTGTTTTAAAAGCCGCAAAAATATTCTCTTTTGCAGGATAAATGTTTTTAGTCTTATATTCCTTAGCTAAAAAATAACGTAAGTTTAGTAAATAGTCTTTTTGTATTTCCTGATCAAACAATGGATCCCAGTCATTATGCATAATCATGTGAATCACTTCTTTCTTTAGTGATATAATAATACCATGAATGTACAAGAGAAAATAAATAAAATGGAAAATTGTCGTGGGAAAAATCACGATCTATTAGAATTTAGACAATGGTTAACAGATGCATTGCCAAGTCACATAGCTTTAAAAAAGATTCAAGTAGCAGGTACAAATGGAAAGGGTAGTACTTCAATTTGGTTAAGAGATTTGTTGATGAAAAAAGGATATAAAGTAGGTGTATTTACATCTCCCCATTTGATTCATCATACAGAAAGAATACGTGTGAATGATACATGTATTTCTTTAGATGATTGGAAAAGAATTTATGATCAATATGAAGAATTATTCTCATTACATAAGATGACCATGTTTGAAATGGATCTATGGATGTCACTTGTTTATTTTATAGAACAAGAAGTGGACTACTGCATTATTGAAGCAGGAATGGGAGGACGCTTAGATGCAACAACGGCATTAGACTATAAAGCTTGTTTGATTACTAATGTAGGACTTGATCATACAGAATATTTAGGAGATACTTTTGAACAGATTGCCTATGAAAAATCAGGTATATTTAAACCCAATGTTCCAGCATTAACAACAGAAGATAAACCAGAATGCCAAAAAGTAATGGAACTCGTTGCCGATTATATGAATACACCACTATGTTTTGTGGATTGCCAAGAAACAGATGTTTTAAGATGGAATGGAATGACATTTCATCTAAATCCACCATTATATCAAGCTAAAAACTTGTCTCTTGCCTTAGAAACATTAAATGTGTTAGGTATTTGGCTAGAAGAAAATGAAATTCAAGAAGTCATTGACCATTTTCAATGGGCAGGCCGATATATGGTTCTTAGAAAAGATCCATTGGTTTTGTTGGATGGAGCACATAACGTACATGGAATTACGGCGTTGATACATTCTTTGAAGGATTTTAAAGGAAAAATTTATTTTTCAGTATTAAAAGAGAAGGATGCACCACACATGATTGAACTTCTACAAACCATTAGTGAAGATATTACATTGGTAGAAATTTCAAGTGCTCGTTTATATCCATTAGAAAAATTAGGGTATCCAATTATTACAGTGGATGAGTTGATTTCAAGGCTTAAAGATACAAAAGAAGACAGTTTATTATGTGGTTCTCTTTATTATGTAGGAGAAGTGTTAGAAAAGTGGGGCAATGTTTGACATGCCTCATTTTAGCGCTTACAATTATTCCATTGAACTGGAGCGATATTATGTTTACAATTGAGGAATTTTTGCGTATATCCAATCAAATGAGGGATTATTACGCAAAGAAAATAAAGGATTGTTTTGAAAAATATAATTTTTCACCAAATGAAATATCAATCTTAATTGTTTTAAAAAATAATTCAACAATAACAACGAGTACGGAATTAAAGGTTGTGTTAGGCGTTTCAAAAACTTTGATTTCTAGAAGTGTTGATTCTTTGGAAAAAAAAGGACTCATTCGTATTTGTATAGATGAAAAAGATACTCGAATACATCATTTAAGACTAACGGATGCGTGCAAACCTATTTTAAAAACAATTGATGAAGAGATTGGAAAAATTAATAAAACATTATTTTATGATGTGTCTGTAGACGAAATGAAAAATTTAAAACAGACAATGAATAAACTACAAAAACGTGTTGAAGAAGCAAAATAGTTATATGGAATATAACTGCTAAACTTGCTACAATAATAGTAACAAGGGAGGTGTTCTTATGGACAACACAGTTTTGTATGATCTTTCTTATGGTATGTATGCCGTGGGTGTAAAAGATGGCATGCGCGAATGTGGCTGTATTGTGAATACTGTATTTCAGGTTTCGACAATAGGACCGCCAATTGCCTTGAGTATGAATAAGGATAATTATACTTGTTCATTGATTGAAAAAAGTAAATGCTTTTCTTTATCCATTTTACCTGAAACTATAGATTCACAAGTCATTTCGAATTTGGGTTTTCAGACAGGAAAAGATAAAGATAAGTGGGCAAAATTGAAACATCATTTATTTAGTGAATTGCCTGTGATAGATGGTGCATTAGGATACATGATGTGTGAAGTACAAAGTCAGATGGATGCAGGAACACACTTTGTATTCTTAGCTAAAGTCATTGATGCCAAGAAAGGTGATTTTGGTAAACCGATGACCTATGCGTATTATCATAATGTATTAAAACAAAGTGCACCGGCAAAAGCACCTACATATAGAAAAGAAGAAAAGTGGGTATGCAGTGTTTGTGGATATGTATATGATGGGGATGATTTTGAAAATGAACCAGATGATTATGTATGTCCGGTTTGTGGAGCAAAAAAAGAGATGTTTAAATTACAATAAAAAAAGGTGGACCATTAACGGTTCACCTTTGGTTTTAACTGGATACATGTTTTCATCACTAAGTACAAAATAACAACTTGGAATGGCAATGAAATTAAGTTTTTGATTAATTTCGGACCCGCAATCACTAAGAATGGCGTTCCCCATAACATAGATGTGAATAGTGTGTTTAAGAATAAACTAACAACAACATCGTATGTGATACGACATAAGATGACACGAATCCAAGTGATTTTTTCGCAGTTATAGAAGTATGCTGAGAAAATACAAGCACTTGCCATAGTTGAAATCATAAAGATTGGATAATAAGCACCTACAGGCTTAACCATGTAATTGACTAAGTCTAAAAGTGGTGCAAGTACTAAGTTTGGAATGGGTCCATATAATAAGCAGCTAGCAGCCGTGGCAATAGAAGCAAAACCTAATTTTAGCTGGTTTGTGATTTGGATAGATCCAAACAAGTTCAGAATTACGTTTAGGGCAAAAAATAAAGCGACCCCGACAATGACACGCACATTTTTTAAGGAACGTGCATTTTCTTTTAACATTACAAAGTATTGATTCATATATAAAAAGACCTCCTTTTTTCCATATTGCGATACAAAAAAAGAAAGTCTTTAATTTTTTCGATCACAACAGCGGGATGCAAAATATGTACCGCAAGAATAACTTTTCGTTCCTTAACCAACTCCCCGTGTTAAAGACACTTAACGCACATATTTTTACTCTGTATGTAGTTGAATTATATGTATTAAAAAGAGATCTGTCAACAGATCTCTTAAATTGTTATTCAATTGTAGCTTTGTCTAATGCTTTAACGAAGTCATACAATGGAGCTGTATCTAAGTCGGTAGTTCGACAGTTGTAAAATCGTAAATATTCCAAATGTCGCTTATGTAGCGCTTTTTTTATGTCAAATTTTCT
>NZ_CAKVJB010000045.1 GCF_934754935.1 uncultured Holdemanella sp. | reverse complement strand
TAAATTCGGATTTGTAGAAGCGAATGAAAATTAAATTAATTGATATTTGCTCACCAAAACAATGGAAGACAATTCCTACTGATGAATTATTGGATGATGGTTATCCAGTTTATGGTGCTAATGGACTTATTGGATACTCCAATGTTTACAACCATAAAGATTCTGTAATAGCTATAACATGCAGAGGTGCTTCATGTGGTTCAGTCAATATTACACCACCTTTCTCATATGTAACTGGGAATGCAATGTGTCTAGATGAAGTGAAACATAATATCGATATCAATTATTTATATTATTTTTTAAAAAATTACAATTTTAAAAATATAATAAGTGGATCAGCACAACCACAGATTACTCGACAAGGATTAAATAAGGTATATGTTAGATATTATTCATCTACTAAACAAAAACAGATAGTAAGTAGATTGAAATGTATTAGCACAATTATTGAATTAAAAAAAATTGAATTAAACAAATTTGATGATTTGATTAAAGCCCGATTTATAGAGATGTTTGGTAGACCGTTTATAAATAACTTGAACTGGGAATCTAAACAAATTAAAAATGTAGTGAATGAAGTTAAATATGGGACCAGTAAACCATCTGTAGAGAATGGTGAATATAAATATTTACGTATGAACAATTTAACATATGATGGGCGATTTGATTTAACGGATTTAAAGTTTATCAGTTTAGATAATGATGAATTAGAAAAATGTGTTGTAAGAAAAGGTGATGTATTGTTCAATAGAACCAATAGTTTAGATTTAATTGGAAAAACAGCAGAGTTTGATTTTAATGAAGATATGGTTATTGCTGGATATATAATTAGAATTAGATTAAAAGAGACCATAGTTCCAAAATTTTTTTCAATGTATATGAATACTGATGAAATGAAATTACATCTACGAACAATAGCAAAAGGCGCAGTAAATCAGGCTAATATAAATGCTCAAGAGTTACAGGAAATACCAATTTATTTACCACCAATAGAACTTCAGAATCAATTTGTTAACTTTGTACGACAAGTCGATAAATCAAGGTTTGATATTAAGAAGAGTATAATAGAACTAGAAAGAGAGGTAGTATATGACTAACTTCGATTATTTAAAGAAAGAAAAAGATTTTGATAGCTTTGTAGATATAGCTATTGTTGCAGAGAAGACGTATAAGATTGATGTTAGTACGTGTATTATCAACTGTAGACGTGCATTAGAGGCAGGTATTAAATGGATGTATTCAGTAGATGCAGATTTGGATGTTCCATATCAGGATAATTTGCATACACTAATGAATACGCGAGCTTTTAAATCTATCATGGATGATGATATTTGGAAGCGAATTGAGTTTATTCGTCGATATGGGAATGAAGCAGTTCATACTGCAACCACTAAAACGGCTAGTATCGCCAAAATATGTTTACATAACTTGTTCTATTTTACTGATTTTATTGCGTATTGTTATGGTGATAATTACGAAGAAAGAGAATATGATGACTCTTTATTGGAACAAGAGGAAGTAGCTCCTGTAAAAGCAGTTCCAGATGTTGATTTAGAGGCTTTGATCGCGGAAAATAAATCTTTGAAAGAAGAGTTGAGTACTCGTCGTGTTCAACAACAAGAGACATATGTAGCAAAACCATTAGATTTATCTGAGTTTAAAACACGTAAATTATATATAGATGCCATGTTGATGGATGCTGGATGGGTTGAAGGTAAAGATTGGATTAATGAAGTTGAACTTGAAGGTATGCCTAATAAGTCAGAAGTTGGCTATGCAGATTATGTTTTATATGATGATATGAATATTCCGTTAGCAGTGATTGAGGCTAAGAGAAGTTGTAAAGACCCTACAGTGGGAAGACAACAGGCAAAATTGTATGCAGATTTATTAGAGAAGAAATATAAAAGAAGACCTGTAATCTTTATCACGAATGGTTTTGAAACTCGTATAATCGATAATGATTATCCTGAAAGAAGAGTATCGAGTATTTATTCAAAGCGTGATTTAGAAAAGTATTTTAATTTGAGAAGAACAAAATCTCATTTGAATTATATTGCGATTAATAAGGATATTGCTGGTCGTTATTACCAGGAAGCTGCAGTTCGTGCTGTATGTGAAGCCTTTGATAAAGGGAATAGAAGAAAAGCTTTATTTGTCATGGCTACTGGATCAGGTAAAACTAGAACGGTTATTAGTTTAGTTGATGTGCTATTAAATAATGGTTGGATTAAGAATATTTTATTCTTGGCAGATCGTAACTCATTAGTTACACAGGCTAAGCGTAGTTTTGTGAATTTGTTGCCGGATCTTTCGGCTACAAATTTAGTGGAAGATAAAGAAAATTATAATGCTCATGCTGTATTTTCGACTTACCAAACAATGATTGGTTGTATAGATACGATTAAGGATAAAGGCAAGAAATTATTTACTTGCGGGCATTTTGATTTGATTATTTGTGATGAAGCGCATAGATCTATTTATAACAAGTATAGAGATATATTTTCATATTTTGATGCACCTTTAGTTGGTTTAACTGCAACGCCTAAAGATGAAATTGATAAGAATACATATGAAGTTTTTGAATTAGAAAATGGAATTCCGACATATGGTTATGAATTAGCTCAGGCTGTAAAAGATGAATTTTTAGTTGATTATAAATCTATAGAATGTTCTACAGAATTTATGAAGAATGGAATTCATTGGGATGAATTGGATAATGATGAAAAAGAAGAGTATGAAGAAACATTTGTCGATGAAGAGGGGAATGTTCCAGAAGTTATCAGTGCTTCAGCTATAAACCAATATGTTTTTAATAAAGATACAGTGCGTAAGGTATTAGCAACTTTATTTAAGTATGGTATTCGTATTGATTATGGACAAAAAATTGGTAAAACAATAATTTTTGCGAAAAATCATAAGCATGCAGAATTTATTCTAGAAATTTTTAATAAGGATTATCCTGAATTAAAAGGTTATGCAGAAGTCATTGATAATAAAATTAACTATTCTCAGACTTTAATTGACCAGTTTTCTGATCCAAGAAAATTACCTCAAATTGCAATTTCAGTTGATATGTTAGACACTGGTATTGACGTGCCTGAATGTGTGAATTTGATTTTCTTTAAAAAAGTAATGAGTAAGGCTAAATTTTGGCAAATGATTGGTCGTGGAACAAGACTATGTCCTGGACTTTTAGATGGAAAAGATAAAGATAAGTTCTTGATTTTTGATTTCTGTGGTAATTTTGAATTTTTCAGAATGAAGACTGGTAGTGCAACACCAAACATGCTTGCAGTACAGGGAGCTGTTTTTGCATTAAAGTTTGAGATTGCTTATAAATTACAAGCTTTGAATTATCAAACGGATGAATTAAAAAAATGGCGTAAAGAACTTGTCGATTATATGGTTAGTAAAGTAAAAGAGCTGGATCATAATCGTTTTGATGTTAGACAACATTTAAAATATGTGGATCTCTATTCGAATCCAGATCATTATCAAATGCTTACTTATGAAGATTGTTTGATGGTGCGTCAAGAATTAGCACCACTAATCTTACCGGATGAAGATGAGGTAAGTGCTGTGCGATTTGATGCTTTAATGTATGGTATTGAATTAGCTCATTTGGCTGAAAAACAGAGTAAGCGTAGAATTAAAGATTTATTAAAAAAGGTAACAGGTTTAGCTAAAGTATCGAATATTCCTGCAATTGAAAAGGAAAGCGAAATTATTCATGCTATCTTAAATACGAATTACTTAGAATATAGTGGTATAGACGAATTTGAAAATATTCGTTTAAGATTAAGAGATTTAATTAAATATATTCCAAGACAAGGATTATCTTATGAAACTAATTTTGAAGATGATATTTTAGATGTTCAATTTAATGATTCAGAATTAGAGAATGATGATTTAAAGAATTATAAATCTAAAATTGAGTATTATATTCGCCAACATCAAAAAGATGATCCTGTGATTTTGAAAATCAAAGAAAACAAACCATTAAGTAGTACAGATTTAATTTCTTTAGAAAATATCTTATGGAAAGAATTAGGTTCTAAGAAAGACTATTATTCAGAAGTAGGAGAAAAGCCTATCTGCGAATTTGTTCGAGAAATTGTTGGCTTGGATATGAATGCTGCCAAAGATGCTTTTTCTAAATATTTAGATGAAAGAAATCTTAATTCTGAACAAATCTATTTTGTAAATCAAATTGTAGAATATATTGTAAGAAATGGTTTAATGAAAGATATGAGTGTTTTACAACAATCACCATTTACAGATAAAGGTTCTGTTGCAGATTTGTTTGGAAATGATATTCAAACTTGGATGGAGATTAAGAGCGTTATAGATAATATTAATAATAATGCGAATTATAATTAGTGTTAATTAAATGACTTTATAGGAGGAGTAGCAATAAAAGGACAAGTAATTCCTTTTAGTTTAGAAGACCAAAATGTTCTATTAATTAACGAAAACATAACTTCTGAGCATGATGTTGTTGATTGCTTAAAGAAATTTTTCTTAGATAATTTCTCATTATCATTGAGTATTACAAGGACAGCAGAAAAATATACCAGAAAGTATTTTGAATACATATCGACAATTGATTATAATCTGGATGAAGAGAATGATGTGACTAAAAAAGCGTCACAGTTGGATTATAATAATTTTAATAGTGTGAAAGATTTTATGTGTAAACCACAACACGTTAAGGATAAAGTAATTGGCGGATATGCCAGAAGGTGTCCTCTTTGTGGTGCAAAAGTGCACACTGAATTAACAGGGATGAGACTTTATAAATATAAAGATAGCGAAGATGTTTTTGAGTTCATTTGTTGTCCAACTTGTTATGAAAATCTTCGGTATTCAACAGCTTTAGAAATAGATAAAGAAGATTTTAAAAAAATTATTTAAGTTTTAAAGCAATTGTTTGTGGTGAAGAATGGAAGATTGAGTATGTCAAAATACGTTTAGGACACAAGGCAATATTGAATTATTTGAATAAAAAAAATAACAAGGAGAACTAGGATATGAAACCAAAAGAGTTTGTAGAATCAACATGGCTAAATTATAGTGATGTGACTAGCAATTGTGTTTTGATGGATTTAAATGCTTATATAAAATTTCAGTTCTTGAATCATATTACTAAGGAAGTTGCGGCAGAGAAGTTATATGATCATTTCAGGATGGTTGAACTAACGAATAAGTGTGATTTTAATAAGTTGATCAAAAGTTATTTTAAATGTTTGAATGAGATTTTAGAATCTCAGATTGAAACATCGAAACAGAAGACGCGTGCACAGAAGTATTATGAGAAGGCGGTTTCTATTAGTAAGTCTAAAGAAGTTAACTTTCAGGATTTGGTAGATTATACGCGCATTATGATGTGTTTATATATGGCGGTTACTAAGAATCATTCGAAGTTGATCTCTGATTTTGATTTATCTAAAGAATGTTTGGATATGGATACGATTCTTACTTTTATTCGCAGAGAAACCGTTCCAGCAATTGGAATTAATAAGCGTAAGCCTCGTTTTGATTTCCATAATTCCTATAGTATGGATTCTTGTATTTTATTGATTTTGACACTCGTTCTATACAAATTAAAGGATGGAGAATAGGTATGGATGAAATTGAAGTAATACGAACAATAGAGGAATTGCGTAAATTCTTGAATGATAAGAATTTTATGGAGATCGTAGTTCGTCAAAAGAATAAGCGCTTTAAGAAGTTCTATAAGGTTGCTTTAGATAACATTTTTAAAGAGGCTGAACAGCAGGTTGCCGCAAAAGAAGTTTTAAAGGCAGTTCAAAAGAATTCTAAGTTATTAAATCAAAATTTGAAGATGGTAAAGAATTTATCTAAGATTCAAAATATTGCATTGATTTTAGATGGGGTGAATTTAGTTTCGACTTGGGCTACTTTTGCGATTTTATATGAGAAGTTAGATTCCATGGAAGAAGAGATTGTTGGTGCGATTGAAAAGGTTCAACAGACTTTAAATAAAGGGACTGAACTTCATATTAAAGCTGAATACAATAGGGTAATCAGTGACTATCAGGATATGCTGGATTGTCGTAAGAAACAAAAGCCTTATAGTGAAGAACAAATGCGTAAGTTAGTGGATTCATTATATGTCGTCTTGGATATGATGATTGATTCTTTAAAATCCGATTTAATTGATAATAAGGACAATATGATTCTTACTGTATTTATGATGCTTTCGATGTATACTGCTTCATTGCGTTTCTTTGATGAACAATATTATTTTAACTATAAAGATATTTTGACTGGAGATGAAGTATGGCATACGTCTCATAATAAATGGATGAGTTTGTATGACACTCTAACTCAATCTTGGTTTGTTGAATTGTTGCAAGATCATGGCATTTTTGATTTAGATTTAAATACGGATGAAATGGATACGTATTATAATGAGTTCTTAGAACAAGTTCAAGATCAAAAACAAGAAGTGATTGATAATCAAGAAATTATTTTAACACTTCAAGATACATCCTTATTGAATGTATTTCATGAAAAGACGAATGAAGAAATTCACAATGAATTGGAAAAAGAAATTTCTGAGATGTTTAATGGTATTGAGGGTGAGGATGCATCGAAATTATATGATTCTTTGCATAATCAGATTCAATATGCATAAAGAAGGTTGGTATTATGGATATAAGTGTTAAACAGTCTTTGACTAAGTTATTACTAGCATGTTCTAAAGAGCAGGAATTGATTGATCAAGATGGTGGTCATTTAAATGTTAAACAGGTGATTCTAAATAATATTGCTGGATTTATTGAAATCATATCTTTAGATCATGCAGATCTTCGTATAGATTCTTTTAATAAAGAGTTTTTTGGTTCTAAAGAAAAAATGAATGTTGTTTCTATTCATTCTTGGTTTTCTGATTTTCAAACATTGAATCTAATGCCTATCACAAAGGCTTTGTATGCGCAATTTGTATATGAATTGGGTCGTTATTATTTGTTTAATAAGAATGATAAGAAGGATATTGTAAAGGATCATTTTATTCAATACATTAAATTATTGGATATTAAACAAGAAGAAAAGACAATTGTTGTGGAAGAACCTAAAGAAGAATCTAGTGAGTCTTTAGAAGATCTTCAAAAACAATTGGATTCGATGATTGGATTGGATGAAGTTAAAGAACAAGTTCATTCAATCATTAATGAGTTGAAAATAGATGAGCTTCGTAAAAGTAAAGGTTTGAAAGTTTTTAATACTTCTAAACATCTTGTGTTTAAGGGGAATCCTGGTACGGGAAAGACAACAATTGCTAGATTACTATCTAAAATCTATAGGGAGCTTGGTATATTAGAAAAAGGCCAATTGATTGAAGTGGATCGTGGTGGAATTGTTGCGGGATATGTTGGTCAAACGGCTTTAAAGACAAAGGAAAAGATTGATGAGGCTATGGGTGGTATTCTCTTTATTGATGAAGCCTATACTTTAGCTAAGGGTGAGAATGATTTTGGTCAAGAAGCAATTGATACTTTATTGAAGGCGATGGAAGATCATCGTGATGAGTTTATTGTGATTGTAGCTGGTTATGATGAACCGATGGAAGCATTCTTACAATCGAATCCTGGACTAAAATCGAGATTCAATGAATATATTCATTTTGATGATTATTCTGAAGAAGAATTATTTACGATCTTTGGATTATTATGTGAACAAAATGATTTTAGAATGGATTTAGAAGCACAAGAAACCTTGAAGACATATTTAAATGATTTGTGTATTCATAAGCCGGATAATTTTGCGAATGGACGTGAAATGCGTAACTTGTTTGATAAGAGCAAGAGTGCTCATGCGAATCGTTTGGCTAGTTTAAATGAAATATCTGATGAGGATTTGATTACTTTTAAAAAAGATGATTTATTAAAGGCAATCGAAGAGATGAAATCAGTGTAAAAAGAAAAAAACTAACCCCACAAGCATTGGCATCTCGATCTACATCTTACTGGCACAGCCAGCCCAGCTTTATCCATCACAAGTTAGTTTCTGTATGTATGATACTATGTATTTTTTAAAAAATCTATAATAGGAAAGAGATGATACTATGTTAGGAGCTATTATTGGTGATATTGTAGGTTCAGTTTATGAATTCAATAATATCAAGACAAAAGATTTTGAATTGTTTAAACCGGATTGTCGATTTACGGATGATACGGTCATGACATGTGCTGTGGCAGATGCGATTATGAATGGTGGAAGTGAAAAAGACTTTATCTTATCTATGAAAAAGTATGGTCGTATGTATCCGCATGCAGGATATGGTGGTCGCTTTCGTGTTTGGTTAAGAAGTAAGGATACTGAGCCATACAATAGTTTTGGCAATGGTTCAGCCATGCGAGTATCTCCATGTGCTTGGGTAATGGATTGTGATCATTATGCAAGAACAGGTATGTGGCCAAGTCGAGATTTAGCTAGATTATCAGCTAGTGTAACACACAATCATCCTGAGGGTATTAAGGGTGCTTTAGCTGTATGTGATGCGATCTTTATAGCTAGACTTAATTCTTATGAGTGTAAAAGTAGAATCAAAGAGCATATTAAAGAGGAATATGGATATGATCTATCGATGTCTTTAGATTCAATTCGTAAGGATTATGAGTTTGATGAAACGTGTCAAGGAAGTGTTCCACAGGCCATTATTGCGTTTTTAGAAAGTATAGATTTTGAAGATGCGATACGTAATGCGATTTCGATTGGCGGAGATAGTGATACGATTGCCGCTATTACAGGTAGTATTGCAGAAGCGGCTTATGGTATTCCTGAAGAAATCAAAGAGAAGTCGTATGCGTATTTGGATGAGCCTTTAAAAGATGTATTAAGAAGATGGAAGAAATATATGAGGGGTGAAAAGGTATGAGTGAAGTCGTTGATTTATTAAATGAGATTTTATATGAACTTAGATCCATGAATGAAAAATTGGATGATATTCGTGGAAATAAATATAGTGATGGTTCTTTAGAAGATATATTTGATAAATTAGATGAAATTAATGGTAACATTGGTTGAAATTAATGGTATCATATAGGTAATGATATATCTTTCCAAATCAGTTATTAATTATATAATGTGGCATTGTCTGATTTGAGATGATGCCTTTTTGTTTTGTGGGGTTGGGGTTATGATGGATTTTAAATTAGTTACTAAAAATTTATTGGAAACATATCTGGGATCGGATACATTGAATAAAGTTGCAATCCAGAATTTTTTGGATGCGAATGTGAGTATTATTGGTACTGGTAAACAAGAATTCTTTAAAAATATTGATCATTTTCTATCTTCTTTTAAATTTGATATGGAGAAAAGAAAGAATATTCATTTTGAATTTAAAGATTTAGAAATAGAAGAAAATGTTGTGGATGATCAATGTGTTTTTACCTATGGATCTGTTCAAATTTATGGTATTTTTGATAAAGAAGTTCCAATTATGCATTTGGATTCTCGTTTTACTATTATCTATGGAGTAAGAGATGGAAATTGGAAGGTGCTTCATATTCATCATTCGATTCCAGATAAAGAACAATTGGAAGATGAAGAATTTCCAATTACTTTAGGTAAGCAGGTGCAGCAGGCTCGTCATGAAGTGGAGGCATTAGGTGCAGCTTATTCTTATATTTCTGTTATTCATTTGATTTCCAAAGAAGTGGAATTGATCAAGAAAAATCGTGGATATGATCCTAAATTGGATGTGAATAAAGTGGATATAGATGAGGAACTTGATTTAATAAATCGTTTGATTGCGAAAGATTGTAGAGAATCAGCTTTAGAATTCTTTGATTTTGATACAATCGCAAAACGACTTGAGGGAAGAAATTCATTGTCTTATCCATTTGAAAGACAAGATGGAACGTGGATGCTAGCGATGGTTGTTCCACAAAAAGTGGATGAGTTTGGTCGTGTCGTGAGTATCTTAATTGCAATCCGTGATTTTACCGAAGAAAAGAAGCGTGAATTAGAACAAGAGGAGGCTTTGCGACAGGCAAAGATCAAGGCAGAAAAGGCAAATGAAGCCAAATCCATGTTCTTGTTTAATATGTCACACGATATTCGTACGCCTATGAATGCGATCGTGGGATATTCGCAATTAATGAAGAAGGAATTGAGAGATCCTAAGCTTCTTCATTATCAAGAAATGATTGAACAATCCAGTCAATTATTACTTTCGATTATTAATAACGTATTGGATATGGCTCGTGTTGAAAGTGGTAAGATGGAATTGGATGAAAACTACGATGTGGTTGGTAGTGTTTCTAAACTTGTTTGTGGTGCTTTTGAAGCAGAGGCTTTACGAAAACGTATTGAATTAAATCGGAATGTGAGTGTTCAACACAAGAATATAATGGTAGATACGACTAAGATGCAGGAGATTCTATCCAATTTAATTAGTAATACGATTAAATATACGCCTGAAGAAGGTACGGTAACCATTGATGTTAAGGAACTTCCTTATGATAGAGAAGGTTATACTTTAATTCAAACAAAGATTATGGATACAGGTATTGGAATGAGTGAAGACTTCTTGCCGTCTTTATTTGAATTGTTTACAAGGGAAAGAAATACAACCATGTCTAAGATTCCTGGTACAGGCTTGGGTATGGCCATTGTTAAAAATTTTGTGGATTTAATGGATGGAAGTATTGAAGTAGAGAGTGAACTTGGTAAGGGTAGTACTTTTACAATTACTATTCCACATAAGATTGCCAATAAAGATTATACAAACACAAATATTGAATCCAATATGGAGTGTGATATTGATTTTAAGGGTAAAAAAATACTGTTGGCGGAAGATAATGCATTAAATGCAGAAATTACGACTACGATTCTTCGTGACATGGGTTTTGAAGTAAAAGCTGTAGAAGATGGAATTCTTTGTGTAAATGAAATCCAACATCAACCTAGCAATACATACGATTTGATTTTAATGGATATTCAAATGCCAAATATGGATGGCTTTAAGGCAACCCATTGTATTCGTCATCTTTGTCAACCTGAAAAGGCCAATATACCTATTATAGCAATGTCTGCCAATGCGTTTGAGGAAGATAAGAAAAAAGCATATGATGTAAAGATGAATGATTATATAACGAAACCAATTGACTTTCAAAAAATGGAAGAAGTATTAAAACATGTATTGAGATCCTCTTAGATGAGGATCTGTTTTTATTTCAAAAGTCAAGACTAACCTTATCTAAATCAATGAAAATTAATTGTTTTAGATCAAACAGGAACATTCGTAACAAATTTAGTGGAATTCACAATATTTTCACATTGGACATTTATAATAGGAGTTGGCTACTGGATGTAGTAACGGTGAACCCTCTGAATAAAAAGGACAACATCTTGAGTTCTCAAAGATTCCGATTTTGCAGGAGGACGTGTTTATGTATATTTATCTGTACATTGATGTTGCCATGGTTTTATTGGCACTAGTAGAAATACTAAGAATCACATTGATTATTATAGAAAAATGTAAAAGACACTAGTTCACCCAAACCCAACGGATTAAACTAGTGTCTTTTAACATTAATTAATTCAGAGGAACCACTGTATCCAGTAGTCTTTCTGTATAAATATTAAACAATTGATATATATAAAAGTCAAGGCTAACCTTATCTAATTTAGAGAAAATATGGCGTTTTAGACCAAATAGGATAGATGTACTAACAGTGCTTTAACTTGTTACTGGATGTAGTAACGGTGAACCCTCTGAATAAAAAGGACAACATCTTGAGTTCTCAAAGATTCCGATTTTGTAGGAGGACGTGTTTATGTATATTTATCTGTACATTGATGTTGCCATGTGTTTAATGGCAATAGTAGAAATACTAAGAATCACATTGATTATTAAAGAAAAATGTAAAAGACACTAGTTCACCCTATCCCAACGAATTACTAGTGTCTTTGACATAAATTAATTCAGAGGAACCACTTTATCCAGTAGTCTTTCTGTATAAATATTAAACAATTGATATATATAAAAGTCAAGGCTAACCTTATCTAAATCAATGAAAAAAGGTGCTGTATACCAAATAGGAACAATCGTAACTGAGTATTCCACGCACTCAGAGCCACTCCGTCCAGCACTGAGAGCCACCTGTTCCATCATGTAGAGCCACCCAATCCATTAATCAGA
Organism: uncultured Holdemanella sp.; assembly: GCF_934754935.1. Taxonomy (GTDB): domain Bacteria; phylum Bacillota_I; class Bacilli_A; order Erysipelotrichales; family Erysipelotrichaceae; genus Holdemanella. Next base: position 624 of record NZ_CAKVJB010000045.1, on the reverse strand, counting down.
GCCATTTATACACCTAATTGCAAGACTAGATAAATATACTTACTTACCTGTTAATATCTCACAACTGGAGGATAATATTTTATATCTACAATGCAGTGCGGACTTATACAACAGATTCAATGGACTTCGTCACCGTATCGACTGGATTTTTTTCCGTATTAGATGGGCTTGCCCATACGTAATATTCAGCCAGACTTGTTTCAGGAAATTGAAGAAGCAAAGATTCAAGGACATTACAAAAAATATATGAAGAAACTTTCCAAAGTTGATCTATTAATTTTAGATGAATTCTTATTAACAACCATCAGTGAATGTGAACGAAACGATTTATTTGAAGTGATACAATCAAGAACCGATAAAAAATCAACCATTTACTGTAGTCAATGGGCTCCTGAAGGCTAGTTAGGCAAATTAGGTAATGGTCCACTCGCTGACACCATTCTAGATTGTATTCGAAACTCATCTTATACAATTTTTTTAAAAGGCAGATCTCTTCGAGAGGACTATTCGAAAATCAAATAATATAAAAGAGAGTCATTTCATGATTTGAAGTGGCTCTCTTCGTGGATTTAGTGGCTCTGAGCAATGGATTGCATGGCTCTGTCCAAATGGATTCGGTGGCTC
>NZ_CAKVJB010000044.1 GCF_934754935.1 uncultured Holdemanella sp. | reverse complement strand
TTCGGATTTTTAATCTCGAATATTCGGTCCTTTTTTATTAGGCTGAAACTTCTTTATCCGTTACAGCCCCTTTTTTTTCATTCGTGTTACATTTAATCTAGGTGAAGATTATGAAGTATCAAGAATTAATTAAAGAAGTAGAAGGTGTTGGAAAGTTAGAATTAAGTGAGCAGGAAGAGTTTTATCGTAATGTATTAAATGAAAGTTCAAATGATTTAGAAGTTATGGTTGCGGCTACCTTTTATTTAGGTATGGCCTATTATTACGAAGGGAATTTTAAAAAGTCAAAAGAGATTATTGAACCCATTATCTTGCAGTATCAAAGTATGCCGTTTGTAAGAGAACTCATTTCTGCATTTAATTTAATGGGCGTTATGCTTTATTATGATGGGGCAAATGTTTCAAGTCGTTATTATTATGAAAAAGCTTTACAGATTGCGATGGAACATGAGGATGTGGGGCATTATTGTTATGAATATAATAATATTTCCATCACGTACGCAAAACAGGAAAAGTATGAAGAGGCTTTAGATAGTATATTAAAGGCAAAAGAATACATGCCTTGTTGTATTGAAAATATGGGTGCCTATGTCTATTTGAATTTAGCTTTGGTTTATAATCATTTAAATCAAGTGGACAAGGCTTTAGAAGCTTTTTATATCGGTTTAGATGAGTATGATGGAAAACACATTATTTTAGAAGATTATTTGAATTGTGGTATTGAATTATTTAGTAAGTCTGGTATGGATTTTGAATTAAAGCGATGTGCAGAAGAACTTGAAAAGCGTTTAGAAAATTTGTATGCTGCCGAATATATTGATGTGTGTGTAGCTTTATTTGATTATTATTTAGAACAGAAAATGTTTGATCGGGTTCAATTTATTCTAAATAACATGGATTCATATATGAATAAACATCCAGATGAGATTCGTCTAGGCTTAATGGTTGAATCTTCTCGCTATAAATATGGTAAAGTCATCCAGGATTCGAATATCATCATTTTGACATTAGAAAAAAAGAATGCGTATTATGAGAGAATTTTTGAGGATGAACAAGTTCGTCGTTGTCATGATACAGAGCGTCATTTTGATATGAATCGAAAGCTTCAACTCGCTTTAGAAAATGAAACGAAGGCTAATCAAGTTAAGATGCGTTTCTTGGCAAGTATGAGTCATGATATTCGTACTCCAATCAATGGCATTATCGGAATGCTTCAAGTCATTCAAAGATGTGGTGACGACAAACAACGTATCAAAGATGCCTATGATAAGATGTGGATATCGAGTACGCACTTGTTGTCTTTGGTAAATGACATATTGGATATTCGAACATTAGAAACAGATTCAGTTGTATTGGAAAATAAATCGTTTGAATTAAGTCAATTATTAGGTAGAGTTCAAACTATTATTGATGTACAGGCATCGAATTATAAAATTGAATTGTTTATGAAGACTCAAATAGAACACGACCATTTGATTGGAAGTCCTACGCATGTTGAAAAAGTCTTGTTGAATCTTTTAAGCAATGCGATCAAATATAATAAACCAGGCGGTAAAGTGTATTTGTCTGTCAAAGAAAAAGCGGATTGTTTTGAATTTGTAGTAGAAGATACAGGAATTGGAATGAGTGAAGAATTCATTCAGGATAAATTGTTCAAACCTTTTGTTCAGGAAAATACACGTGTGGATGGTGCTGGTTTAGGTATGAGTATTGTGCATGAACTTGTAAAGAAGATGAATGGCACAATCAAGGTGGAAAGTATAATTGATGAAGGTACTCAATTTATTGTTCAACTTCCTTTGGAGATTGATTTGAATCCTGTTGAGGATAAATCATTAAAAACGGAAACAGTGTCCATTGAGAATCTATCTATACTTGTTGTGGAAGATAATGATATCAATATGGAAGTGATTGAGTTTATGCTTCAAAGTGAAGGGGCCATTGTGTACAAGGCTAGAAATGGTAAAGAGGCGGTAGAACAGTTTGGTCAAATCAAGAATTTAGATTTGATTCTAATGGATCTTATGATGCCTATTATGGATGGGTATGATGCCACTTTACAAATTCGAAAAAAAGATAAAAAGATTCCAATTCTTGCGATGAGTGCCAATGCGTATATGCAGGATATACAGAAATGTTACAAGGCTGGTATGAATGGGCATATCAGTAAACCATTATATTTAGAAGATTTAAAAGATCGAATCGTTCAAATAGTATAAAAAGTCAGGGATTCCCTGACTTTTTAAATAATGATACCATTGCAGTGATCAATTTCATGTTGAATGATTTGGGCTACAAAACCAGAATAGGCTTGTTTACATTTTTTAAAAGATTCATCTTGATATTCAACTGTGATATTTTCATAACGAGTTGTATTTCTTTCACCTTCTAGTGATAAACATCCTTCTTTGACTTTGTAAGGTCTAGACTTCTTTGTGATTTTTGGATTGTACATCACAACTTGTGCAGGTCCAATCGCAAAGATAATAATATTTTTAGAAACACCAATCATATTGGCGGCCATACCTACACATTTATCTGCATGGGCTCTTAATGTATCTTTTAGATCTTGAGCCACTTGTGTATCCATTTTTGTAGCTGGAGCTGATTTTATAGCTAAGAAAGCTTCATCTTTCATTATTGGTTTAATCATAACGTACCTCTTTTCTTCAAAAATCATATTTGTTTTAGATGTTTTTTTCAAGTATAATTGGCATATGCTGAAAAATATAGTATTTGATTTAGGAAATGTATTGGTTAAATTTGATTCAAATGAATTGATTTATAGCTTTTTTGATGAAAGACAAGAAGAAGTGAAATCATTCTATTTTGATTCTTTATGGAATGAGTATGATCAAGGACTTTATTCAGTGGAAGAAATGATTGAAAAGGGAGTAAAACAATTTCCTGAATTAGAGTTAAGTATCAAAAAGTTAATGTATCATTGGACAGAATTTGTGATTCCATTAAAAGACAACGTTGCGTATATTAAGGATTTAAAGCAGTTAGGATACAATGTATATATTCTTTCAAATATTCCAGAAGATGACACAAAGTATTTGAGAAGTTGTGGAGTGTTTGATAATATAGATGGCGGTGTTTTTTCTTATGAATATAAGAAGATCAAACCAGATCCAGAAATATTTCATATATTATTAGATAAATATAATCTTTTAGCGTCTGAATGTTTATTTTTAGATGATCGAAAAGAGAATGTTGAAAGCGCAAGTAATTTGGGATTTGAAACGATTGAAGTTAAAGATTCAAGTAAAGTCATTGACTTAATAAAGGAGAAAATTAGTGAAGTGTAAAGTAGAAAAATTGTGTGGTGGATGTTCGCTTTTGAAACTGAAGCCAAGCATGCAGGCAGATAAAAAGAAAAAAGATGTGGAAGCTTTAGTTGAAAAAGCACATTTAAAAGTTCGCGTTGGCGATGTGCATATGGCTAAAAACGATACGCATTATCGTAATAAAGTCATTGTTGGTTTTGCGAAAGAAAAAGGGAAAGTATATTCAGGTTTATATGCGCCTCATTCGCATCGTGTTGTGAAGACTGAAAATTGTATCATGCAGCCAAAGCTAGTTAATGAAATCATTAATAAGATTACTGAACTTGTTGGTTCTATGAAATTAGAATTGTACAATGAAAGAACGGGAACAGGTCTATTGCGTCATGTATTGATTCGTTGGGGACATAAGACAGATGAAGTGATGGTTGTGTTTGTCACAAGTCAAAAGATGTTTCCTTCAAGAAAAAATATGGTTCGTGTATTAACGAGTGAGTTTCCTCAAATTAAAACAATTGTACAAAATATCAATCCTAGAAAGACAAGTATTGTTTTGCAGGATGAAGCAATCGTTCTATATGGAAATGGTATGATTCATGATGAACTATGTGGTTTAGATATTGCGTTCTCACACAATTCGTTCTATCAGATTCACTCTGAACAATGCGAAGTATTGTATGGTTTAGCTAAGAAAATGCTAGATTTAAAAGAAACAGATACAGTTTTAGATACATATTGTGGTGTTGGTACAATTGGTTTAACTATGACGGATTCTTGTAAGAAAGTCATGGGTGTAGAAGTGAATCCAGATGCGATTGAAAACGCAAAATACAATGCGAAACAAAATAAGATCAAAAATATTGAGTTTGTTGCGATGGATTCAACCGAATTCATGCGTCAGGCAAGAAAGTATCACAATCATTATGATGCGATTATTTTAGATCCACCTCGCGCAGGTACGACAAAAGATTTTATTGAGTGTGCAACCGCTTTAAATCCAAGAAAGATTCTATATATTTCTTGTGATCCTAGAACGCAGGTTCGTGATTTAAATCAATTTAGAAAACAAGGCTATGTCACAAATAAATTGGAATTGGTTGATTTATTCCCTTATACAGATCATATTGAAAGTGTTTGTGTATTAGAAAAGAAACAATTCAACGCAAAGCCTACAAAGAAAGCACAAAGACAAGCTCAATTCAGATCGAGTAAAATGAGTAAGAAAAAACGTTAGGAAGCAAGTATGATTTCTTGTGTAGGTACAACAAAAGACTTAATTGGGAAGGAAGAATCAGAAGCTTAGGTATTTCTAATTTCTATGTGGATTACTCTATTTTCTTTTTCGCACTTTCTATAGAAAATATTGAACTAACACATAAATTGAATAGATTTTATTCAAACTTGTGCTATGACTTTTTCATTTGATATGATTCGATTATTCATTTTCATACTCAAATAATTTGGCAATCAACAAGTACTTTTCCACTAAGTATTGTCAGATCGACTGATCTTATCATATTAATGAATTGACATTATTCCAAATAGAACGTATAAATTAAATAATCAATGATCCTAAAAGAAAAAACAGTCATAATATACTAAAATATCTTTTAGAGATTGAAAAATAGGCTTATATGCGGCATTCTAAAAGAAAAAAATGGAATAATATACCAAAATATCTTTTAGAGGTGAGCGTATGGATATAGAAACAGTTTAATGCAAAGCCTACAAAGAAGGCGCAAAGACAAGCACAATTCAGATCTAGTAAAATGATTAAGAAAAAACGTTAGGAAGCAAGTATGCTTCCTTTTGTGCATATGAGTAGGTTTAAATAATTTAGGATGATATAATTTGTTTAACAGAACGGAGAATACATATGTTAGAAATTGGAATTCAAGCACCGGATTTTGAACTGCCTGATCAAGATGGTGTAATGCACAAATTGAGTGATTATAAAGGTAAAAAGGTCATCTTATATTTTTATCCAAAAGATAATACAGCTGGGTGTACAAAACAGGCTTGTGGTTTTTCTGAAAGATATCCACAATTCTTAGAAAAAGGAGCTGTTATTTTAGGGGTAAGTAAAGATACGGTGGCTTCACACAAGAAGTTTCAAGAAAAGTATGGCCTTGCCTTTACGTTGTTGGCAGATCCAGAAAGAAAAGTGATTGAAGCTTATGATGTGTGGAAAGAAAAGAAGAATTATGGAAAGGTATCTATGGGTGTAGTTCGAACAACATACTTAATAGATGAATCTGGAATTATAGTTCGTGCAAATGATAAAGTAAAAGCGGCAAATGATGCTGAAAACATGTTGGAAGTAGTTTAGACACTACTTCCTTTTTGGTGTTTGTATAAAAGTGGTTCGTGGTATATCATTTTGTAGGGGGATACTATGTGGATTTTATATGCGACAGGTTCTGCCTTTTTTGCGGGCATTACTTCTGTACTCGCAAAATGTGGGATTTCAAAAACAGATTCCGATGTGGCAACCGCCATACGTACCATCGTGGTTTTAGTATTTTCGTGGGTTATGACTTTAATCACTGGTACACTATCTGGTATTACTGAAATTAGTGAAAAGACATTATTATTTCTAGTCTTATCTGGCATCGCAACAGGAGCTAGTTGGCTATGTTATTTTAAAGCTCTACAAAACGGGGATGTGAATAAAGTTGTACCTATTGATAAATCGAGTACGATTTTAACGATTCTTTTGGCTTTGATTTTTTTTCATGAAGGCTTGTCTTTAGCTAAAATTGACTGTGTATGCATGATTGGTGTAGGTACAATGTTGATGATGAACAGAAAAGAGGATGTTGAATCGAATACTTCAGATAAAAGCTGGTTGATGTATGCGATTTTGTCAGCTGTATTTGCGAGCCTTACATCAATTTTAGGTAAGATTGGTATTTCTGGAATTGATTCTAATTTAGGTACGGCCATTCGTACAAGTGTTGTCTTAGTCATGGCGTGGCTTATGGTCTTTGTGAAGAATAAGCAGTCTGAAATAAAATCTATTGATCATAAAGAATTATTGTTTATTATCTTATCTGGCTTTGCGACAGGAGCATCTTGGCTATGTTTCTATCGTGCTTTACAGGATGGACCTGCAAGCATCGTTGTGCCAATTGATAAATTGAGTATACTTGTAACAATTGGTTTTTCTCGTGTTGTATTTCATGAAAAGCTATCAAGGAAGGCATTACTAGGTTTAATTTTGATTGCAGTGGGTACTGTGATTATGACGATGATATAGGAGATTTTATGTGTAGATATAAGAAGATTGATTTAGAAAATTGGTGCCGTAAAGAGCATTATCTGTATTATACAAACAATTTAAATGTTGAAGTGAATATGACGGCTAATATTGATGTGAGTGAGTTATTAACTTTTTGTCATACAAATGGATATAAGTTTTATCCAACATTGATTTATTGTGTTACGAAAGTGTTGAATCGTATTGATAACTTTAAGATGTTTAAGGATAAAAATGGAGATTTATGTGTGTGGGATTCTTTAGTTCCAAACTATACGATCTTTCATGAAGAAGATCATACGTTTTCAGATTGTTGGACGGATTTTACAGATGATTTTGGTTCTTTCTACAAGAATATTACTTATGATATGGAATTAGGTAAAACAAAAAGGGGAATCAAAGTAAAGAAAGGCCAACCTGCAAACTTTTATTGTGTTTCATGTACGCCCTGGACTGCATTTACAGCGGTTTCAAGTCGTATGGTCAATGGGGGTGCTGCCTTCTTTCCAATCATCACAGCTGGAAAATATGATGATAATTATCAGATGCCTGTAAATATCACAATTGCGCATGCGGTTGCGGATGGATATCATATTGGTTTGTTTTTTTCTGATTTGCAAAAAGAAGTAAGTTTAAAAAGCTTGAAATCAAACCTTGAATAAAGGCCTTGGATGGGGTGCTCTATTTACTTTTTAGGCAAAGTGTTATAAAATTTTTAATGTAGGTATAAATTGAAAAGGAGATATAAAAATGAATCAATCACCACTTCAAAAAGCTAGATACCAATACAGTCCAAAATTGCCTGGAATGTTAAGAAATGGTATTTCAGAAATCTGTGTTAAGGAAGGAAACGCAACTCAAAGTGTTGCAGACCAAGAAAAAATCGCGGCTTTATTCCCTAACACTTACGGAGAAAAAGAAATCACATTTGAAAAAGGAGAAAATACTGCTGCAGCTAAAAAACAAGTTGTAGGTGTAATCTTATCTGGTGGACAAGCACCTGGTGGACACAACGTTATTTGTGGTCTATACGATGCATTAAAAGCTACTAGTAAAGAAAACGTTCTTTACGGATTTAAAAATGGTCCTATTGGATTATTAGAAGACAACTATGTAGAATTCGATGATGCTTATATCGATGCATACAGAAATACTGGTGGATTTGATATTATCGGATCTGGACGTACAAAATTAGAAACTGAAGAACAATTCGCAGTTGCTGCAAAAGTTTGTGAAAAACACGGAATCACTGCTATCGTAATTATCGGTGGAGATGACTCAAACACAAACGCTGCTGTATTAGCTGAATACTTTGCTGCTCACAATACAGGTGTTCAAGTTATCGGTTGTCCAAAAACTATCGATGGTGACTTGAAAAACGAAGACATCGAATGTTCATTTGGATTTGATACTGCAACTAAAACATATAGTGAATTAATCGGAAACATCGAACGTGATGCAAACTCTGCTAAAAAATACTGGCACTTTGTAAAAGTTATGGGACGTAGTGCAAGTCACGTAGCTTTGGAATGTGCTTTAGAAACTCAACCAAACATTTGTTTAATTTCAGAAGAAGTTGCTGCTAAAAAACAATCTTTATCTGAAATCGCTGACTACATTGCGGATGCAGTTGAAAAACGTTCTGCAAATGGAAACAACTTCGGTGTGGCTATCATCCCTGAAGGTGTAGTTGAATTCGTTCCAGAATTTAAAGCATTGATTGCTGAAATCAACGAATTATTAGCTGGAAACAAAACAGAAGAATTTAACGCATTAGGTAGCTGGGAAGAAAAATATGCATTCATTGAAAAAGGTTTAACTGCTGAATCAATGGCTGTATTCGCAATCTTACCTCAAACTATCCAACAACAATTATTCTTAGAAAGAGATCCACACGGAAACGTACAGGTATCTTTAATTGAATCAGAAAAATTGTTCTCAGCTTTAGTTAAAGATAAATTAACTGAAAGAGGATTTACAGGTAAATTCAATGCATTACACCACTTCTTCGGATACGAAGGACGTTGTGCATTCCCATCAAACTTTGATGCTGACTATTGCTACTCATTAGGATACAACGCATTCATGTTGATCCAATACGGATATAATGGATATTTATCAAAAGTATCTAACTTATCTAAACCAGCTGAAGAATGGGTTGCTGGTGGTATGCCAATCACTAAGATGATGAACATCGAACGTCGTAATGGTGAAGATAAACCAGTTATCAAAAAAGCATTGGTTGAATTAGATGGTAAACCATTCAAATATTTCGAAGCAAACCGTGATACATGGGCTGTTGAAACTGCATATACTTATCCAGGAGCTATCCAATACTATGGACCAACTGAAGTATGTGATTTAACAACTCGTACATTAGCTTTAGAAAAAGGTGAATAATAAATAAAAAGAATGCTTCGGCATTCTTTTTTCTTAAAGGAGTACTTATGAAATATATGATCGCTAGTGATATCCATGGTTCAAGTTATTATTGTCAAAAACTCATGGATGCCTACAAATACGAAAAGCCAGATCGATTGATCTTATTAGGGGATATTTTATATCATGGACCTAGAAATGATTTGCCAAAAGAATATGCACCGAAAAAAGTAATTGAAATGTTGAATTCCATTTCGGACTCAATTTTATGTGTTCGTGGAAATTGTGATTGTGAAGTCGATCAAATGGTGTTGGATTTTCCATGTTTGGCCGATTATTCGGTGTTGGATATAAATGGACTCTTTATCTATTGTACACATGGACATTTAAAACCAGTTAAGCTAAAACCTGGATCTTTATTACTATGTGGACACACCCATGTGCCTACCATTGAAGAACGAGATGGGATTATTTATATGAATCCAGGCTCTGTTTCCATCCCAAAAGAAAACAGCCCTCATAGTTATATGATCCTTGAGGACTGTGTATTCACTTGGAAAGATTTAGAAACACTTAGCCAATACCGTTATAAAGAATTCCCAAAATCAAAATAATGATGGCAAGAAATACATATACATATTTGCCTAAGAACTTAAAAGTCGGTCCAACCGGCTTTTTTCTTCCTTTGTCTAATTCTTGTTTTAAATGGTTCCATCCTAAAACATAATAAATGGTAATGGCACCAAGCAAGGCTGCAAAAGGAATAATGTAAATTGTGACAACATCCATCCATTGACCTACGATATCGCCATTTTCAATGCATACAGAAATGATGAATGTGATAATGCCACAAAGTAGAACTGCTTTTTTTCTGGAAATGTGAAAACGGTTTTGCCAAGATTCACATACGGCTTCTAACATATTGATTAAACTTGTGATTCCGGCAAAGGCTACTGAAATAAAGAAGAATAGGGCAAAGAAATTACCGAGTGGCATTTGTTTAAAGACTTCAGGAAGAGTTAAAAATATTAAACTAGGACCACTAACTGGATCAATGCCAAAAGAGAATACGGCAGGCATAATGGCAAGTGCCGCAAGCATCGCTGCAATTGTATCAAATACAGCTGTCTGCATACTTGCTTTTGGGATATCCACATCATCCTTTAAGTAAGCACCATATACAATCATTCCAGAACCGGTAATGGATAAGGAAAAGAAGGCTTGTCCCATAGCCATGATCCATGTTTCTTTGTTGAATAAATATTCCCATTTAGGTACAAATAAGAATTTATAGCCTTCAATGGCGCCATCAAATAAACTGACACGAATGGCAAGGATAATAAATAAAATAAAGAAGGCTGGCATCAATACTTTATTGACTTTTTCAATCGCATTTGTGGCACTTGTAAATAAAAGTAGACAAGTAATAAATAAGACCAAAAAGTGACATGGCACGTTTGAAAAGGATTGTGTCATATTTGTAAAGAAAGCTGGAATACTATTGGTGAATAGTTCGTTTGTGACTACGCCTTGAATGCTGCGAAATACCCATCCTAAAATAACACTATATCCAATCGCAATGCCAAGAGATCCTAGTAGTGGAAGCCATCCGATATATTTACCGAATTTGTTTTTCCAACAATATGCATATGCACCTAGTGTTCCTGTTTTTGCCATTCTTCCTAGCGCAAACTCAGCCGATAAACCAACAAGACCAAATAAAGCGATAAAGATAAGATATGGAATTAGAAAGGCAGCACCTCCATATTGGCCTAAGCGATATGGAAACATCCATATGTTTCCCATTCCTACGGCAGAACCTACACAGGCTAACACAAATCCTACCGTACTTTTAAAATTTCCGTTTTTGTTCATAGTAATACCTCGATGTTTTTAAGTATACCATAAAAATGATATAATGATTAAACAGGAGATATGTATGTTTGTAGAAGAAAGACAAAATTTAATTTTAGATGATTTACAAGAGAATGGAAAAGTATTAGTCAAAGATTTGAGTAAACGTTTTGATGTAACGCCCGATTTGATTCGTAAAGACTTGGCTATTTTGGAATCAAAAGGGAAATGTAAAAAGATATATGGTGGAGCAATATTGAATCGTTTAAATGTTCATTTAGAGGATGCGAATTCTAGAAAGAATGTGAATAGTAAGGAGAAACAAAAAATAGCGCAAATGGCCTATGATTTGATTGAACCAAATATGACCGTCTTTTTAGATATTTCGACTACGAATATTGAATTGGCTAAATTATTAGTATTAAACCCCATTTCAAGTATTACGGTTGTTACGAATATGTTGGATGTGATTCAAATTCTTTCTTCAAGTCAAATTCATTCTGTATTCATTGGTGGAGAATTTGATTATGCAAGAAATGGCTTTGTAGGCAATATGTGCGATGAATTTCTTCAACGATTTCATTTTGATGTAGCCTTTTTAGGCGTAGTAGGCATAGATGTAGAGTCTGGTAGTGTTATGACCTATATGCCAAGTGATGGTCAAACAAAGCGTATTGTATTAAAACAATCGAAAAAGGCGTATATGTTGGCGGATTCGGATAAGTTTTACCAAATGGGAAATTATGAGTATGCTAAGATGAATGAATTTTATGGGATTCTACAAACAATAAAAAGTAATAAAAAGTAATAAAGAACTATTGATTTTAATCATAGTTCTTTTTATAATGGATTTGTAAATGGAGGACTTACTATGTTAGATCGTATTTCTATTCTGAAAGATAAAATGTTGTCTCAACCACGCTACGTAAGTATTGAACAGGCTTTGATCATTACTCGTACATATCAAGAAAATGAAGATAAATCTATTCCTTATAAGCGTGCACTTTCTTTATATAACGCATTAAATGAAATTGAAATTGGTATGGAACCTGAAGAGTTGATTGTCGCAAATCGAACAAAGGGTGTTCGTTATGGTGTTGTTTTTCCAGAAAGTGGAATTTCTTGGGTGGATCGTGAATTTGAAACAATTCCAACTCGTCCTCAAGATAAGTTTAATGTACATCAAAAAGATATTGAAACTTTTCGTAAAGTAATCGTTCCATATTGGAAAGGTAAAAGTTTAGAGGATGTTATTAAAAATCGTTTTGGTGATGAAATTAGTGCGATTTCTAAAGTAGTAAAAGTCAATCAAACTGATCATGCACAGGGGCATATTTGTCCGAATGTGAAGGAATGGTTAGAGCTTGGTCCACAGGGGTATATTGATTTAGCTAATAGCCATTTAAAGACGTGTTCTGAAGCACAAAAAGAATTTTATGAATGTGTAATTTTAGTCATGCAAGGTGTACAGAAGTTTATGCTTCGCTATCATGATCTAGCTTTGGAAATGCATAAAAAGGATGTGGCTGAAATTTGTGAAAAGCTTGCGTATCATCCAGCTTCTACATTCCATGAAGCGTTACAGTCATTATGGTTTTTGTTTGTCGTATTACATATGGAAAGTAACGCATCTAGCTTTTCGCCGGGTCGTTTAGATGAAACTTTATATTCTTATTATAAACAAGATATAGATTCGGGTATGTTGAAGGAAAGTGAAGCTTTAGAATTGATCGAATGTTTATGGTTGAAATTCAATGAGATCGTATATTTAAGAAATGCGCATAGTGCTAAATATTTTGCGGGTTTTCCAATTGGATTTAATATTTGCGTGGGTGGACAAGATCAAAATGGAAATGATTTTAGTAATGAATTGAGTCATTTGTTTTTAAAGGCCCAAGAAGATATTGGACTTCCACAACCAAACTTGTCTGTTCGACTTCATGAACATACGAATGATGAACTATTAAAACATGCGATTCGCGTTGTTTCAAAAGGAAGTGGAATGCCACAATTTTTCAATGATAAGGCAATTATCAAGGCGATGGAAGATTTGGGTATATCACATTCAGATGCCATGGATTATGCGATTGTTGGTTGTGTGGAACTTACAACACAAGGCAATAATTTAGGCTGGTCGGATTCAGGTATGTTTAATATGAATAAAGTATTAGAATTAACATTGAATCATGGGCGTTGTTTGTTGAGTGGAAAACAAATGGGTCCTGACTATGGTTCTTTAAGCACTTATGCTTCATTTTCTGAATTGGAATTGGCATTTGAAAAAATGATGGATTATTTTATAGATAAAATGATTCCGTGTTTAGAAGAAGTGGAAAAAGCACATATTGATATTTTGCCAACAGCCTTCTTATCAAGTGTGATTGATGATTGTATGGAAAAAGGAATGGATGTTACGCGTGGTGGTGCGCATTATAATTTGTCAGGTATTCAAATGATTCAGGTGGCAAACCTTGCGGATAGTTTGGCAGCTTTAAAGAAGCTTGTATATGATGAGAGAAGAATTGGTGCGGCTGATTTAGAAAATGCATTAAAAAATAATTTTTCAAATAATGAAGTCATGCGTCAAATGTTGCTAAATCGCGCACCTAAGTATGGAAATGATGTGGATTGGGTGGATGAGCTTGGTGCCAAATGGGCATTGAAGTTTAGAAATAAATTAAGGAAATATACAAACTATCGTAATGGAGAATATCATACAGGTATGTATACGGTAAGTGCACATGTTCCTATGGGGGAAAATGTAGGAGCTAGCTGTGATGGAAGACTTGCCAAAACGCCTTTGGCTGATGGTGGATTATCGGCTGTGTATGGTCGTGATTTAAAGGGTCCTACGGCAGTATTAAAATCGGTATCGCATTTGGATAATTCTTGTACGACAAATGGGGGCTTATTAAATATGAAGTTTTTACCAGAATTCTTTAAAACAGAATCGGGTATTGATAAGTTTGCGAATTTTATGCGTACATTTGTTGATTTAGAAATTCCACATATTCAATTTAATGTGGTTCGTAAAGAAGATTTATTAAATGCCAAAATACATCCAGATCAATATCGTTCTTTGACCGTTCGTGTAGCTGGTTATACAGCGTATTTTACAGAACTAGCTGGAGAGTTACAGGATGAAATTATCGCAAGGACAAGTTATGACAACATCTAAGGGATATATATTTGATATTAAGCGTTTTGCGACACACGATGGAAAAGGAATTCGTACTACAGTTTTTTTTAAGGGGTGTCCACTTCGTTGTAAATGGTGCCAGAATCCAGAGGGATTATCGTATATACCGCAAGTCTTGTATATGGAGTCCAAGTGTATGCACTGTTTGGGTTGTGTTCATGCATCAAAACATGGTGGAGTTAAATGTGTAGATGATAAAATTTGTATTTCAAGAAATGTGAATGAAGATTGGAATGCGATTTGTGATGTATGTCCGACTTTAGCTTTGAGTATGGATGCCAAGGAGTATACAGTAGAAGAGTGTGTTCATGAAATTTTAAAGGATGAAATATTCTTTAAAAGAGAAGGTGGCGTTACTTTTTCTGGGGGAGAGCCCTTTTTACAGAGTGATTTTTTGATTGATGTATTAAAGGCTTGTAAAGAAAAAGGAATTCATACGGCTATTGAAACAAGTCTATATACAGAATTGGAAAATGTACAAAGGGTTTTGCCTTATTTGGATCAGATTTATTGTGATTGTAAGTTGTATGATGAGAATTCGCATAAACAATATACGGGCGTTTCCAATGAAAAAATATTAAAAAATATTGCGTATTTACTTCAGGGTGAAAAAAAAGCGCACGTAATTGTTCGTACGCCTTTAATTCCAACAATGACTGCTTCTTTTGAGAATATTTCTTTGATTTCAAAGTTTTTAGTTTCTTGTTATGAAGATGTTCATTATGAAATCTTGAATTATAATCCTTTAGCACAATCTAAATATGCATATTTAGATATGGAGTTTTGTTTCAAAGAAAACCCAAAGATGTATTCAAATGAAAGAATGCAGGAATTTTATGATTGTGCTAAACAGAGTGGTATAAAAAATTTAATCATTGAGTAGGGAGCGTAGGCTCCTTTTTTAAATTATATTTTTTGATATATGAAAGTAGCCCGAAATTTTCCTGCTTTGAGAAAAGTAAATGAAATGTGTTGTGGTTGAATTTATTAATGTTGAGATAAAACATGTTGAATCGAATATCGATTATTCCTTTATTTATAGTCTTTTATGTATTTCAAGTTAGTATTATATGACTTGTGTGTAAACACTGTGCTAATGATTTATTTAAATAAATTCACATATTTTGAAAAAAAGTAAAAAAAACATTTGACGAAGTAAGAAGTATTTGGTAATATAGATGAGCACTGCTGAGGTGCACATGATCTTTGAAAAC
>NZ_CAKVJB010000043.1 GCF_934754935.1 uncultured Holdemanella sp. | reverse complement strand
GACCGATATTCGGATTTTTAATCTCGAATATTCGGTCCTTTTTTATTAGGCTGAAACTTCTTTATCCGTTACAGCCCTTTTCATTTTTCTCCATTCAAATAATGAATACATAGAACATAAAATTTCTGTCACCACAAAGGCATACCAACCTACGTTAATGCCAAAACATTTCATCAATCCATATGTCAATGGAATTAGAATGACGAGTTGTCTTGCCAAAGTGATGACTAAGGAAGTATTTGCCTTATTTAAAGCCTGGAAGGCCGCGCATAGTACCATACTAATGCCGGCAAACACAAAGCTTAAACTAATGATTTTTAGTGCCGGAATACCAAAGGCATACATTTCATCATTGGCACTAAACATTGATAATAATTGTTTTGGAAACAACTGGAAAATAATCGTTCCAATAAACATGATTCCGATTGACAACAACAACGAAAATTGAATCGCATCTCTAGCTCGATCTTTTCTTTTAGCTCCATTGTTGTAGGCAACAATCGGAATCAAGGCATTGGTAATTCCTAGTACGGCCATATTCAAGAAGTTTTGTAGCTTATAATACACACTAAACGCACTAATGGCCATAGCCGAGATTGGTGCTAGTATCATATTCATAAAGACCGTCATAAAACTTAATACCGACTGCATCAATATTGCAGGAACTCCTACTTTATAGATGCGAGCTAAAATGTCTGTAGAAAAACTAAAGTTAGACATTTTAATTTGTAATGTATCAATCTTTTTCTTTGTAATCCAATAACCTATCATCATGCCACAAAATTGACCGATGACTGTCGCAATGGCAGCACCTGTTACACCCATTCTTGGTAGACCAAACCATCCAAAAATCAAGATTGGATCCAAGATAATATTAATGATAGCTCCTGCTCCTTGCATGACCATGTTGTAAATGGCATTTCCAGTTGCCTGCATAATTCTTTCAAAGATGATTTGCACAAAGACACTAAACGAGAACATCGTACAAATACGAATATATGTATTGGCTAAGCCAAGAATTTGAGCATCCCTAGTAAACCAAGATAAGAATGTATTCGAAAACAAGACGCCTAACACTAAAAAGACAAGTCCATTCAAAAATCCTAATAGGATTCCATGCATCATTGTATTGTTCGCATAGTCAAATTTCTTTTCACCCAAATAACGAGCAAGTAGTGTATTAAATCCAACAGCTGTACCACAGGCGATCGCAACTATAATGGTTTGTACAGGATAGCATAAAGATACAGCGGTTAAGGCATCACTAGAAATCTTTGCGACAAAGATACTATCCACAATATTATATAAAGCCTGGATCACCATCGAAATAATGATGGGTAAGCTCATCGAAACCACTAATTGTTTGATTTCCATATGTTCCATTTTGTTCATTAAATTATACCTCCCCCATGTTTTGGCAGTTTCATAGGGGATACCAAAACGCTAAAATAAGTTAATATATTTTTTCTATTTTGTCAAATCAAGGACAGATTCACCAATCAAATTAGATGGCTTAGCTAAACCAAAGTTATCTAAGATACTTGCGCCAAGAACTCCAAATGAACTTGAATCATTCAGTATTCCATATTCTTTCATACATGGAGAATACATTAAACATGGAACACACTCTCTAGTATGATCAGTTCCTTTATAGGTTGGATCGTTTCCATGATCAGCCGTAATGATCAATAGTGTATCTGAATCAATCACTGAAAGTAATTGACCTAATAAGACATCAAAATCTTCAAGCTCATCCGCATAGCCACTCACATTTCTTCGATGGCCCCACTTGGCATCAAAATCTACAAGGTTCGTAAATAATAAGCCTGTAAAATCCGTTTGCACTTCTTCAATAGTTTGAAGCATTCCTTCATGACTCGAAGTAGAATGAATACTTTTCGTAATACCACACCCATTAAATATGTCACAGATCTTACCAATCCCAATCACATCCAAATCATTTGATTTTAATACATCGAGTACTGTTTTGCTCGATGGAGACAAGGCATAGTCATGACGATTGCTCGTACGTGTAAAATGTCCAACCGAATTTCCTACATAAGGGCGTGCAATAACTCTTCCTACTTTATATTCTGGCTTTAAAGTGAGTTCTCGAGCGATTTGACAAACACGATATAGTTCATCTAATCCAGTCACTTCTTCATGACCACATATTTGTAGAACACTGTCTGCCGATGTATAAAGAATCAATTTCTTTCCACCAGACTGAATCTCTTCCATAGCCAATTCATCTAAGATTTCTGTACCACTTGCACTTTTATTTCCAATAAAGACATGGCCAGTTAAAGATTCTAATTCAGATACTAATTCATCCGGAAAGCCATGTTCAGTAAATGTTTTAAATGGTTTTGTCGTATGAATTCCCATCAATTCCCAATGTCCTGTCATTGTATCTTTTGAACAACTCGCCTCATGCATTTTAAAGGCATAACCCATACATTGTTTAGATTTACTATTTGGATGTAAATTCCCTAAACCTAGTTTATATAAGTTTGATATCTTTAAATCTGGTCGATATTCTAAGATATGACCGAATGTATCGGCACCAAAATCATCAAAGTCTTTGGCATCTGTCGCTTGTCCAATCCCAAAAGAATCAATGACAACACATACTATCTTTTTGTATTTCATAGACGAATGGCACTTTCTAAGGCAAGGGTAATCATTTCATTAAAAGATGTTTGTCTTTCTTCAGCTCTTAAATGTTCATTTGTGCATAAAGAATCCGATACAGTTAATAGACAAGCCGCCTTTTTGTTCAACACCTTCGCATTGTGGAATAGGGCAAAACTTTCCATTTCCACACAAAGTGCATCGTATTCTTCAATCATTTTTTCTGGTTGTTCTAAATCTTTTTCATAATAGAACACATCACTCGAATGTGTGTTTGTCAAAACAACCGGAATTGAAACTTCTTGACTTACACTTTCAATCAATGCATTAAAATCTTTATCTGGGTACTGCATTCTATCTGTATCGCCACTTTGTGCTAGTGCATAAGTTGATTCTGAATAAGATCCTTTGACTAAAGCGACAGATTTCATTGGTAGTTTTTCAGAATAACTTCCTGTACTACCAACACGGATAATGGCATCTACATCATAAAATTTAAATAGTTCATACGAATAGATTCCCATACTTGCCATTCCCATACCGCTTCCCATAACAGATACACGGTGTCCTTTATATATTCCTGTATATCCAAGCATTCCTCGTACGTCATTGAATAAAACAGGATTTTCTAAAAAATTCTCGGCAATCAATTTTGCTCTTAAAGGATCGCCTGGCATCAAAACGACTTTTGCGACATCTTCTAAACTTGCCTTATTGTGTGCTGTTGACATAATTTTCCTCCTAAAAACAAAGACCAGTCGAAGCTGGTCTTTCCATCTTAATATTGTCCTGGGTTATACTTAAATGCATTAGGTACAACATGATTTGGATCATACTTCTCTAAAATCTTACCATATCTTTCACGATAATCGTTGTCAATTTCCAATTGAGGAATGACCTTTGTTCCTTCTTCAAAGAAGTGTTTTGATCCACGTCCCATTTCTTGTCCACGCTTAGTGTGTTTATCCAAGGCGATATCTGGAACTTCCATGATTTTTCCCATGGCAGCTTCTTTAATAATAATATTCTTTAAATAATCACTTGAACGATCCTTTGTACTTGCACAAAGTAAACGAATCGCATGGATAAAATACATTGGCTGATCTCCATCATCATACGCATACGATTTACGTACTTCATTTAATGTGTTGACTTGCACAGCAGCTTGTAAATTTCCAAAACCAATATCTTCAACTGAAATTGTTAGTAATCGACGCCATAGCTTATCTAGAAACAAAGGGCCTGTAATATATAATTCATAAGCCGCTTGGCATGCTTCTTCTACCTTATTGCGTCGAATGCTTTTTTGAAGTGTAGAAATCACTTCATCTGCGGCTAAGCCATTTCTTGTTTTTGCGGCAGCCCAAATATTATATGACATATTCTCTTACACTCACTTTCCATTAATACTGTTCTGAACTATATTTGAATGCATTCTCAACAACATGATCTGGATCATATGTTTCAAGAATCTTTCCATAGCGTTCACGATAATCATTATCAATTTCTAATTGTGGAATCACTTTTGTAGCTTCTTCAAAGAAGTGTTTCGATCCACGTCCCATTTCTTGTCCACGCTTAGTGTGTTTATCCAAGGCGATATCTGGAACTTCCACCACTTTTCCCATGGCAGATTCCTTAATAATGATATTTTTTAAATAATCACTTGAACGATCCTTTGTACATGCACAAAGCACGCGAATCGCATGGATAAAATACATTGGTTGATCCCCATCATTGTATGGGAAGTTCTTACGCATTTGATCTAATGCATGAATTAAAACTGGAACATTTAAATCTCCAAATCCAACATCTTCAACGGCAATCGTTTCTAAACGAGACCACATTTTGTCTAAGAAGACTGGCCCTGAAGTATATAACTCATAGGCTGCTTGACAAGCTTCTTCTACTTTTGCACGACGAATATACTTCTGTAATGAAGACTGCACTTCGTCGGATGCAAAGCCATTCTTTGTCTGAATGTCTGCCCAAATTGTCATTTTATTTGCCTCTACTTTCTATTAATAAAATTATTTCTTGAATCAAAGTCTTTATTGTTTCTGCTGACATAAGTTGATCTTCCGCATGCGCCATCAACATTGTGATTTGTGGTTCTTGCGTATTCATTTCTTGCTGTAACAATTGAAGATGGGCTTCGTGGGCTTGGGAAAAACTTTCATCTCCATTTGACATTGATTGTTCGTAAGCTGTTTGATCGTTTTCACGATAATATTTAAGAGCTTCTAAATAATTTGACTTTGCCATACCAGCATATGTAATAACTTGCATAGCAACTTGTGATATTTGTTCAACGTTAGCCATATTACCCTAATAATTTTTTCGCCATTTCAATAGCAGCAGCTCCATCTGCCATTGCGTATACTCTTGGTTCAATACTAGCAACTGGAATATTTAATTGTTGATGAATTGAATCCACCGCAAAAACCAATTGTGGACCTACTAAGCATACATCCCATTTACCCACTTCATTTTTGATTGAAGCATTTGCGACTGCACTTACTTCAATATCTTCACCTGTTTTTTCAGCTACATCTCTAATTTTTTTAACAAGAATTGAACTTGACATTCCTGCATTACAGCACAACAATATTTTCATTTTGATTTCCTCTTTCTATTTTAATTCTGGCCAATACGCTTTATTCGCCTCAATAAAATCGTCTAAAATTTTTCTTGCCACATTGGCATTTGGAACACACTTATTTAAAGTTAATGCCTGTAGCATTTTTAAGTAGCTATGCTCTTCATAAGCATCAACCACAAGTTTTTCACAATTGACTTGCTGTTCCATCAATCCTTTTTGGAAATGTGGAATTTCACCTACAGTCAATGGCTCATATCCATCTTTTCCTACAATACAAGGAATTTCAACCATGGCATCGTTTTCAAAGTTAGAAATCGCTCCGTTATTTGGAACAATCAACAACATTCTTTCATGTGTATTAAAAGCTAAGGCCGTTGCTAAATCTACGATAAATTCAGCATGAATACCAATTTGTAATGTTGTATCCTTTGCCGTACCCTCTTTTTCGATACGATGACATTCTCCAAATACACGTTTTTCTCTTGTATCCACAACTTGATCAGCACGCGTATAGTTTGGATCTGTATGTGCTACCATATCGTCTCCAAATAAATAATATTGGAAATATGAGTTTGGGCACATTGTAGGATCAATTGCGATAATATCCTTTACCTTTTTAGCTGTATCAAACCATGAGCTATCTGTATAATAAGATGCATCATCATCCGCTAAACAGTTTCCATATTTTAACTGGTGTGCAATCAAATCTTGAATATATTCTTTTCCATCCTTATCCTTGATAGATGTCCACCATCCAAAATGGTTTAATCCATAATAACGGATACACATTTCTTTACGATTTTTAAAACCTAGAATTCGAGCAATTGTATGCTCCATTCCAATTGGCATATCGCAAATATTGATCACTCTTGAATTTGGCTTAAAACGACGACATGCTTCAGCTACAATACTAGCTGGATTTGAATAATTTAACATCCACGCATTTGGTGAATATTTTTCCATATATTCAATGTTTTCTAACACGCCCGGAATGCTTCGTAATCCATAAGCCATTCCACCAGGCCCACATGTTTCTTGTCCAACAACACCATATTTCAATGGGATCTTCTCATCTAAAGAACGCATTTCAAGCTTACCGACACGAATGTGTGCTAATACAAAATCAACATCTGTATAAGCAACTTCAGGGTCTGTTGTTGCGACATATTCAATCGTTGGATCTTTTTCTTTAATCAAGATTTCGCATGCCTTTGCGACATGATTTTGACGTTCTTCATCGTTATCATATAATTTGATACTTCTTAATGGTAAACGATCTAGGTTGTCTAACAACATTAAAATAATTTCTGGAGTATATGTACTTCCTCCACCTGCAATAACAATTGAAAATTTTTTCATTTTACTATCCCACTTTCTAAGACAATAAATTGATACATATATTATGTTTGATTTTATTGTTTTTTTACTCTAACAATTTAAAACTATATAAATTTTTAATGAAGGCATCGCCATCTTCACTTTGAAGTAGCTGATGCATATACTTTCTGTGTGAAACAATTTGATTAAAGAATTGAAACAACAAATTCATTTCATCATTTCGTTTCTTCTCGAGCGCTAGCAAGAATACAAGCTGCACCTGGTTTCCATGATGTTCAAACGGCTTTTTCAACAAAGCTACTTCAATACCTGTTTTATCGGCAAATGTGAACAGGGCATGTGGCACCATCATTTGTGGTCCTAGATTGGTTGGATAATTCTTTTCTCTCAATAAAACATCTTCATAGAATCCTTCTGTATCTGAAATCGATCCGGATTCATGCAAATTTTTAGATAATTCTAATAAAATATCCGAAAGATCCATCGTATCTTGATATACCGTTACATGTTCCTTTTGAATATAACGATCTAATATTTTAGAAACACGCTTATTCATACGAATCATATGGATGATTGAATTCAATCGTTCAATATCTTTGATTTCTGGCAATTTATCCATACTGAACACTTCAACATCTTTTAGGACAAGAAATGAATCCAATGTGATCACAAGATCTATCGATGTAAGATCCATTTTTTTCAAGACTTCCTTATTTACGATATCTACGATCGCAATTTGATTTTTAAAATACATTTCTAACCACTGTGTCAATAAGTGTTTAACACTATGACGCTGGTTTGTCACAATAACTGTTTTTAATTTTACATTTTCATTTTCTAAAAATTGTGCCACATATACCGTTAAGTATGAGATTTCATCTTCTGTCACATAAACACGTTTGTATTTGAATAGAATAGGAACAATCATCATGCTGATTTCAAACGCAAATGGAAACTTTGTCTTTACATCATCCACAATAGGATTTTTCAATTCATATCCGCCAATAACGCGTCGATTCATGAACTCTATGTGTAAAAGCATTTTATTGGATAATGCCTCAGATTCCTTTAAGTTGATTGAATATTTATCAAAGACTTCATTACAGAATTCATCAAATACAAGTGTGGTAAAATCCGTGATTTCAGGCACTTCATCCGTGGATTTCATTTTAAATGTATGAAGAAGATTATATAGAATCGAAATATCGGCCTGCTCTAAATAAGACGACTGCATACATAATTTAGTAATGACACGAGTATAAAGATCGTCCGGAGAACTTGATTGATTATCCTCTAAATTGTATCCATTTAGATTTCGTACTCGACATATTAAGATGCATGCTGTAAAAATGGACAAGTCAGTTTCTGATAAATAGAGTTGTTCTCCATTCATGATTTTAATTACGTCTTCCTTTGTGGATTTGTAGTATTTCATAACCCACGAATCACTTAGAAGCATATAAAGAATGTCCATTAACGCATCTGGATTTTCGAGTGCCATATCTTTTACAACTTTAAAAAGAAGCTCACGAATTTCACTTTCTTCTAATAAAATGACACACTCATCTTTTTTTAATTTGAATAATTCCACATTGTAGTTTTTCAACAAAAACTGAATTACTTTATTGATTTCTTTGCGAATCACAGAATCAGATAAGCCTAAAAATTCAGACAAATCATATATGCTGCAATCCTCAAAGAATAGTATTTTACCTATAATTTTGTAAATGCGATAGACAGCTAGATCCACATTTTCATTATCTTGATTGACTATGTTATGAATAATATCTAGATGTTCATCATTGATCATGTATCCTTGTTTGGCACTTGAACGAATTAATATACAGTTTGTCACATCATTCATAAATGTGATTTCATTACGAATAGTTCGTGAGGATACATTTAAATTTTCTGATATTTCTTTTCCATGAATACCAGGATTATTCATAATCAATTTTATAATTTTTAATTGTCTAGCTGTTAACATGTTTCTCTTCCTATTTTTCTAAAGCCTGTTCTTTTTGTAGCTCTTCTTTTTCCATCATCTTGAAGAATGGATAATAGAATACAGTTTGTAGAATCAACAATACAAATACTAGGACTACAGCCTTCCAATCTAATGTCATTAAGAATGCACTTACTCCTGGAGGCAAGAATCCTGGAGGATTGGCAATTGGTTTACCGACTAAGCCTAAATTCATTGTTAAATATACAATTGTTGTACAGATCAATGGTCCGAACACAAATGGAATAAACATAAATGGATTTAAGATAATAGGTGTACCGAAAATCAATGGTTCGTTGATTCCAAACAAGCCAGGGATAATAGATACTTTACCTACTGAACTCAATGATTTTGCCTTTGATCTCATCATTAAAATATTTAATCCTAATGTTAAACCAGATCCTGATACACATAATATACCATAGAATAATCCAAACGTGAAAATATGTTGAACAGGTTGTCCTGCAGTATATGCTGCAATATTTTCAGCGGCATACGCAATCGCAAAAGATGCCCATACAGCAGATGTAATACTTGGTCCATGTAATCCAAAGAACCATAATAATTGCGTAAAGAACATCACAATCAATAAAGCTGGTAGTGTATCCATACCTGTTACAGCTGGTGCTAATACATTCATAATCAATTGTGGGAAGGCAACCTTTCCAAAAGTCAATGAAAGATTCGCAATCGCAACTGCGATAATTGTGTTCAATACTAATGGTACTAATGCCGCAAACATATCTTGTACCATTGGTGGTACACTTTCTGGCATTTTAATATACCATTTGCGTTCGTAACAAAGGTGATAAATTTCAACTGTAAATAAAGCTGCAACAATACCCGTAAATAATCCAGTAGATCCTAAATAAGATGTATTTAATTGACCATCTTTAACTACAGCACAAAGAATAAAGAATACAACTAAAGCTGTAACAGCAGGTTGACTTCCTTTTAAATCATATTTTTCAGACAAAGTCTTCGCAATAAAGTATGTTGCATA
Source organism: uncultured Holdemanella sp. (assembly GCF_934754935.1). GTDB lineage: Bacteria > Bacillota_I > Bacilli_A > Erysipelotrichales > Erysipelotrichaceae > Holdemanella. Next base: position 5,948 of record NZ_CAKVJB010000043.1, on the reverse strand, counting down.
TACCGCAAGCATATCGTTTGTGAATGCTGATGCATATGTCAAGACACCCATATTCGCACTTAAGAAATCATAAACAGGTCCACTTCCTAAAAGGTTGGCAATGCCTAAGAAAATAGTACAGAATGAACCAATGATAATAATAGGTATTGAAGCAACGATACCATCTTTGATTGCTTGAATGTGTTTTTGTTGTTCAAGCTTGTTCGCAATTGGCATCAAATACTTCATAAGAACATTTTGAATTTTTTGCATTTTCGCTCTCCTCGTATACAATTTTTGTCGACTAAATTGTTAACTAAATAATAAATGTTAATAAAATATTTCTCAAATCTTCTTTTTCCACTTAAAGTGGAAACAAAAAGCCACCATAAAGGTGGCTAGCAAATCAATTTCAAAATTTCTTCTTCACTTTTAGATACACACTTCGCTATTTCAGATACACTCATACCATTTGAAAGCATAGTTTGGATCATCAAAGTCCTTTCTTGATTCATCTGCTCAATTTGTCTATTCACATCTTCAACATGTTTATTGGCTTTTTGTGCATTTCAAGCGTCTTCTTGTGCTTTACGTGTCTCTTCTTGTAATTTTCGAGCCTCTTCTTGTGCTTTACGAGCCTCTTCTTGTGCTTTACGTGCCTCTTCTTGTGCTTTACGTGCCTCTTCTTGTAATTTTCGAGCCTCTTCTTGTGCTTTACGAGCCTCTTCTTGTGCTTTACGTGCCTCTTCTTTTGCTTTACGTGCCTCTTCTTGTAATTTTCGAACCTCTTCTTTTACTCTTTGAAGCTCTTCAAGTTCAAGTTGTCGTTCCATTCGTTCTTCATTTTCATGCAGTTTTTGAAAATCTTCTATTATTTTCTTCCAACCATCATCCGATATCGTTTCTACACGCTTCTCTAACATTTGAATCACCCCATCCTTCTCTATCATCACCTTAATTTTACTATCATCCAATCCCTTGTGGCAATTCAAAAAATAATAAATCATTTTCTCCTGTTCATTCATGTCTTCAAGTGGCTTATTTACATCTAACTTTGCCATCTCAATTGTACGTAACTTCATACGATCCTGACTTTCTTCAACAAAAGATAATCCTTCTTCATTCCTTAATGTGAATGTGTTACACATCTTATCATTTTCAATTATATTCACATTAAAGAACACTAAGACGATTGTTTCCTTTAATTGTTTGTAGTATTTTCCTTCTAATTGTTGAGAACCATGAAGTCTAGCCAAATAATAACTAAAGCGAATTGGCAAATTATCTTTTGTTTGTCTTAACTGCATCTCTAAATCCACCATCGTTCGATCATCAAATTCAACTAATAAGTCTAATCGTGGACTTTTCATTTTACTAAAGTCTTTTACAATTTCTGAATTCTTAACAACAACACTATTCACCTTCCTTTCTAAAAATACAGTGAGTAATGATTTTAAGGCATCATTTGCCTCTTTACAATCTTCGCCAAAGACATACTTAAAGGCGAAATCATTTAATAAATTTGCGCTACGCATGAGCACCTCATTTCTAGTAGGCATTTCCTACATACTCATATACGTAAAAAAATGCACTTTTTCTAATAAATTTTAATTTTTTTGCACAAAAAAAGCGCCTTTCGACGCTAAATCCATTCCATTTTCTTACAAATATTATAAATTCCATCATCCACATTGGCATCTGTGACATATGTTGCGATATCCTTTAATTCCTGACACGCATTTCCCATCGCTACACTTGTCCATTGCGGATCAAACATAACCATATCATTAGTGTCATCCCCAAAGACAACTACATCTTTTAAATCACCACCAATATGCTGCATCATATCCAAGATACCTTGGTGTTTCGCATCATATTGAAACATTAGATAATCTGGTACAAAACGCATATTCCCTACCGTATCCTTTAAAGTCAGTTCGGATTCCTTCTCTTTTGGGATGGAAATATACATTTTATAAATCACATCCAATTTGTCTACATCTAAATTTTCATCATAAATATATTCCGTAGGCTCCTTACGATCACCTACTTGATTTTGAAATGTATAATCTTGCGTGTATACCTTAATTGAATCATCTAGCGCAAATAAAACACCATATCCTAAAGATAGAGCTTCTTTGGCAATGGCTTTTGATTTATCTAGATCCAAAGGAATATTTTGAACCAATTCATCATGAATGACTAAACCGCCACCACCGCAACAAACCATATCATGTAAACCCACACTCTCCATAAAGTTACGTGCTTTATAGTGAGCACGCCCTGTCGCAATAGCCACAAAGTGACCTGCCTTTTGTAGTTCATTTAATGCGACTTGTGCACTTGGCACGATCTTACCAGTCGCTTTATCTGTTAATGTTCCATCAATGTCAAAGAAAAAATATTTTTTATTCATGTCTCTTCCAACTTTCTTGTACACTCGTCAATACATCCATCACATCTTGAATACATTGTAAATTTGTTTGTCCATTTAAATTCGAAACATATTCTTCCATATCACGAATCTCATAGTTGAGTGCCAAACCACTTTCTCCACAAACAATCTCTTCAGTATGTCCATCACTTGTATATGTGATTGTCGCCTTATCCGCTCTAGGAAAATTGTATATTTCAATATACCCATTTTCACATGCGACCAAACCTCTTTTTGGTTGCTTAGCACGCATTGTCAAAGAAATTGTCGCAATCTCCATTTCTTTATTTTGAAGCAAGATACCACTTGATTCATCAACACCCGTTTCAAAGGGTGTCATCGTTGTTAATACTGTATTAGGTTTACTTGCCTTGAACCTCTCATCACTGAAGTGACGAGATTCTTGGGAACAGGTTTCTTTTGAAACCTTTCTTACCAAGCTATCCCCGCAGTTCCTGCGGTTCTTTTTATTTTTAGTTAATTTGCCAATATGCCTTGCATCAATATATTGATGGATGCATTTACATCTCTATCATGCGTTGTATGGCATTTTGGACATATCCATTCTCTTACTTTTAAATCTTGTGTTTCTTCATTCTTATATCCGCAACAATGACAGATCTGACTGCTCGCATAGAATGTATCTACTTTCTTGATCACTTTTCCATACCACTGGGCTTTATATTCTAGCTGTGTTGTAAACTTTGACCAGGATACATCCGATATAGACTGGGCTAGATTGTGGTTTTTAAGCATGTTCTCTACTTTTAAATCTTCGATACAGATAATGTCATATTCTCTAATGATTCTAGTAGATAGTTTGTTGATAAAATCCATTCTTTGATTCGCTATCTTTTCATGAAGTCTTGCAATCTTGATTCTGTTTTTGATCCAGTTGCGGCCGCCCTTTGTTTTTCGTGACTGCTGCTTCTGGAGCTTTTTCAGTTTCTCAATCGACTTCTTCAGATATTTTGGATTCTCTATCTTTTCTCCATTACTCAATATGATAAAATCCTTGATACCTAGATCTATACCTGTCTCATTATATGTCAGTGGAAACAAGACTTCTTCTACATCCGTATAACATAATGAAACATAATACTTTCCACTTGGTACTTGTGATACCGTTGCACTAAGTAGTCTTCCCTTTGGTTGTCGTGTTTTCTTTATCTTTACTAGACCAATCTTAGGAAGCTTGACCTTATTGTCGAATAATTCAATATTTCCATTCGTATATTTTGTGGTATATGAATAACGATGCGTCTTCTTCGATTTGAATCTAGGATATTCCGCTTTTTTCTTAAAGAAATTTACATAAGCCGTATCCAGATTCTTTACACTTGACTGTAGAGCAACCGAATCCACTTCCTTAAGCCATTCATATTCTTTCTTTAAAGAAACTAGATCTTTAGAACATGCCGAATAATTTAAAGTGATTCCATCTTTTTCATAGGCATCCCTACGCTTTGCCAGATAATGATTATATACAAAACGAGTACAGCCAAAAGTCTTGGCCAATAATATTCTTTGTTCTCTATTTGGATAGATACGATACTTGAATGCCTTTTCCATGATGATTTCTCCTCTTATTGATTCGCTATTTTCTTTTTTGACTTCTTATATAATCTATAATCTGTTCTTCTGTATTTTCAGAAACTGTAGCTACAAAATAAGAAGGATTCCATAGATGTCCACCCCATAATTTGGATCTTAGATCATCCCCAAACTCTTTCATTAAGAGTCTGGCCGATACACCCTTCATAGCTTTTATAATATTAGGGATATAATGCTGCGGCGTACAATTGATCAGCATACGGATATGATCTTTCTCCATATTCATTTCCAGAATTTGAAAACCATTATCCTTTGAAATCTGAGTCAGCAGCTCTTTTAATTTTATTGCAACCTGTCCATTCAAGACATCACGACGATACTTTACGCACCATACGATATGATACTGTATGGAATAGACATAGCCTCTTCCTTTAACAACTTCCATATGGTTTTACCTCATCTATATTATAACATATGTATATATTTAAAGCACCATATTTATCATTTATTTTTAAATTATTTATTTAACATCTGCATATCTAATTCATCTCATGACTAAAGTCACGAGTGTTCTTAGATTGCTTTATAAACCAACGTGCAAAACTAACGGCATACACACCAATATCAAGTAGTGCACCACCAGCTAGATTTGGATTAAAAAAAACGATTGTTGACATCATATTCTTTAAAGCTACCAAAATTAATTTGAATCATCTTCACTGGTCCTAAAGAATTGGATGAAATCACTTTCTTTAATTCTTTAAACAAAGGCATATGAAATAAGGTAACCCCATCACTGATTACTAAATGTCTTTCTTTGGCAATCTCTACACATTCATTTAATTCTTTAGAATTTAAAGTTATGGCCTTCTCACAAAAGACATGTTTATTATGAAGCAAGGCATCCTTCATAATTTCATAATGCGAATTATGCGGTGTCGCAATATAGACAATATCAATATTTTCATCTTCAAACATAGATTGATAATTCTCATAGACATGTTCAATCTAGAATTCTTCAGAAAACTTTTTAGCTGAACTATAATGACCAGAAGCTACACCATATATTCCAACACCTTCTTGAATCAAGGCGTTTGCCATATCATGCGCAATCCATCCAGAACCAACAATTCCCCAATTATAATGCACAGAATTCACCATTTCTTTCCTTTTTAAATACGCCCTTCTCATTGACTAGAATCATTCCCGTAAGGATATCGACAAATAGACTTGTATCCACAATGCCAGGCATCATCAATAATGTTTGATTCAACAAACCAATGTCTTCTACATCATTAAAATATACATCCAACAAGATATTTCCTTCATCACTCATTAAAAACCCATCTTTATTTGAAGCTGTACGCAATTCAACATTTCCATTTAATTCTTCCAATTTCTTTTTTACGATACTAAATGCTTTTGGCAACACTTCCACTACAACCGGCACTTGAAATGCCAAAGTCTCATAAAATTTACTTTCATCCACCAACACAATATATTCATCAGCCATTGACGCAATGATCTTTTCTTGCGTATGAATACCACCACCACTTTTTAAAGCATTTAAATGCGAATCCACTTCATCACAACCATCAAAGGCAATATCAACATGATCCACATATTGCGTATTCAATACAGTCAAACCTGCCTTTTGAGCTAATAATACCGTCTTAGAAGAAGGAGATACCACCTTGATATCTTTATCCTTCACATAATCAATTAAATACGATATGGTACTACCTCCACCAAGGCCTACAACCATACCATCCTTTACTAATTTTGATGCATATAATGCACATTTCTTTTTCATAATCATCACCACTTTCACTATATCATGTAATTTATTTTCGTCAATATATTATTTGCGTAATTTTAATTCATAAAAAAAGAAGAACTATACCTCCTTAACTTTGCAGAATTTGTATAACTAAAAAATAAAAGAAGCATTAGTAGCTAAATTCACCAATGCTTCTGTCAA
>NZ_CAKVJB010000042.1 GCF_934754935.1 uncultured Holdemanella sp. | reverse complement strand
TTTGACACCACCCGCATAGCAGGTGGTTTTGTTGTTTCGTACTTCGTACTCAACTGGCTAAAGCCAAAAGCGTAAATTAAAAGTAGGCATTTCAGCCTACTTTTTTAAAAATTTTTCTAGATTTTCTTTGAATACGATGCCACAACCCAATCAAAGGATGAAATTTTTCACTGATCATAGCCGATTTTTCAATAAATATTTCCACAGACAATAAAATGACCACCATAACAAAGAATCCAATATTCCGATTGATCATATACGCAAAGGCACTCAAACCAAATAGTGCCGTTAAACCACACATAATGATTACCGTATTTCGATGACCAAATTGACGCATCAACAAATGATGAATATGACTCTTATCCGCTTCCATAAATTTCATACCCTTTAAAGTACGTCTTAAAATTGCAGAAACTGTATCAATAATTGGCAACATCAACAATAAGATTGGCAATGCCAAAGTTAAAATAGTACTTGATTTAAAGCCAAGCAAGGATATGGCTGAAATCATAAATCCCAAAAATAAAGAACCACAATCTCCCATAAAAATACTAGCAGGATGGGCATTATAGGCCAAAAAGCCAAATGTTCCTGACGCAAGAATGAAAGCTATACTCAATAAATCTAAACGTCTTTCAATAATTGCGATAGAACCAATGACAACAAGTACAATAACACTCATACCACCTGCCAAGCCATCCAAGCCATCAATCAAGTTGACCGCATTGGTGATACCAGCCACCCAAATAATCGTAAAAACAAATGAAATAATACCTGTATCAATTTGTATACCTAAAGGCAAACGAATAATATCTACGGAAATCCCAAAATAAATCAACACTAAAGCCGCAATAACTTCTAAAGTCAATTTTACCAATGGTTTTATATCAATCAAATCATCGATCAACCCGGTAAAAAACATAATACTGCTTCCAATTACCAATCCCTTAATTTGTAAATCCGCCTTCACAAATATAGCCATTGTGATAATAAAAGATAAATAAATGGCAACACCACCAATACGTGAAATTTTTCCATGGTGAACCGTACGCTTATTTTCCTTCGCATACGCGCCACAATAAATCGAATACTGTTTCACAATCGGTGTTAAAATCAAAGAAATTAAAAATGGTAATAAAATCATTCTATAATCAATCACGCTGACTTTACCCCCTTTAATGCCTCTATCATATCGTATTGTCCACGTTTTGTACAAAGAACTGGACACGAAATATTCTGAGAAATAAATTGAGAAGGACCAAAACAATCTGCCATACCACCACTCAATTCAATTCCATGCATTAAAAAATATTCTTGTAAAGAAGCCGGAAGATTATCAAAACAATGTTTCACCCACAAAGAAATTTGTGAAGAAACCATTTCAATGGCAGGCCATAATATACTAGACTCAATCTGAACCGAATGTAGATTTTGTCTTGAATCAAAACCATAACACATCAATAAATTATTTTTCTGTTGCCAAAAAGCAGAACTTGCCATTTCCTTTAAATGTGCCGCATCCACTTTTGTGATAAAATAACCTGTCTTCATATAAACGATTCTTTGAATCTGTTCATCCACCTGTGTTCCAGCATAATAAATCGTTTTAGATACAAGCACTTTATCATAAGCACATATATGAATTTCTGTATACGAATGTCCACTATGTACTAAAAAACAAGGGTTTTCTTCTCGCAAAACTTCTAAATTTGAAATAAATTCAACCTTACGTACTCCGCAATTTAAAAATGCCTGTTGCCAAAGCTCACGTTGTCTTTGTGATAATTCACTTGGAACACTCACAAGTACGCTAGGCCTAAATAGACCATCAAAGGCATGAAGCCTATCAAGCCCTTCATGAATCAAAGGCTCAATCGAATGAAGAATTTGACCATGAGAAATTGGATACTGAATTTGAATCGTATCTAGATCCTTATATAAATAAGCAATTGCCTGATCCGATACACCTAATATTTCAGATCCTTTTTGTGCGATTATCGTTTTTAAAACAATTTCTTTCTGTGTAGAAAAATCATAAAATCGTGCAAGATACGCCCCAACATCCAGGGCAATCCACTTATCAAGCAAAGCCATTATAGATTGTTAGTTGTAGAATCGCCTGACTTGATACATACGCAAGACAAAGCGATAATAAAAACATCAATATCTGCACTTTCTTAGGATTTTTTACACTACATATTTTTTCAAACTGAATACTTGATATCGCATAAAAACTTAAACCAAAACACGCAAAGAAAACCAAATAAGAAATTACTGAAGCCACCATATTAGCCACCTACATGTACGATTTTGACAAAATCATACTTTTCTTTTAACTGTTCATATGCATTTGAAATTACATCTTCATCCACACTGAAACCTAACATGCTCGAACCAGATCCTGACATCAATATACGAACCAAACCCGCATCTTCCATATCCATTTTCACCTGATTTAATTCAGGTTCAATTTCAAAAGCGATAGGCTCTAATGCGTTAGCCATAGTCTGATACAAAAGGTCCATATTCTTTTCACGAATACTCGATTCTACTAAGTCAACATCTGGATGAAACGGACGAGATTCTTTCCATTTTGAAAATGCATTGGCTGTAGAAATCCCAAAATCTGGCTTTACAACCACAATATCAAATTTCCAATCACTATCAATCGGCGTAATTTTTTCTCCAATACCCTTTACTCGAGCCCACTTATCATGAATACAAAAAGGAACATCTGCCCCTACTTGTTTTGTGATTTCATATAGATTTTCTTCCGTTTCCTCTATACCTTCCATTTTTAAAATAGCTTTACACACAGCAGCTGCATCAGCACTTCCACCACCAAGACCAGCCTGAGCTGGAATATGTTTCTTGATTGATACTTTAAAACAAGAATCTAAATGATACATATCCTTTAGAACCTGAATCATCTTTGAAACTGTATTATTCTCAGGCAATTTCATACCTTCACATTCAACCCTGTCACAATCATCTTTTTCTATTTCAATCTCATCGTAAATTGAAATAGGCGCCATAATCATATCTAAAGAATGATATCCATTATCCATTCTTTCTACGACATCTAATGCCAAATTAATTTTTGCCCTTGCCTGTACCTGCATAAGTCACCTCATATAATCGAATAAAATCCTCTAATGTACATTGTTGCGCACGCATACTTGGATTTATATTTACTTGTTCTAACAACTCTTTTGCGAGAGCCTTATCTTTCACAAAATTTTGAAAATTATTATAAATTGTTTTTCTTCTTTGCGTAAAACAAGCCTTCACTAAATCAAAGAAAGTTTTTTCATCTTCCAAATGATACTTATGATGGAACGAGAATTGAATAACCATCGAATCTACATTTGGACTTGGCCAAAACACTCTACGTGATACATCCATTACTTTTTTCACGTCACAACGATATTGGGTAATTACACTTAACGCATTATATTCTTTGTCATTTTCGTGTGCCAAGAAACGCTCACCCACTTCTTTTTGCATCATAACCGTAATTCTTTCAATTTCTTCATTTGCCTCAAACAACTTAAATAAAATTGGCGTTGTGATGTAGTAAGGAAGATTCGATGCGAACACAACCTTTTGTCCAGGCTTTCTAAATTCACGAATCTTTTCATCAATATCCACCTTTAGAATGTCTTCCAATACAATCTGAAGATGATCAAAACCAATCTCATTCTCTAATACAACCGGTAATCTTTCATCAATTTCAAAAGCTACAACCTGATCACTTTTTTCACATAAAAACTGCGTTAAAGCTCCAATTCCAGGACCAATCTCAAAAACCAATTCATCCCTTGATTGAATGGCCGCGTTCGCAATCTTTTCAACAACCCCAGGTTCAATAATAAAGTTTTGACCAAAGCTTTTCTTTGTGAAAACCTTATACTTTTCTTGAATCTCTTTCGTCTTTTTTACTGTCGCAATCGCCTGTTTCATGAAAGACTCCTTTCTTCTATCTCTTCTCTTGTCACATGCATCTGATTTAAACGTTTAAAGCATGTTTTCGCATTACAAGGACCAATATGGAATGCTTCACACACTTGAAAACGTAGATCTTTATTTCCAACTAAACCTAAATCAATAAAGTCTTGCCAACTTAATACTTCTTCTTTATTCTCAAACGTTACATAATTACATAGAGCATCCCATAAATCTTCTTTATTCGCATGCTCTACACCTACTTTTTTTGGTGTCTTTGCCTTTTCCTTATTAATAAATGCATGTTTACATCCTGGCACACTATTACCAATCAGTCTACGAATATGTTCTCCTGGCGTATCAGGATCGGTAAAGATAATGACACCTCTAGTCTTTTGAGCTTGCCTTACACGCTCAATCGTTTTTTCATTAACCTGATCTCCACCTGTTTCTATCGTGTCACAATCAAAAAAAGACTGCAACGTATTTGTGTCGTTTTTTCCTTCCACGACAATAATTTCCTTAATATGTTGTTTCATTTGTCTCCACCACATGTTTCGATGTAAAACCAGCACCATGTACCTGATGTACATCATTCACTATAATAAAAGCTTTTGGATCAATTGCTAAAACACTTGATTCCAATAATGGATATTGTTTCTGTTTAATGACACACATCAACACAGGTTTAGGCGCTTGTGTATAGCCACCACTTCCATCTAGAATCGTTACACCACGATCCACTGTCTCTAATAAAATTCGACGAATTTGTTTCCATTCCGTTGATATAATCATAACATTTTTTGCGGATTGCATGCCAAGCATTACCGTTTTATCAATGGCCACACCACAAACAAATACAGACATAATACCAATCAAAGCTGGAGTTAATCCATGTGTTACAACTCCTAACATAACCGTTAAGCCATCAACAATCATCACACTAGTTCCTTCAGGAATCTTAAAATATTTATGTAAGATCAAAGCTAATATATCCATACCACCCGTACTTGAATTGACTCTAAACACCAATCCTAAACCAACACCTACAATGACTCCGGCATAGATTGTAGCTACATAAGGTGGCATCACAAATGTATCTTTAGGAAACATAGCAGCAACCTGAGATAAACCTGTTACGAAAATCGGATATACAATTGTCGAAATAACAGATTTCATCGCAAATTGTTTACCAAGTAAAAGTGCTCCTAATATAAACAGTCCAATTGTCAAAGCATCAATCATCAAAACTATATCAATTGGAAGAACGGGATGTAATGCGACGGCTACACCGGCAACACCACCTGTTAATATATTATTAGGAAGTATAAAAAAGGAAACTGAACATGCGACCACAAAGTTTCCAAGTATAATCATTATTAAATCATGTATTTTATTCTTACTCATATGCATACCTCTTCTAGCCTACATGATTATAGCATTTTTTATGTATCATTTTTAAAAAATATTACTTGCATAAAATAAACTTTATCCGTATAATAGTCCGGGTTATATAAGTTCATGATATGGTTGAACGTTCATACCTACTACCGAAAACAGTAGACTATAGCCTTCAAGTAGGAGGAAAATAAAATGCAATACGATATCATTATTATTGGTGCTGGGCCTGGAGGAATCTTCTCTGCCTACGAATTACTTAAAAACAAACCTGAATTAAAGATTGGTGTATTTGAAGCGGGTGCTCCATTAGAAAAAAGAAAATGTCCAATCGACGGAAAGAAAATCAAATCATGTATCCATTGTAAATCATGTGCTATCATGAATGGTTTTGGTGGAGCCGGAGCATTCAGTGATGGAAAATATAATATCACAAATGAATTTGGTGGAAACCTATATGAATATGTAGGTGAACAAGAAGCAATCGATTTAATGGAATATGTTGATGAAATCAACTGCAAAATGGGTGGAGAAAAAACACGTTTATACGCAAACTCAGATGCAGCTATCGCAAAAAAATGTCTTCAAAACGATCTTCACTTATTAAAGGCAAAAGTACGTCACTTAGGAACTGACATTAACTATGTTGTACTTGAAAATTTATACAATGATTTAAAAGACAAAGCAGATTTCCATTTCTTTAAACACATTGATATGGTAAACAAAATTGAAGATGGATATGAAGTTGTTTGTGGTGATGAAAGATATACATCTACACAATGTATCATTTCTACAGGTCGTTCAGGAAGTAAATGGATGGAATCTGTATGTTCAAATCTAGGCATTGAAACAAAAAGTGATCGTGTAGATATCGGTGTTCGTGTGGAATTAAATGCCGATACATTCTCAGAATTAACAGACTCATTATATGAATCTAAAATTGTATATCGTTCAAAGAAATACCAAGATCGCGTTCGTACATTCTGTATGAATCCTAGAGGTGTTGTCGTAAATGAAAACACAAACGGAATCATTACTGTAAATGGTCACAGTTATGAAGATCCTGCTCGTTTCACAAGCAACACAAACTTTGCCCTATTAGTATCAAACCATTTTACAGAACCATTCTCACAAAGTAACCAATATGGTGAAAGTATTGCCCGTCTATCAAATATGTTAGGTGGTGGTGTTATCGTTCAACGTTTCGGTGATTTGATTCGTGGACAACGCTCAACTCCAAGTCGTATTGCACAAGGATTCGTAACACCTACATTGAAGGCTACGCCAGGAGACTTATCTCTAGTTATTCCTAAACGTCAATTAGATGACATTATCGAAATGATTTATGCCCTTGATAAAGTATGTCCATCAACAGCTAGTGATGATACATTACTATATGGTGTCGAAGTTAAGTTCTACAATATGCAAGTCAAAGTAGACAAGAACTTAGAAACAAAACACAAAGGACTATTCGTTATCGGAGACTGTTCAGGTGTAACACACTCACTAAGTCATGCCAGTGCATCTGGTGTATATGTTGCAAGACACATTACAGAAAATCTATAATACAACACAAAGTGGATCAAGCTGATCCACTTTTTTTCATTTATTCAAACATTTTTCTTAAATCAAACAAATGTATATTTTTATCTTCGATCATATTTTCATTGAATCCCTCTTTAGAAAAGATATAATATACTCTTTTTAATTTATCAGGAAAAATAGAAGCACTCTCTTTTAGATGTTCATACATATCCCTAGTATATTTTTTGTTTCGAAATTTACAATCCATCACCAACAAATATTCTTTCGTACTTGTGATACCATCTATTTCAATCGATCTATTTAACTTCGAATTATCCACCTTATAATTCTGTATATGTGGAAATATATCTTCTAACTCACCTTTTTCATTTAACATATCCATATATAGTATCGATAAATTTTCAAATTCAAACGAAAGGAATGAATCTAATTTTTCTTTATTTCTTTCAAACACAAGATTGCCATTTATTTTTATCTTCTCCTGATTTTCAAAAATTAAGGTGTACCATAATTTCAACATCGAATCCGATATATCATAATATATCGTTCGTTTATTTCCATTATACATATTCTTTTTCTCTACAATTTCACTCTTTATCAACGTTGAAATATATTTAGAGACTTTAGCCTCTGCCTCATGGATATCCTCACTAATCGTTTTTATCGTTCGATTACGCTTTGAGATTGATACTAATATGGAATTATATACATCTTGTACATTCGTTGAATTTGATAGAAGTTGATCTGGCAAATTAAAGAATGTACCGAACTCATTAAATAATAAGTATTGAATGTTTTCATAAAAAGTTTTTGTATGATCAATTGTCGATAAATAATATGGATATCCCGACATTAGGCACAAATAATTAGCCTGACTTTCAATATCTTCCGTTTTCACAAATTCTTTTGCGTCCATAAAATTCATTTTCTTGATTTCCATCTCAAAAGTGCGTCTTTTATATAATGGACTCGCATGATTCTGTATTTCTCTTTGTAAGAATCCTATATCACTTCCCGATAAGATGACCATCATATTATCACTCGCATGATCAATAAATTCTTGTAAAACGGAAGAGAAACTAGTATCTTGACTTACTATATATGGATACTCATCTATAACTAACACAAAGCGCTCATTCTTTGCGTATTCTTGAATCGATTTAAAAGCGTGTTGCCAACTCGCAAAAACAAATGTATCTGGAAGATTCAATAAATGATCCACTTCATAAGAAAAAGATTTTAAATTTCCATAACTATTATCTTGTTTTGCCTGAAATAACAAACCATTTTTATCCTTTAAAAATTCATTTAATATGGATGATTTCCCAATTCGTCTTCTTCCATACAATACACCAAATTCTTTTCTGTTGTTTGTATATCGACTATTTAATGCATCCAATTCCTTTTTTCTACCAACAAACATAGGTCCTCCACCTTATTAACTCCACAGTTATTAACTCTCTAGTTAATAATATCATTGAATGAAAAGATACGCAACATGGTATAATAATCTAGGTGATAATTATATGATACAAATTCCAGATAACAGTACAATATTAGCTCCGGCTACCCTACATTTACCTCTATATAAAGAGATTTTGAAACAAAAAAAAGATTGCCTTGGCATACAAGTTTTAACTTTATCAAGCTGGCTATCTTCTTTTTATCATGGACAAAATAAATCAGACATTGAAATTCTTTATTTATACAAAGAAGCCTTACAAAAAGTATCCGTTCAAAATGCCTTCTATTCTAGTAAAGAAGACTATGATTTTTTAAGTGCTTGCCTAGACTTTATTAAAATGGCTAAGACTTATCAAATCCAAGATTTTCCTTGTTCAACCCAAAAAGAAAAGGATTTAAATGAAATTTTAAATCTTCTTTATCCAATTGAACTTAAAGAAGATCAAACTAAAGATGTTCTTTCAAGTTTACCAGATTTAGAAAATGTTTATATTCTAAAAAAAGAATATTCTCAATTAGACAATTACTGGATTCAAATCTTGCTTAATCATGGGGCAAAATGGCTAGGTGAAAACCAATTGTGTCAAACCCATTATTATAGTGTTGCGAATACACGTAAACAAATGGAAGTCCTTGCCCATTTAATTATCGAAAACGATTATTTAGCAGATGATATTTTCATTGCCCTAAATAATGCGAGTGATGAAAGTATTCTAACCCAAATTCTTACAGCTCATAAGATTCCATTCACAACTATGCAAGAAACGCATATTACATCTATATATAATGAATGGATCAGCTATTTAACATGGATAAAAGATATGGATCTTAAAAGTTTTATAAACCTTATTCAAACTTTATATCCAAACGACAACTATCTAATACAATACTACACATTGTTTCCAGAAAAATTCCTTAAGTTTGAGCCATGCCTAAGCATCCTTTCTTATGAAGAAAATGAGATCATTGATCCTTATCAATTTGAATCCTACCAAAAATTAGAACAACAAACATTGGAATGGATCCAAAATCATGCATTTTTATTTAATCCGTTGGACTTTATTGAAATCGCAAAACACATCCAAAATCTACATGAACATGTTTCGAAAGAAGATTTGAACGCCTTTAACGATGTAATGTCACTCATTCAAGATGTACATCCACACATTCATAATGCGAATGATTCAAACATTTTGATTCATCAAATCCAAAATCTTTCTGCCAATCAAAAAGCCAATTCCATTGAAGGTGTATTGATTGGATCAAGACAAGACATCACATCATTAAGACCCATTGTCTTTTTAACTGGAACAAATGCCAGTGCATTCCCTGCTTTAAAATTGCATTCGGGCATCTTTGATGAAGCTTATGTAAAAAGCACAAGTCTTCCAAGTCTTGAAACACGTATTCAAAATCAACAAACACAACTCTTTGATTGTTTATCTTTATGTGAAACACTTTATATTCTATATCCACAAAGCGATTATCAAGGAAAGAATTATGAATCGAGTTCAGAAATTGAAAACTGGCTACAAACAAAACCAAAATTTATCACAACCACAGATTCTTTTAATTGGACTACTCCAAATATTGATTTAAATGAAACAATTGCGAAAGCGATATTCTTTACAGACAATCACTTTAAGGGTTCTATTTCAAGACTCGAATCCTATGCAAGATGTCCTTTTTCTCATGCCTTAAAATATGGCATGTACTTAAAAGAAAAAGAGGATATCACAGATATTCGTATTCGCGGAAGCATTTTACACCATGTCTTAGAAATGATTTCTAAAGATAAACAAGATTATACTTCTTTATCCAAAGAAGAGATCCATCAATATGTTGAAAAAGAATTTACTTTCGCTAAAAAAATACTTTTGCAGCAAGCTACATGGTTTGATTCACAAATTGAAGAAATCACAGAAAAACTTGTTTTAATTTTTGAACAACTCCATAGTTTTGAAACAAACTGGCACATGAATATTGATAAACAAGAACACAAGTTTTCTTATTCATATCCATGGAATGAATATACAATTGACTTATATGGATATATTGACCGTATTGATAGTTCAAGCACATCCTTTTGTATCTTTGACTATAAATCAAGTGACAAAGACATTAAAATCGATGACTTTGAAAAAGGATTATCTCTACAATTAGCCACATACACTTTGGCTTATGAAAAAGAATCGAATTTAATTCCTGTTGGATGTTTCTATATTGCCTTAAGAACAACACCAGAAACACTTACTTATGGTAAATTAAATTATCGCAAGAAAGTTCCTGAATTAAATGTCATAAATGAATCCGACATTCTAGAGACATTCACCAAAAACCGTAAACTCAAAGGTTGGCATTTTAGTGATGCGAGTATTTATTGTGATGATATAAAACAATATATGCCTGTAAAAAAGGCAAATCCAGCTCTAGAAACCATCAAATCCGAATGGAGTCAAGTCATTGATAGCCTTTTAGAAGATATTTCTAGTGGACAAGCTTTACCTAATCACGTCCAAGACGCATGTAAATATTGTGCATATAGATCCATTTGTAGAAATCTAGCGAATGAAGTGGAACCAAAACTTCGTGTAGAAAAGGAGGAAGAATAATATGGATTTTTCAATTCCCCAAAAGAAAGCTATCGACATCCGAAATACGAATGTAGTTGTTTCTGCAAGTGCAGGAAGTGGTAAAACAGCCGTTTTAGTTGAACGCCTATGTCAATTGGTATTAAAAGACCATATTTCAATTGATTCCATTTTAGCTATGACCTTCACAAAGGATGCAGCGGCTGAAATGAAGGCTCGTTTACTTTCAAAATTAAAAGAGCAACCCAAAACGGACTATATTCTGCAACAAATGGCACTACTTGAAACGGCCAGCATTTCGACAATTGATAGTTTCTGTTTATCTATTGTGCAAAATTATTACTATAAAATTCCCATCTCTTACACAATGTCTAAACAAACTGCATCGACCGCTCAGACACGCCTTGCCTTTGAAAACGCCTATAAGCATGCGATACAAGATTTAGATTTAAATGCCTATACACAATTAAAAATGTATTTTCATTCTTTTGGCAAAACTGAAGAGGATATTCAAAAATATATTGAAGATATTTTGGCCATCATCAACTCTAAGTCTGAAGAAGATGCCAAGGCTTGGATGGAAAATATTCAAGAATCTTACACATATTTAAATTCCAAAATAATGGAATATGCCTTAAAGTATTTCCATAATCATTGTCTTGCGATGATTGAAATTTTAGATGAAGTAATCGATCAAATTTCAAAGCCTGAGGATTATGAAATCAAAAAGGAATATTTATCAAAGTGTTTAGATGCAACATCCTATTCAGATTTTAAAGCTCAATTTGAATTGTATTTAAAGAATACCATCGGCTTTAAAAAGACCATTGATAAAGTGGATTATTCGAAATACCAAACTTCTTTTAAAGAACATGAAACAAGTATAGTCGAAAACTTATTTGATGAAGAATTTTATCTAAAGGATATTCAAAATCATAAAGATTTAATTAATACATTATTTGAACTCACAAATAAAGTAAAATTGTATTTTCAATTGGAAAAGAAAAAAATGGAAGTGATCGACTTTAATGATATGGAGCACTTTGCGTACCAATTATTGCAAGATCCTATGATTAAAGAAGAAATGTACAATAAATACCAAATGATTCTAGTTGACGAATTCCAGGATACCAATGAGTTACAGGAAAAAATTATTGCGTCCTTCTGTCATGAAAATAATGTGTTTAGAGTGGGGGATATTAAACAATCTATCTATGGATTTAGGCAAGCCAATCCTAAAATCATGCAAGAATGGATGGAAAAAGAAGATATCAACAACACTCCTTTGTTGCTGCAGGAAAACTATCGTTCCAATGCGAGTGTCATTGAATTCAATAATGATTTCTATAGTAAGATCATGAATAATGAATTGTTAGGAGAACAATTTAAAGATATTGATATTGCGAATGTGGGCACAAAAGGACAAATAGAAAATCCTCAATATCCCGTTCGCTTCTTATATACAGAATATAAGAATGAAGATGGCAATAAAGCGACTATCAAGAAGAATCACAACGAAAATCGTTTTGATTTAATTGCGAATGACATTATCGAAAAACATGAAGCAGGAATGCCATATAAATCTATGTGTGTATTAACTCGTAATCATGCTCCTCAAGAAAAATTAAAAGCTGTTTTTGAGGCTTATAACATTCCAGCTATGATCACAATTGATCATGGATTCTTCACAAATCCAGCCATTCAAATTGTCATTTCTACATTAAAAGCCTTAGAAGATCTAACAGATGATATTTCTTTATGTGCTTCTTTAATGTCTCCTTTGTTTAATGTGCCTTTTTCTAAGATTGCACAATGCTGCATCGACAAGAAAAAAGGAACATCTTTATTTGCGAGTATCAAAGATCAAGATTTTATGAAGCCTTTCTTTGAGTTATACGCAAATAAAAATAAAACAATCACACAACTCCTACAATATATTTATGCGTATAATAATTTCTATTATGCTTCTACAACTGTTCAAGACAAAAACAACTTAGATTATTTATTAGAACTTGCAGGTCAATTTGAGAATCAAAATGATATTCATAGTTTTGTCTTACAATTATCTAAAGATGCCACACAAGATCAAACGCAAGAAGCAAGCTTGTATGGCAAAGAAGATGATGTAGTTCAAGTAAAGACGATGCACCAGTCCAAAGGTTTACAATTCCCTGTTGTATATATTCTTTCACAACATGAACAAAGAGATAAACATGGAAGTTCTTGTATCTTACTGGATTCAACATTAGGACTATCTTTAAAAGGATTAAGTTTAGACTATAAATTGAAATACAATTCAATCTATCATTTAGCGCTACAAACAAAAAAAGAACTCGATGATCTTGCAGAAGAGATGCGTGTATTCTATGTTGCGACAACTCGTCCTCAAAAAGAACTTGTGATTGTGGATACGGTTGAAAGTATTGAGGATTTCTATAGTCCGTTAAATGCCTATACTCTATTAGAAAATGAAAGTTATACAGGATGGCTTTTACATACATATGCCAATACAAGTGATTCTTTAGTGGTTTTTGATAAAAAATCAGAATTATATGAAAGACCATTAAAAGTTCGTCAAAGTAACACGCCTTATACATTACCTACTTATTCAAAAGTATCTAAGGCTTTCTCGAGTCAAACGGCGAGTGGTGCAAAAATTAAATTAGATTGGAAAGAGGTTTCTCTTTCTAAAAATATGGGAACGATTCGTGGAACTTTATTTCATGAAATTGCGGCACAATGCTCATATCCTTATCAAGAAAAGGAAATTATTTCTTATGCGACTTCTTATGGATATACTTTAAAAGATCATGACATCAAACAAATTTTAGCTTTAAACAAAGATTCTCTTTACTCTTCTTGGATGAGTGAAAAACATGTATTTGAACAAAGCTATATTATTGAAGAAAAAAATCAAGTTGTTCATGGTTTTATGGACTTAGTTATCTATAAAGAAAATGAAGTAATCATTGTCGATTTTAAGACAGATGCGGTAGATAATGAACAAAAATTAATTGATTTGTATGCGATTCAGCTTCAGACCTATAAGAAAGCCATGAAAAAACTAACGAATTTACCAATAAACACGTATATTTATGCTTTTTCTCTATCAAAGTGCATCTATCTAGAATAACTTATGTTACAATGGTAAAGTCTTTTTAAAAAAGAGAGAAGGAGAGCAAATCGTGGAAAAATTTTTTAAATTGAACGAGAAAGGTTCAAACGTTAAGACAGAGCTTATCGCTGGTCTTACAACATTCTTGGCTATGGCCTACATTCTTGGGGTTAACCCTGCAGTTTTAGCAGATGCTGGTATGGACAAAGCCTCTGTATTCCTTGCGACTGCAATTAGTGCAGGTGTGGCAAGTATTATTATGGGACTTGTTGCCAACTATCCAGTAGCCTTAGCTTCAGGTATGGGTGTTAACGCATTGTTTGCCTACACAATCTGTGGACAGATGGGCTTTAGTTGGGCAGCTGCATTAAGCGCTGTATTCATTTCAGGTGTTATCTTTATTCTTATTTCTGTTACTGGTGTTCGTAAAGCTATTATCAATGCGATTCCAGTACAATTAAAGTTGGCAATTGGAGCTGGAATTGGTTTCTTCATTGCGTTTGTTGGTTTAAAAAATGCAGGTATTATTGTAGCAAGCCCTTCAACATTTGTGACAATTGGAAACTTAACAGATCCAACTGTATTATTAGCTATTGTTGGTTTATTAATTACAATTGCGTTGGTTATTAAAAATGTTCCTGCAGCCGTTTTCGTAGGTATGGTTATCACAGCTATTATTGGCATCATCCTTGGATTCATGGGAATGGCTGGCATGCCTGCTTTACCTGATCGTTTCATTTCGTTTGATTTTGAATTACAAGCCTTTGGATCTTGCTTCTCAGGAATCTCTGAATTATTCGCAAATCCATTCCAGGCTTTCGTTGTTATTTTCTCATTCTTATTTGTTGACTTCTTTGATACAGCAGGAACACTTGTTGCGATTGGAAACCGTATTGGTTTGATCAATGATAAAGGTGAACTTGAAAATGCTGAACAAGCCTTGCTTGCAGATGCGATTGGTACAGTATTTGGTGCTGTTTTAGGTACTAGTACAGTAACTAGCTTTGTTGAATCTAGTTCTGGTGTTGGTGTTGGAGGACGTACAGGTTTAACTGCATGTACATCTGGTGTTTGTTTCTTACTAGCCGTATTCTTATCACCACTTATCTTAAGTACAGTTACAAATGCTGTTACTGCTCCTGCATTGATTGTTGTTGGTATTATGATGGCTCAACAATTAAAAGGTATTGACTGGGATGATATGATTTTTGCGGCAGCTGGATTTGTCACTGTTATTATGATGATCTTAATGTATTCTATTTCAAATGGTATCGCATGTGGATTTATCGTTTATACAGTTGCCATGATTGCTGCTGGTAAAGCTAAAGAAGTTCACCCAACGGTTTGGGCATTAATGATCATCTTCGTATTGTACTTTGCAACACCTTATATAATGTAAAAGAAAAAGTCGGGTTTCCGACTTTTTTAATACGTATTATTCTTTTCATATTGATTTTCAAAGGCATTCTTAAAAGTAGGGATGCCTTTTTTAGTATCATAAATCGATGCCAACAATTGTACAGCTTCATTTGTACTCATCTTTGATGTGTTGATCATCAAAGTATAGTTGCGTGGATTTCCCCATTTTTGATTGGTATAGAATTCATAAAATCTAGCCCTTTGCGCATCTTTTTCCTGCACTATTTTCTTAGCTTGTTTAGCTGGTACTTGATATTCTTCAATTGACCATTTGATACGTTCTTCTATATCGCTATAAAAAAACACAGAAATCACATCTGGATCATCTTTTAGAATGTAATCTGCACATCTTCCTACAATAACAGCATCTTCTCTTTGAGAGATTTTTTGAATAAAATCACTTGCCATATCATAGATTTGTGTATTCACACTTAATTCTGTAATGTTTCTAAGCCCTAAAAGTCCCCTTGATTCAATTGTAAATAAACCATTCTCATCTTGTTGTTGATCTTTAAAGAAGTCCGCACAAACACCCATATTCACCGCAATTTTTTCTAAAATTTCTTTATTATAATAACTAATGTCCAAATATTCAGCTAATTTACGTGCGATTTCTCTTCCATTAGAACCAAATTGTCTAGATATTGTTATGATTACATTTTTTCCCATATCCAATCCCTCTTTTTCTTATATCATACAATAATATGTTAGAATATTGTAGTGGAGGAAGATTATGAAAAAAATTATTTTTTTAGATTTAGACGGAACTCTATGGACTTTTGAAAAAATTCCTAGTTCTGCATTAGAGGCGATTGAGCTAGCTAGAAAAAACGGGCATAAAATATATATAAACACGGGAAGAACGCGTTGTGAAATTCCTCAATTCTTATTAGATATGAATTTAGATGGCTATTGTTTTGGGGCTGGTAGTGAAATCATTATAAATAACAAACAAGTACTTTTTGAACCACTAGAAAAAAGAGATACAAAATTTATTCAGCATATCATCAAAGATACAGGATTCTCACTAGAGGGAAGTAAAACAACCTTTACTAGTGAAAAAAACAGAGAAAGAATGCGCCAATTCCATACAGACAATCGTATGGGGAATCGTTTCTTGTCTTTTCCAGATATTTCAACAATTACCGATGATGATTACAATCAAGTCATGAAAGTCAGCATTCATTTTGATTCACTTACTCAAAGAGAAGAAATCTTAAAACAAATTCCAGAACATTTAACTTTCACAAATTTCTTGCATCTAGGTGGAGAAATCACACATTCAGAATACAATAAGGCTACTGCCATTCAATTTGTCAAAGACTACTATGATAAAGAATATAAAACCGTTGCGATGGGTGATTCTGAAAATGATTTACCAATGTTAGAATATGCCGACATTTCTGTTGTGATGGGAAATGGTGTTGAAAAAGTAAAAGAAAAAGCCGACTATGTCACAGATAAAATTGACAATGACGGCTTGTATAAAGCTTTCAAATATTTAAAGCTTATGGGGCTGTAACGAGTAAGTGAATTTTATCGCTTATGGAGTTCAGCTCCTCTCTTTTTGTTTTATAGCTTGTAATTTA
>NZ_CAKVJB010000041.1 GCF_934754935.1 uncultured Holdemanella sp. | reverse complement strand
GCGGTATCGAGATGCAATGAGCTCTAAGCACAGTAAATAAGCGAATAATTACCATTCATTTGCAAAAGAGGAGCTTTATTTATTTATAATCAGAAAAAATGTAGAATTCTACAAAAAAAGTGAGTAGAAATGATAAAATCAGAATTATTTTGGTACACTTACCAACAAATCTATATTCCCTTTGATGGAATATGTTTTTGTATGACTCGTGACGATAAAGCCAATGCCTGCTTGGATATCATAATCTCTTCCATCTATATGTAAAATTCCATTTCCTCTTAATGGTAAACAAAGAGAATAAGAAGGATTGTTGATCTGAATTTCATTTTGAATCTTATATCGAGTCACACTAAAATATTTTTCATTCATATATTCAATGACTTCATTTCCTTCTAACATTTTAATTGTTGGATGTACATCTGGTTCAACATGTGGAATATTTGTGACTTCAATAGCCTGATCAATATGTAGTTCTCGCATATTCCCATCGGCATCTTTCCTGTCATAATCATATATACGATACGTAACATCACTGGATTGTTGCACTTCAGCCATCATTAGCTTTCCTTCAATACCATGAACAGTACCCGCTGGTGTATAAACAAATTCATTTGCGTGTACTGGTTTTCGAATAAATAAAGTATCCCAAGCTTTTTCCTCTACAGACTTTCTAAATTCTTCTTTTGTGTTGGCCCTATGTCCACGAATGATTTTGGCACCTTCTTCAACATCTAGCCACAGGCAGAATTCAGCTTTACCATAATCATTTTCATACCTTCTAGCATACGCATCATCTGGATGGACTTGTACAGAGCATGGTTCTTGAATCTCATTGATTTTAACTAATAATGGAAACTTGTCATGAGAATCATTCGCAAATAATTCTCTGTGATTTAAATACACTTCTTTTAATGTTTCACCTTTATATTTTCCATTTTTGATTGTACTTAATCCGTTGTCATGAGCGCTAATTGCCCAATATTCTCCAATCTTTTTATCTATAGGACCAAAGCCAAACTTTTCTTGAATACGCATTGAACCATATGGCTTTTCTTTCATGGGTGAATCCAAAAATAATACTTTTTCCATATCTTACTCTCTTTCTTATCTTGACTTGAGCATACCACAAATATATAAATCGTGTATAATAGAAGAAGTGGACTTTTGGAGGTTATTTATGATTTTAGAACAAATTGATAAAGACTTATTGAAAATGGCAGAAGAATCGGATGTCGTTTTAAAAGATATTTATAAAAAAATTGATGATGTATGTTTATACAATTCAGATCGTATCTTAGCTGCATTTATTGAGAATCACGTTTCTTATTCTGACTTTGCGGATATCAACGGATATGGTAACTATGATGAAGGTCGTGATAAGATCGAACGTATTTTTGCGACAGTACTAGGATGTGAAGATGCTTTAGTACGTCCTCAGATCATGAGTGGTACAAACGCTTTATACTTAACCTTATCTGCCCTATTAAAACATGGAGATACAATGATTTCTATTTCGGGTGCTCCATATGATTCATTGCAGGAAATGATTGGTTTATGTGGTGATTCTACACAATCGCTAAAAGCCAATGGTGTAAAGTATGAACAGATTGATTTAGTGAATGATGATTTTGATGATGATAAGATTGTTGAACGTTTAAAGGAAAACAATGTAAAATTGGTGGAAATCCAAAGATCTAGAGGATATGCCCACCGTTTATCATTAACCATTTCAAAGCTTGAGCGTATCATCAAAAAGATTCGTGAAGTAAACAAAGACGTTATTATCATGGTAGATAACTGTTATGGTGAACTTGTTGAAAAATTGGAACCAGGACATATTGGTGCGGATGTTGTAGTTGGATCCTTAATGAAAAACTTAGGTGGAGGAATCGCCTCTACTGGAGGATATGTAGCTGGTAATAAAGAATTGATCAACATGGTCGCTGAACGCTTAACAGCTCCTGGAATTGGTAAGGATTTGGGTGCAAACTTTAACTTGAACAACTCTTTCTTTAAGGGTATCTTCATGGCGCCAAATGCCGTTAAGAGCGCTTTAAAAACCGCAGTTTTTACAGCCTATATGCTAGAAAAATTAGGATACAAGAATGTATCTCCTGCTTATAATGATGAAAGAACGGATATCATTCAAACTTTAGAGCTTGGTTCCAAAGAAAATCTTGTTAGTTTTACACAAGGTATTCAATCCACAAGTCCTATCGATTCCTTTGTTCGTGTTATGGCCGCTCCAATGCCAGGCTATCCATTTGATGAAGTTATGGCTGCCGGAAGCTTTACACAAGGAAGTACAATTGAATTAAGTGCAGATGCTCCAGTCGTTGAACCATACACTTTATATATGCAGGGTGGATTAACATTAGAATATGGAAAGCTATCTATTCTTCTAGCCCTAACAAATATGAAAAACAACTTAGATGCCTAGTGCATCTTTTTTGTTTCAAACGATCATTGAATCGTTGCATTATATTGTGCAACGATAATCGTATCGTTGCAAATCGATTCAAACGATACTATAATGAATATAAGGATGTGATAACTATGCGTGAAACAAGAACTTTGGAATTTAAAGAAAATATAAACAGTAATTCGTTTTTAAAAACAATAAGTGCCTTTGCGAATTATTCAAATGGAGAAATCATCTTTGGAATTTGTGATGATGGAACTGTTAAAGGAATTGATAATCCAATTGATGCTTGTTTGAATTTAGAAAACAAAATCAATGATTCCATCAAACCTATTCCTTCTTACACTTTAGATATCACAAAAGAAAATACAATCATTCTAAAAGTATTCGAGGGAACTTTTAAGCCTTATTTTTATAAAGGAAAAGCATACAAAAGAAATGACTCATCTACTATCGAGGTGGATCGATTGGAATTAAACCGACTTGTCCTTGAAGGATTAAATCAATCTTATGAAGAACAAGAATCTACTCAACAAGATTTAACTTTTCAAACATTAGAAGATGAACTTTCTAAAAAGCTTGATGTAAATCATATAAATACCGATATACTAAGAACGTTAGGCCTTATTAAAAACGGAAAATACAACAATGCAGCAGCTTTAATTGCAGATTCTAATCCATTTAAAGGTGTTGATGTCATTCGTTTCGGAGCAAACATCAATGAAATAATGGATCGAGAAATACTAGACCATATTTCCATTTTAGAAATGTACCATCGCGTTTTAAATATGTATAAAAAATATTACCAATACGAAAAAATTGAAGGTAGTCTTAGAATCAGTAAAGAAAAAATCCCAGAAGAAGCATTTCGAGAAGCTTTAGCTAATTCTCTAGTACACCGCTTATGGGATATCAACGCTAGAATACGCATTTCCATGTTCGATGATAAAATTGAAATTACTTCTTGTGGAGATCTACCTCGTGAAATAAGTGAAAAAGAATATTTAGATGGTCAAATATCTTTTTTAAGAAATCCTATTATTGGTAATATCTTCTTTAGACTAAATTATATTGAAATGTTTGGTTCTGGAATCAAAAGAATAAATGCTTCATATAAAGATTTTCAAAATAAACCTGAATTTAAAATTTATGAAAACTCAATCACTGTCATATTGCCTATTGAATCAAATTTGATTTCATTAAGCGAAGACGAGAAGGTAGTTGTTTCAATTCTAAAAAAGAATTTAAAACTATCTCGTACACAAATTGAAGATGAAACTCAGTTCACAAAATATAAAACAATTCGAATTCTAAATTCTCTTATCGAAAAGAATGTAGTTCAAAAAACTGGAACTGCAAGAAATATCAAATATATACTAAAATAAGCCACATTTGAGGCTTATTTTTTTAACAACTACCCATTTGTCCACCATCAATACGAATGATGGAATTGTTGATGAAGTTCGCTTCATCACTAATCAAGAAACGAACAAGATAGGCCACTTCTTCTGGTTTTCCATAACGTTTCACCATGATTTTTTCGGTTTCTTCCTTTAAGAACTCTTCATCATAGCCATCTAGTTCATTATCGGTTCCAATAAAGCCTGGAGCAACACAATTCACATTGATATATGGTCCAAATTCGGCTGCAAGATTGTGTGTCATTGAAATCAAGGCTGCTTTTGAAGCATCATAATCGATACACATTGGATAATATGTGTTGATTCCATTGGTACTTGATATATTGATGATTCTTCCATATTCTTGATCTAACATGTGTTTATAGACTCTTTTACTACAATTAAAAGCACCTACAACATTTACATCTAATGTTCTTTTAAATTCTTCGGCATTCTTTAAGTGAAATAGATTGGAAAGATCCACAGCCGCATTATTAATTAATATATCTACGCCACCCATCTTTTCTTCAATTTCACTAACCATGATATTTACCTGATCCACATCGGATACATCTGCACAAATTGTAAGGCAACGAACATGATATTCCGATTCTATTTTTTCTTTTAATTCTTTGGCAGGCTGTTTAGAAGTTAAATAATTAATGACAATGTCATAACCATGTTTTGCGAGTTCCAATGCGATTGCACTTCCAATACCACGAGCACCACCTGTAATTAAGACAACTTTATTCATAGTTAAAAAAAGAAGAGCGATTAAGCTCTTCCTGCATATTTTCCATCTGTTGAGAATACAACGATTTTTTCACCTGGTTCGATGAACTGTGGAACTCTTAATGTTAATCCAGTATCTGTAGTTGCATCTTTAGTTTGGTTAGATGGTGCACCTTTGATTGCTGGATCTGTTTCAGCTACTGTTAATTCAACTTTTTCTGGAACAGAAACAGATAATAATTCTCCTTCGAAGAACATCAAAGATACTTCAGCACCTTCAACAATAAAGTATTTGTTGAAATCAACTTGGTCAGCTGTTAATTCATAAGTATCGTATGTTTCTAAATCCATGAAGTAATATGTAGAATCTGCTTCATATGAGAATTGAGCTGCTTTTTTAGAAATGTTAGCTTGTTCAAATTTAGTTGAAGCATTGAAGTTTCTTTCTTGTGTATTACCTGTTTTTAAGTTTTTCATCTTAGTTTTTAAGATTGCTGCACCTTTACCAGGTTTAACATGTTGGAAATCTAATACTACCCAAGGATCACCATCAACGATTAAAGTTAATCCTGTTTTAAAATCACCTGCAGAAATTGCCATAATTTTTCACTCCTATTTTCTATAAATATTTTTTTACACGCTTTATTGTACCATATCCTCATCATTTTTAGAAGAATGAGTGTAATACTTTCACTCTACTTTATTCTCTTTAAATAATTTCATCATTTCATTTGTTAAACTAAATTCACCAGGCTGAAGAATAATTTCATCTCTTTGAACCCAATCTGCATACTTCAATTCATTGGTATCCATAGATATTTCATCATTTCCTTTTACATTACAGAAGAACCCCAACAAAATATCATTGGCACTTCCCCAAGGCTGCGATTTATAGTAACGAATATTGTTGACTTTGATTCCAGCCTCTTCCATAACTTCACGTTTTACCGTTTCTTCTACAGTTTCACCAATTTCAGTAAAGCCAGCAATCAACGCATTATATTTAAATCCCGTACGATATTTTGTCAGCAACAACTTATTCCCATTGATTACCCCCACAATCACAGCCGGCATAATTCTTGGATAGACTGTATTATGACACTCTGGACAGACCATCGCTCTTTCTGTTGTTGAATGCACCATCTTATGTCCGCATCTTCCACAGAATTTAGTATCTCGATACCAATCTGCCAAATGCTTTCCAGTAATGGCCGCAAACAAATTGTCTTTTGGCTCAATCCCTTCAATACGTAAACTTCTCTCTTCAACATAACCATATCCTGATGGAATCTGGTTCTCTTCTAATTGCATATCACATAAGAAATATTTCGTATTATCAATTGAAAACAAATAGCGATACTCTACATTTTCTATTTGTATATCACTCACTTTAGGAAAAACAACTTCCTTATTCTCAAAACAATTTAAATGAATTATGATTCTTCCATTCACAATACATAGCAATACATCCTTTTGTGTTGCCTGTACATTCGGATCAAATTCATTATGTAATTTATGTGGATAAATATCTTGTACCATTTTTTCTACCTCGCGGATATCATTTTATCACATTTTTATTTTCCATTCTCTTTAATTCCGGCATGATTGTCATTAACATTGTTACGAAACAAAGAGTTCCACCAATCACATTCGATACAGGTTCTGCCAAGAAAACACCATCTGTACCCATATGAAGATAAAGTGGCATGATGTATGTAAGTGGCACGACAATAATGACTTTTCTTAAAATAGAAAAGAAGATGGCTTGTTTTCTTTTATTTAATGACTTAAATACATTCTGTCCAATATACTGCAAATCCATGAATATGAAGGCCGCAAAATATTGTTTCAAAGCTGGCACTGTATTATTGACAAGAACAGGATCTGAACTAAAGATTTGGATCAATGCATGTGGAATTAGAATAATCAAGCTCCAAACTATAGCGGTATAACCAAAGACAAGAATAGATATCACTTTAATTGCCTTTCGAATACGACTTGCTCTTCTAGCTCCATAGTTATAGCTTAAAACTGGGCTAGAACCATCATTGATCGCATGAATCGGTGTTTCTACTAATTGCCTTACACTCGAAATGATGGTCATCACCGAAATATAAATATCTCCACCTGTTATGGATAGCACGTTGTTGCAACAAATCGAAACCAAACTGTTTGTGAGCTGCATGATAAAACTACTGCTTCCTAAACTAATAATATTTTGTGCATAACTTTTACAATCGATGAATTCATTTTTGTTCAATAATCTTACTTTTAATTCCGAACGATTCTTTAAAAACCAATACACAAAGATAGCTGAAACACATTGAGAAATGATAGTTGCGATGGCAGCCCCTTGAATACCAAGTCCAAACAGGAAAATAAATATGGGATCTAACACTAAATTCATAATAGCCCCAATCAATACTGAACACATACCTGCCGTTGAATAGCCTTGCGCATTGATAAATGGATTCATCCCCAAAGTAAGCATAGAAGGTAATGTTCCTATTAGATATATCATCATATATGGATAGGCATATTTCATGGCCGATGTGGATGTTCCAAATAAGGTTAATATATGCTTTAAGAAAGGATAAAGAACAATCATTAAAACAATCGAACACAATACTAGCATCGTAAATGAAGTATTCATGACTAAGTTTGCCTTTGTACTATTCTTTTCTCCTCGACCGATTGAAAACAATGGTGCCCCACCACTGCCGAACAGATTTGCGAATGCATTGATAATCACAATCAAGGGAAAACATAGACCAATAGCGCCTAATGCATATGTCCCAATACTAGGAATTCGAGCAATATAGATACGGTCCACAACATTGTAAAGAAGACTCATAATTTGTGCTACCAATAAAGGGAAAGCAGCACTTATAATATTTCTTGTCACTGTATCATTTTCAAAATCAATCCGTTTCATAAAAACCTCACTAACGACTAAGTATATCACTTAATTTAAGATAAGTTTAAGAATTTTATCATTGTTTACTTATGTTTTGAATGGTATAATCTGTTGACTATAAGGAGAGGGCATATGTTTACTACAAAACACTTTATATGGATAGGAATTTGTATTCTATTTATCCTAATTATGAATCACTATGCGAAAAAAGAAGATTTCACGCTACAAAATGCTTGTTACTTCTTTATGTTTATATGTTTATTGAGCGAAACCACAAAAATGATGTCAGATATGATTCCAAGTACACATGGAGGAATGCACTTAAATCCGCAATCCCTTCCATTCCATATCTGCAGTATCTTATTGTTTATTGCGGCCTACATCACTTTTGGAAAGGATGGTCCACTAAAACAAAAAATGATCAACTTCTTTGCGGTTGTCGGTACTTGTGGAGGAATCGCCGCTATCTTGATTCCAACGTATGGCGTTGAATTTAATGTAGCCAATGTATATCAATGTTTCATGTATCATGCAACATTAACATGGTTTTCTTTATATTTGATTCGTTTCAAACACGCAAACCTAGGTATGCAGGCATTTAAAGACAATCTAGTTGTATTATTTGCGTTATTAATTTTTAACCTATATATGAATTCTATTTTGTCAGTTTATGATACAAACTTTATGTTTATTGTAAGACCACCATTAGAAGGACTTCCATTTCTTAACCTAAATCATGGATACTATATCTATTTATTTAGAGTCATCATGCTTGGAGTGATTGGACTTAGTCTATTCCATTTACCATTCATAGTAAAAGAAAGAAAAAGCTGTGAGACAGAAAGCGACTTCAATATCGCTTAGTCCACAGCCTTTTTATTATTATGAATCAAATACGGATTCAAATTTCAAAAGGTTTATCTTTATATTTTTCTTTAATTTTATATTTTATCAGTTATAACTGATAAAATCGTATTTTGAACACTAATTATCAGTTACAACTGTATTATTTACTACATAAGGAGGCTAAGATTTATAATCAAGCATTGAAACATTCGTGATTTTCTTCTAGAAAAGGAATGGAACTAAACATTTTAAAAGTCTCAACCATAATTGACTGAGACCTCTTTTATTTTATCGCTTGCACCATTTCTTTGACATATTCCTCAACATACTTAGGTGCATCTTTTCCATACTTCTCAACAATCTTCACAATGGCACTACCCACGATTGCTCCATCAGATTGAGTTGCCATTTTTTTGCTTGTTCTGGTGTTGAGATTCCAAAACCTACCGCAACAGGAACGTCTGTGACTTCTCGCACAAGATTTACCATAGCCGAAATATCCGTTGTGATCGTAGAACGAACACCCGTTACGCCTAATGAAGATACGCAATAAATAAAGCCACCTGCATCTTTGGCGATTATTTGAATACGTTGATGACTGGTTGGAGCAATCATACTGATTAAATCTAAACCATACTTCTTTAATACCACATCAAACTCTTCTTTTTCCTCATAAGAAAAGCTAATCATTCCATCATTACCCTCAGCTAGTAGTGCTGCTTTTTTTACAACCTCAGCTCCCGCATTTTGAGCTAAAGTTTCTAATTAATGTGAAACATATATTGACTTATTATTTATGTAATATATAATTAAATTAACGATAAGCATTAATTTATTAATGTTAGGAGGTAATATCATGAGTGATAAGTCTAAAGGTTTATTGAAGAAAATGTGCTTTGTTTTAGAAATTGTTCGAGGGGTTTGTTTAATTTCTGTTGTGTTATCGATTGGACTTAGTCTATTCTATGCCTTCAACAAAGATGTATATAATACTTTATTTGGAAGTATAAGAATTGACTTTCTTCAATTGATGTTTAAAGATGATACTGCTTTACAAAAAGATACCATGTCCATGTGGTTGCCAATTCTTTTCTTGTTGATTGCAATTCTTATATTCATCATTTATAAATCTGTACAAACAATTGAATCTATTTGTACGATTACGATGGATCATACTCCATTTGATGTTCGTGTTGCTGATCATATTAAAAACCTTGCCAAGTATATTCTTGTCAGTGGTATTGTCTTTAATATTCTTGAAGTATGTCGTGTTATGTATTTTAAGCAGATAATCAACTTTGATCTACTCTTCAATTCAAAATATGTCACACAAATCAAGTTCGATATTCGTTTTGAATTAAGCTTCTTAATTTTTGCCGCACTTATCTATTTATTATCTTATATATTTAGATATGGACAAGAATTACAACAATTGAGTGATGAGACGTTGTAATTATGGGTAAGATCATATTGCGATTAGATCGTGTCATGGCCGATCGAAAAATGAGTTTAAAAGAGTTGTCTGAGAAAGTTGGTGTCAGCAATGTCAACTTATCAAAGATGAAAACAGGCAAGATTTCTGCGATTCGCTTCTCTACTTTAGAAGCTATTTGCGAAGTATTAGATTGTCAACCTGGTGATATATTGGAGTATGTAAAAGACGATGAAAAGAGCTAGTTTCTGGCTCTTTTTATATTTAGGGATTGGATGTGGACACACCGTTACTACATTTATTGATATTTTATTAAAAGACAAATATACTATAAGTGAAAGGAATGGTTAATTATGCGTAACGTAATCAATGCTCAAAAAGATGATGTATTTAGAATTCGTATGAATTCAGAAATTAAAAATGAATTGGAAGAAGTTTTTGCGAAAAATGGCTTAACTTTAACAGATGCCGTTAACGTATTTTTTCAACAAGCATTAAATACTGGAGGCTTTCCATTTTCTGTAACTGAAGATAATGCTGAAAACATGAAAGCCAAAGCTTTAACTAAACTCATAAAAGAATTAGAAATTGGTATGAATTGTACTGAATCTTATTCTGAAGAAGAAGCTAAGAAAATATTAGGTTTATAACATGCAGATTATTTACAAAAGGACAGCTATTGATGATCTTTTAAATATCGAAAGCTATATTATTAGTCAATTTAACAATAAACAAGCTGCACAAAAATTAAAAAGCACCATTGTAAATGCGATTGCCTTATTAAAGGATAATCCTTATTTAGGCCCAAAATTGTCAGATCGATTTAATATGGATACTTCATTACGTTATCTAGTCGTATCTAAACAACTTGTATTCTATAATATCAAAAATGATAATATCGAAATTATCAGAATACTTGATTCAAGGCAAGATTACTTATCGTTACTATTTTAATTGTTTAAAAATGCTACACACTGTGTAGCACATTGAATTGGACATATGATCAGAAAAGCCCTTAAACAAGGGCTTTTTGACATTTACTGAATTTTTTTAAATATACTATTTGTATATACGATAGAAAATCAATTTGGTAAATAAAATACAAAGTATTAGACTTCCCATTAAATATAAACCTGACACTTCCATTTGAATTGTTCGAGTAATCAACAATACAATCACATCCAGTATTGTTATGAAAGTCAATAGTTTTACTATATACATCCTACGAATTTTTTTATAAGACATGCCAATAGTATGCAACAGATCATACTCATTTTTGTGCGCGTAGAAATGTTGATACAACTGCATATATACGATCACAATAGAAGTGATCATCAATATAAATTGATAGAACTGTACGATTTTTTGACACATATTCATCGTTTCAACAAGATTCTTTGTGTCCGTTTTATTATCCAACACATAGAAATCATCTCTTCTAGACAATTGAATATGATCAAGCTTCTTTTTTAGTAATGCCGATTGTTTGGTATTTACCCACAAATCCCCCGTAATAAATGTATCTGGATATGCATTTAACCATTCCATTACTTTTGATTCAGGAATATACAAAACTTTATTATCCCCACTATGTATATGTTCTTCTACCGATATATCGAGTACATCAATCAATTCTCCACCTTGTTTATACAATTGCAATCTTACATTATCTTCATATGAATTACTTAAGACAAAATCATTATATTCATTTGTAATCTTGGTTTCTATTTGTTCATTATTTATATTCGCATCACATTGAATGTTATAATTAAATTCATGCTCATACGACTTAAGAATTTCTTTTGATTCCTCAATAAATTCAGGAATCAATGTATGATCAAATATATTAAATGTAGCACTCACATCATGTTCATACTGCACTTCTTGTTTATTTGTTTGAATCCAAGATGTTAATGACTGCATGGATACACACATAAACATGGAACTCATCGCAACAACAAACGCAATAAATAAACCATTTCCATTTCTCATTGTTTCAACAATGGATAAATTGGAAATATGCAATTTTCTAAAGCAATAATATTTATGTCTTACTAAACTCAATCCAAATGCAGATACGTATTGTACAAATAAAATCAACAATAATATGCATAGATGGTATCTTGATAGATTTAAACTAAATGGAAGATTCATTTGAATCCATTTTAAAAACAAGCCCCACAATACAAATGTAAATCCGATTCCCATACACTCAATTCCTACAAAGAGCAAGGTATATTCCTTAATCATAGACAAACGAATGTTCTTTTTATTCATCCCCAATATAAAGAGTTGATCATAATAAACCTTCTTTTTCTTTAGGTGTACAGATAGAACGCTATACACAAATAAGAAACAACATACACTCATAAACAGAATCAGAGATTTAAAAATGTTTTCATATTCTACATTCAAATGATATTTGGCAACCACCATATCCGAATTCAATTCATAATCCTGTACGGGTAGTGTTGCGATTGCCGATTTATCTTTTAAATTCGCATAAACATACATTGCATCCTTTTTTGAATGCGTACTTGTATAAAAACTATAATTGATCAGCTGATTGTTTAGATTTTCATAGACACCACTAATCTTATATTCTTTAGAATCTTGATCAGCATATAGCTTTATTGTGTCCCCCACCTTATATTTATTCTGATACTTTTTATGGATCAACACCTCATTGGATTTAGGATACTTTCCTTCTATCAAACGTATTGGATACACACTAAAATTTGTAGTTGAAACCAAAGAATCAAAAGTTCCTTTATACATATAGGGCAAAGGCGTTTCATAACTCAAACTATCTAAGTATGTATCTGTATATTCTTTATTTTGTGTATACGCAAACGTTGTATATTTCACATCATAATCCCCATAAAAACTTTTGGCTGCATTGATTCGATATTGATCATAAGAGTCTTTTACTACAAAAAGAGAAGTTAAAAGAAATGTGCATAAAAATAAAATACTCAATAATAAAACATAGCTTTTCTTATTACGACTTCTATATTTCTTGACTATATTCATACAATTTTTCCTTGTTCTAAACGAATGATTCGATCTGCATAATTGGCGATTTTCAAATCATGCGTAACCAATACAATTGTCTTTGACTTTTCATTCAATGCCTTTAAAATATCCATCACATTTTCAGCATTCTCTCCATCCAAATTCCCCGTCGGCTCATCTGCCAATATGATATCTGTATGTGCAAGAATGGCTCTACCAATCGCAACTCGCTGTTGCTGACCTCCAGACAATTCATTCGCAAAGCTATCTTTTTTATGCTCTAACCCTAACAATTTCAATACTTGATCCAACTCTTTTTCATCCACTTTTTTCCCTTTGATTTGACTTGTCAAACACATATTTTCTTTCACTGTCAAAAAAGAAATTAGATTAAAAAATTGATATACATAACTAATATACCGACTTCTTAATGTACAACACTCTACATCTGATAAAGAAGACATCTCTTTATTTCGAACTACACAACTTCCCATATAATTCGTATCTAAACCACCAATAATATTTAGTAAGGTTGTTTTTCCACTTCCACTTGCTCCAATAATCGCAACAAATTCCCCTTTTCTTATATGCATAGAAACCGTATCGAGTGCCACACAATCTTTATATGTTTTCTTTAGATTCTGTATTTTAATCACAATTTATCAACTCCTTTTCTTTATTAATACACATAAGAAAAAGAAGCATAAAAAAAATCGAATAACCGTCAATTGATTTCGATTATTCGATAAATAAAATGATTTTCATATCCTTTGAATCCATAATTTTTGTTCCATGATACTTATTCAAAATGATATTCAGTATAGATTGATTTGAAGATGTCATATTCTTTATGTCCAAAGGATATTGAACATGTAAAATCAGCTCTTTCTCCTTTAGATTCATATGAAACATGAAAGTCTCATTTTCTTTAACTAAGCTACTATCTAATACACATGTAAGTAGTGTTGTTAAGTCTTGTGTATCCATAGAATCGATTCTTTTAGGAACCTGTATCTGTATATCATAATCCAATTTATGTTTTTGAATAAAACTTTGAAGAATTACATCCACATATGGATTTATACATATAGAATGGGGATATAACTTTCCATATTTTACTAACTCTTGATTGATTTGTTCTTCAATTGCCGCATATTCTTTCTTTTGCGACAGAACCTTTATATCGTCCAAAGAATTTCGCATATCGTGAATCAACTCCTTGATTCCCGTCTGTTCATGAATCATTTGTTCTGTGTAATGGCTGGATAACTCAATGAAATTTCGATACATCTCAATCTCTAATTTTGAGCGTATTCTAGAAAAAACAATGATGGCTACACTTAATAACACAAGAACTGATATGGTAAACACAAACACATAGATTTGGCTATTCTTTATGAAATACATATATGTAAATTCTGTTCTAGAAAACAAGTCTGTCATCAACAACATATAAAGATAACTAAATATAAATAGAATTATAGAAACACCATATTGCATATTCTGACTAAATTCTAAACTTTCATATTTAAAGATTTGATAAAAGATTGCGCATCCACTGATTGTGAGTATTGTTGAAAATGCATAATATTCTATAGTCAAAGAACGAAATAGAAGGATATTCATTGTTTGAAATGAAACGACGATCAAATTTGAAATAACAGATTCTAATATATGATGTTTTTGTGTGGAAATATTCAAACATAGAATGGGAATCAACAATTGTAGAAATACAGACAGCCAGTTTATATGTATATATTCAGCGGTTAAAAACACACATAAACCATTTAATAAGAATGAAAGAATGCATTTTGGATATAGTGAATTCTTCATTATTTTTAAATAGAAACATTGTTCGCAAACATAATACATACTGTTCATTAGAATATTCATATGCTTGTCCTCATCTGAATATAGTGTTCCTTTACCTTTTTCCATCTTCGAACACTCACAGAAATAATCGTACCATCGAACATAATGATCTCATGATTCTTTACATCCAAATAATCGACTTTAGAAAAGTTGATAAGCACATTATTATTTACACGAACAAAAGAATCCGATAACGTTGCTTCTATCTCTTTCAGTGTTTCGTTCACTAAAGATAATTTCGTTCCATCTTTCAATAAAACGAATATGCCATTCTCAATTTGAAAATACAGAATATCATCCCTATATACATATCTTGTTTCATACGGTAAACTCAGTGCAATCTTTTCCAATTGATGAATACGATTTTCTACCTGATTTACCTTTTCAACTAGGACTTCTTCTATTCGATTTTTCGTAACAAATCCTAAAACATTTGTATCAAATGTATCGGCCATAACTTCACTATGACTACTTACATATACAATAAAGCGCTGTTTGTCTGGATGTTTTTTAATGAATTCAATGCCATTTTGATTCTCTAGTTCAATATCTAATAACAATAAATCAAAATAGAAATTGGATTCCATATATTCTTCAACTGTACGAAAAAAACAAAGTCTATGATTTAAATCCAATAGATTTCGTATTCTTTCTTGTTGAATCAAACTATCTTCTAATACTGCAATTCTCATAGGTCAATTATAATGGTTAATGCAGTAAATGGCAAAAGCATCCTAGTCAATTCAACTTTATCTATGGTTTGTGGCGTCAGATAAAATTATGGTATTTGTATATTTTATACGTAAAGTTCACATCAGTCTAACTTGGGAAAATATATCATTTGCACCGTTTTTCTAATTATATACATTTAATTATTTTAAAACCCCTATTTAATGCCATTCTGCACAAAACATATTTTCCCATTATTTGATATATTTTGTTGCCCTTGCCTGCCCTAATTTCTTGAACCTCTCATCACTGAAGTGATGAGATTCTTGGGAACAGGCTTCTTTTGAAACCTTTCTTACCAAGCTATCCCCGCAGTTCTGCAGTTCTTTTTTTAGCTAATTAGCTAATATGCTGCAATTGACGGAGAGGGATACCGATTTAAATATATACACAAGCAATAAACTTGTGTCAATTCCTATTATGACATATATAGACCTATAGCTGTATAATTCTATCACATGAATTTGTAACAACTATATCGTGGATTGGGGGGCTTCGTTAACATGGGATATTTAGGTAACAGCTAGATACCTACGAACAATTTTAAATATGGTTTAAATCGCTTCACACGTATTCTCTTTTAAAAGCTACTATTTAAGTACTCTTCGACATCCATAGTTACAATCTTTTTGTTTTCAAATAATAAGACTTTATCATATAAAGAAACTGTTTCCTTTGTTACTTTATGTTCAATAGACAATACTGTAAGATCTGGATTGGATAAAATGAATTGATGTATTCGATCTGAATTTGTTTTATCGATTGCAGAAAAAGCCTCATCTAAGAAAAGCCATTTTTTATTTCTGTACATTGCTCTTGCCAAACAAATACGTTGCTTCTCTCCACCGCTTAAATTCAAATGTTCAAAATCAAGATTGTCTCTTTCCTTATCAAATATTGATTCTAAATTAAATATAGTTACTAAATCTTTCAAGGAATATTTACTCATTTCCTTTCCTAAAGTAATGTTTTGTTCAAAAGAAAACGGTAATAAGTCATTGTTTTGATTCACATAAGAAAACTTATCGGCATATGCGCTAAATTGAATATCCTTCAAATCCGTATCATTCACATAAACGCCATCCGCTTTTTTCTGCTTTGTTAAAACATCTAAAAACGTGCTCTTACCATCACCACTTTTACCAATGACTAAATACTTTTTCCCCTGATCTATTACCAAATTATTTAAATCCAATATTTGACGAGCACCATAAGAATAACTTAAATGCTTAATCTTAATGTCATGAATTTGTTCATCAAAAACAATGGGCTCATTTTCTTCATAGCATACTGAATCGTCCAACAGTTTTTGTAGTACTGGCTTAGAAGATTGAATCATGTTTCGAAGATTTGCATAATTAACGATTGGCAGGATCACCATATTACTAGCTTGTGCAATTCCTAATAATTGTCCTACTGTTAATCGATTATAATGTATTAATACAATTCCAAAGAGCAATGTCAAAAAAAACATGGCTTGAGAAATAAAAGAATTTATAGAAGTAAGTATTTTTATAAATCCATTATTTTTTAGAGTACTTTGTTCTAAATTCTTATTCTCAATGTCCAGACCGTCACAAAATACTTTTTCCAAATTTAATATCTTTATATCACTAAAACAACGACACAGATTCTTAATAGAATAAAGCCATTGCTTCATTGAATCCAAATAATTCATTTGATTCTTCTTTAAACGATTCTTAAAAATACTATTTATAAAAATCGTTATAAAAGCACAAAAGAGCAGAAACATTAATATTTCTACACTTAGATTTGCGATATATAGACTTCCCAATATCAATGAAATAGTTAACGAAAACACATTTAATTTTGAAGAAACATAATTATCAATCACCACATTCACTTCATTATTAAATTCATTCAATATTTCACTGCTATCCTTTTTTTGAAACGATTCTATATTCCTGGAAGCATACGATTTATACAAGTTTTTATTTAAACTATAACGTATTTTATTCTTCAACACCTCCGCTACATATTGTTGCAAAGTGGAAACAATTAAATAGACACCTAAAAATATGAATACGATTACTATAAGGTTTGAAATTGAATCCAGAAGATGATCATCAAATATATAACTCATTATGATTGATTTCAATAGATCCACTACTGAATATGAAACAATGAGAATGAGTGTAATAAAGTATAATACTTTATGATTCTGAATAAGTTTAAACATAAACAACCCCCTTTTCCTTAGGGTTATTATTTTTCAAGTCAAACGAAAAGACAAGAAACTGTCAATGAGAAATAAATGGGTTTCTTGTCTATGTTAAGTTCAATTTATTAGGTGATCTTGCACAAAACTAAAATTATATAAAATTATTTGCGACACAAATCTCTTTATATTTATGCAAGTGTTCACAATTTTTTATGAATAAGAATTTAAACAAAGAAGAATCATTCCTTAATTCTTTTAATCGATTCTGATAGTCAACATTTAATCGATAATCATCATTTAGCATCATAGAGAAAACATCGATATACTTAGAATCATCTAATTCTTTGATTAATCTTTTTGCATCGTCTATATTCTCTTTTAGGATCGCATATACAAATAAAGCCTCTTTATATTTGACTACAAAAAAGTCATCAGTACATGATTTTAATCCTTTCTTTAAGTATTGATTTCCCTTTTCCATACAATCCTTATGCTGCATCATAGTTGCTCCCAGATTGTAAAAAGCCAACATTTTATATTGTGAGTCATACTGAGCTGCACTTGTGTAATATTTTTCAGCTTGATTTAAATCTATATCCAGACAAAGCCATCCTAATGAACATAGGATTTCCGCAATCAACATCTTATTTCCTAATTCAACCGCATAGTTTAAACATGTTTTATAAAGATCGTATGCCGCAAAAACATTTTTTTGATATGCATATAGATTGGCTTTGGCCTTCACTCTTCTTATAAATATCCATTCTTCATTATCAGATAGTTCTATATTTCCAGAAGATAATCTAAACAAATTAAAATATTCTCTTTGCGAATCATCCATGTACGAATAATACGCTTCCACTTCAGCAAATGATATATTGATTTGAGAATTCAATTCAGAAGCAAATAGTAAAAACAATTGATATTGAACAAATAAACAGGATGACACAACCTCATCTTTATATTCCAAAAGCTCATTAATTATCTTAAATATTTTTGAATCCGATGACATATAGTATTTAAAGAAAAGATCCAACATTTGTTTAATTCTTTCTTCTTTAATCGTATCCATCGTACAAATCCCTAATTTTTTAAAC
Organism: uncultured Holdemanella sp.; assembly: GCF_934754935.1. GTDB lineage: Bacteria > Bacillota_I > Bacilli_A > Erysipelotrichales > Erysipelotrichaceae > Holdemanella. The sequence continues at coordinate 663 of NZ_CAKVJB010000041.1, read as the reverse complement.
AACAAATTGTATATATCATCATTTGCGACCAAGATATTATTTTCAATTTTAGAAAGATATGAAGGAGAACAAACCCCATGTGATAAAGCTTCTAATGATATGTCTAATTCTTTTCGTTGTTTCTTAATCAATAATCCTCTGTAATCATTCATACACTGCCCACCTACTAATCCAAAAAGTAATTCATTATTTGTTCCTAATTATATCACGAATTGAACCTCATCACTGAAGTGAAAAGAGGTTCTAAATACATCCCTTGTTTTTTAAGTCATAGAAGTACCCTTTATTTTTCATAAGTTCTTCAAATAATCCCTGTTCAATAATCTGCCCTTGTTTAAATACAAGGATACAATCAAACTTCTTAAGTGTTTCGTCAAAATATTTATGTGTTAAATCTGCCGTTCAACAATGGAATAAAGTCAATAAATTCATTTGTATCCATGATTTCATCTCCTCTCAATAATTGAATACGAATGAATCATATCATATAAAAATTATGAGAAGTTTAATGGACAAAAAAGTGCAAAAAAAAAGAACTTTCTAGTCCAACTTCTCATAATATTTTTCTTCTCATAACACCGTGATTTGGTACTACGTCAAGAAAAAGGACTCATAAAATAGATAAATTTTAAATTCTAATGTTTTGAATAATAATTATTCTCA
>NZ_CAKVJB010000040.1 GCF_934754935.1 uncultured Holdemanella sp. | reverse complement strand
TTTTCAAAGATCATGTGCACCTCAGCAGTGCTCATCTATATTACCAAATACTTCTTACTTCGTCAAATGTTTTTTTAATTTTTTTTCATATTTTTTACTGTATACGCTTACATCGTTGCTTTTAAAAGAAAACTGGCAAGTACCAGTCTTTTACTCGCAAATCAGTTCTTCAATTTTACATTCAAAAATATGATGAAATAGTGCAATCACCCTTCCAACGCCAAGCACCGCAATTACCGTTCCTATTCCGACACCAACAATTTGATGTGCTATAAATATACTTATGCATAATGTTATGCATAAATTAAAACAATCAAATAGATTTTTAGTTAAGCCTACACTCTTGTTAAATCTTTCAGCTAACGCCTGTACTATACCATCACCTGGATTTGGCACAAGCTGCATACTCAATGACATGGCTGCACCCACACCTGTACAAATTATCGCAAAGGCTAATACAATAAAACGAATGCCTAAGTTCTGGGAAGTTGGTATATATGTGGAAAATATATTTAATAATCGTGTAAATATTAAACTTAGTGGCAACTGTAATAAGTCTGACATAATTTTCTTATTCTTTTTCAAATTTAAATGAATTACTATTTGTACTACGACAAACAAAGCATATACCACAAAAGTTAAATCTCCAAAATTATATCCTGCAATCTGTGAAATACTATAGGGTACAGATATTATCGGGGAAACGCCTAGATCGGCCTTTGTGTTTAATGTTAATCCCAATGCTAACACAAGCATTCCTATCGCATAAACAATAAATCGTCTAGTTCACTTATTCAATCAAATCATCCTTTCAAAAAAGTAATGTTATTCTATCAAAATTATTGTATTTTTCACAAGTTTATTTATATTTTCACAAATCTGAAATTTTAAACCAAAAAGTCAGAACCTAGATTCTGACTTTTATTAATTATGCGATTGCCTTAAATGCTTCATCCAAATCTTGAATGATATCATCAATATTTTCACATCCAATACTTAATCGAATTGTGTTCGGACGAATACCTTGATCAAGCAATTCTTCTTCTGTACATTGAGAATGAGTAGTTGTTGCTGGGTGTATAACTAATGATTTCACATCCGCAACATTTGCTAATAAAGAGAATAATTCTAGATTATCGATAAAGTCCTTAGCCTTTTGTGCATCACCCTTAATATCAAATGTGAAGATTGATCCTCCACCATTTGGAAAATACTTTTTATATAGTTCTTGTTGTTTAGAATCTGTAGAAACACTAGGATGAGATACACTTTCAACTTGAGGATGATTATTTAAATATTCAACAACTTTTAATGCATTATATGTATGACGTTCTACACGTAATGATAATGTTTCTAATCCCTGTAAGAATAAGAATGCATTAAAAGGAGATAATGTAGCACCTGTATCTCTTAATAAGATTGCACGTACTTTTGTAACAAATGCAGCAGGTCCACATGCTTGTGTAAAACTAATACCATGATAGCTTGGATTTGGTTTTGTCAAAGAATCAAATTTTCCACTAGCTTCCCAATCAAATTTTCCACCATCTACAATAACACCACCAATACTTGTTCCATGTCCCCCAATAAATTTTGTAGCTGAATGAACCACAATATCAGCCCCATATTCAATCGGTCTTACTAAATATGGTGTGGCAAATGTATTATCAACTACCAATGGAATTTTATGCTTATGAGCAATCTTTGCGATTGATTCAATATCTACTACATCTGAATTTGGATTTCCTAATGTTTCAATATACAAAGCCTTTGTCTTTTCGTTGATCGCATTTTCAACTTCTTCTTCTTTAAAAATATCTACAAATATTGTTTCAATCCCATATTGAGGCAAAGTATGCTCAAACAAGTTAAATGAGCCACCATAAATATTTTTGGCTGAAACAATATTGTCTCCATTTTGAGCTAAGTTCAAAATGGTATATGTAACGGCTGCAGCACCAGATGCTACGGCTAACGCAGCTACACCACCTTCAAGAGCCGCTATACGTTTTTCAAATACATCCTCCGTTGGATTTGTTAAACGACCATAAATATTTCCAGCATCACTCAATCCAAAACGTGCAGCTGCATGATCACAATTTCTAAATACATATGATGATGTTTGATAAATAGGAACTGCACGTGCATCTGTAGTAGGGTCTGGTTGTTCTTGTCCTACATGTAGTTGTAAAGTTTCGAATTTAAAATTTCGTTGTTCTCTAGTTAATTTTGTCATAATCATTCTCCTCTTTTCATACTATTCTTATATGTTTTGTATGATATATTAAAATGATCATAATGTCAACGGTGAATGTAATATTTTTACATTCATTTACATTTATTTCATTTTAAAGCAAAAAAAAGACCGATACAAATGTATCAGTCTTAAAGTTTAAATTCTAATTAAGCGTCGATTTCAGTAACGTTACCAGCACCTACAGTGTGTCCACCTTCACGGATAGAGAACTTAGTACCAGTTTCGATAGCGATTGGAGCGATCAATTCAACGTTCATAACAACGTTGTCACCAGGCATTACCATGTCAGTTCCTTCTGGCAATGTGATTACACCTGTAACGTCAGTTGTACGGAAGTAGAATTGAGGACGGTAGTTAGAAACGAATGGAGTGTGACGTCCACCTTCTTCTTTAGTTAAAACATAAACTTGTGCTTTAAATTTAGTGTGAGGGTGTACACTTCCAGGTTTAGCTAATACTTGTCCACGTTGGATTTGGTCACGTGCAATACCACGTAACAATGCACCAATGTTGTCACCTGCTTCAGCAACGTCTAATTGTTTGTGGAACATTTCCAAACCAGTTAATACTGTTTTTTGAGTGTCTTTGATACCAACGATTTCAACTTCGTCGTTTAAGTGAGCTTGACCACGTTCAACACGTCCTGTAGCTACTGTACCACGACCAGAAATTGTCATAACGTCTTCGATTGCCATCAAGAATGGTTTATCCATTTCACGAGCTGGATCTGGAATCCAAGTATCAACAGCATCCATCAAATCATAGATTGATTGTTCGTATTTTGGATCTCCTTCAAGAGCTTTTAAAGCTGATCCACGGATAACTGGAGTTTCGTCTCCGTCGAATCCGTATTCGTTTAATAATTCACGAACTTCCATTTCTACTAAGTCGATTAATTCTTCATCATCAACCATATCGCATTTGTTTAAGTAAACAACGATATATTTAACACCTACCTGACGTGCTAACAAGATGTGTTCACGTGTTTGAGGCATAGGTCCATCAGATGCAGCAACTACTAAGATTGCTCCGTCCATCTGAGCAGCACCAGTGATCATGTTTTTTACATAATCGGCGTGGCCTGGACAGTCAACGTGTGCATAGTGACGTTTTTCTGTTTGATATTCAACGTGTGCAGTGTTGATAGTGATTCCACGTTCTTTTTCTTCTGGAGCACCATCGATTTGGTCATAAGCTTCAGCTTTAGCCATACCTTTTTTAGCTAATACTGTTGTAATAGCTGCTGTTAATGTTGTTTTACCGTGGTCAACGTGACCGATAGTACCAATATTAACGTGAGTTTTACTTCTGTCAAATTTTTCCTTAGCCATTTATAATTTCCTCCTAAATGCTAACATATTTCATACAATAAATATTGTATTTCAGAACCAAGCGAAAATCAACTAGTTTTCGCTTGAATTCTCTTTAATAATTTTTTCTGCAATACTCTTTGGAACTTCTGAATAGTGGTCGAACTTCATAGAGTAGTTTCCACGTCCCTGAGTAAAGCTACGTAAGTCTGTAACATATCCGAACATTTCTGATAATGGAACATGTGCACGAACGATTACGGCATTTCCACGTTCTTCCTGTTCAGTGATTTGTCCACGACGACTTGAAACGTCACCCATAACGCTACCTAAGTATTCACTTGGTGCAGTTACTTCTACGAACATAATTGGTTCTAGAATAGCAGGTTTACATTTCTTTCCAGCTTCTTTTAATGCCATACTTGCGGCAATCTTATAAGCCATTTCACTAGAGTCGACATCGTGGTATGATCCATCAAATAATGTAGCTTTGATATCGATTACTGGGTAACCTGCAATCATACCATTTTCCAATGCTGCTTCCAAACCTTCTTGAGTTGGTTTGATATATTCTCTAGGTACGCTACCACCAACGATAGCATCAACGAATTCAAATCCTTTTCCTTCGTTTGGTTCGAATTTGATCCATACGTGACCATATTGTCCACGACCACCTGACTGACGGATGTATTTTCCTTCACAATCAGCAGCCTGACGAATTGTTTCACGGTAAGCAACTTGTGGTTGACCAACATTTGCTTCAACTTTAAATTCACGACGTAAACGGTCAACAATGATATCCAAGTGAAGTTCACCTACACCGGCAATGATTGTTTGTCCTGTTTCTTCGTTTGTATATGTTTTGAAAGTAGGGTCTTCTTCTGCAAGTTTTGCAAGAGCCAATCCCATTTTGTCTTGGTCAGCTTTTGTTTTTGGTTCCAAAGACAATTCGATTACTGGTTCAGGGAATTCCATAGATTCAAGGATGATTGGGTGATCTTCATCACACAATGTATCACCTGTTGTAGTAACCTTTAAACCAACTGCAGCAGCGATTTCACCTGAGTAAACTTCAGTGATTTCTTTACGTGCATTGGCGTGCATCTGAACGATACGTCCGAAACGTTCTTTTTTATCTTTAGTTGAGTTTAATACATAGCTTCCTGCTTTTGCAGTACCTGAATAAACACGGAAGAAAGATAATTTTCCAACGAATGGGTCTGTAGCGATCTTAAATGCTAATGCAGAGAATGGTTGATCATCACCAGGGTGACGAACATCTGGTTCTCCATCTAATGTAGTACCCTTAATTGAAGGTACATCTAATGGACTTGGTAAGTAATCTACTACTGCATCCAATACTAATTGAACACCTTTGTTCTTATATGCAGATCCACATAATACTGGGAAGAAGTCACCATTACATACGGCAATACGTAATACACGTTTGATTTCTTCGATTGAAGGTTCTTCACCTTCTAATACTTGCATCATGAAATCTTCATCATAATCTGCTAAGTAATCTAATAATTTAGCACGGTATTCTTCCATAAGATCTACCATATCTTCTGGAACTGGGATTTCAGTAATAACACGTCCATAATCTCCACTAAATTCATAAGCTTTTCTCTTGATAATATCAATGATAGCTTCGAAATCTGATTCAGCACCGATTGGTAACTGAATTGGACAAGATTTAGCTCCTAAACGATCAATGATTGTATTGCATGACATTAAGAAGTCAGCACCTGTAGCATCCATTTTGTTACAGAATACAATACGTGGAACGTTATATTCAGTAGCTTGACGCCAAACAGTTTCAGTTTGAGGTTCAACACCTGCTTTAGCATCTAATACTGTTACGGCACCATCTAATACACGTAAACTACGTTCAACTTCTACAGTGAAGTCTACGTGGCCTGGTGTATCGATGATATTGATACGGCATTCTTTACCAGTTCCGTCTGTCTTTTTCCAGTGAGCTGTTGTAGCAGCAGAAGTGATTGTAATACCACGTTCTTGTTCTTGCTCCATCCAGTCCATTGTACTAGCTCCATCGTGTGTTTCACCAATTTTGTGGTTTACACCAGAGTAGTAAAGAATACGTTCTGTTGTTGTTGTTTTTCCGGCATCAATGTGAGCCATGATACCGATGTTACGAGTTTCGTGTAAAGCATAGTCTCTAGGCATATTTCTTTACTCCTTCTCTTACCAACGGTAGTGAGCATAAGCCTTGTTAGCTTCTGCCATTTTGTGAGTGTCTTCACGTTTTTTAACACTGGCACCAGTTCCATTAGAAGCATCAATAATTTCAGCTGCTAATCTCTGTTCCATTGTTTTTTCGTTACGTAAACGTGCGTAGTTTACGATCCAACGAAGTCCTAAAGTCAAACGACGTTCGTCGCTTACTTCAACTGGTACTTGGTAGTTGGCTCCACCTACACGTCTAACTTTCAATTCCAATTGAGGCATAACGTTTTCTAAAGCTTGTTCGAAAACCTCCATTGGTGCTTTTCCTGTTTTTACTTCTACGATTTCAAACGCGTTGTACAAAATAGTTTGTGCAACCCCTTTTTTACCATCAATCATGATTTTGTTGATCAAACGAGTAACCAACTTAGAGTTATAAATTGGGTCGACTAGTACGTCACGTTTCGCAATGTGTCCTTTTCTAGGCATCTAATTTCCTCCTTTCACGATTGATCTATTTCTTAGGTCTTTTAGTTCCGTATAATGAACGAGATTGTTTACGGTCATTTACACCAGCACAGTCCAAAGTTCCACGAACGATGTGGTAACGAACACCTGGTAAGTCTTTAACACGTCCACCACGAATCAATACAACACTGTGTTCCTGTAAGTTGTGTCCGATACCTGGAATGTAAGCTGTAACTTCCATACCATTACTTAAACGAACACGCGCATATTTACGAAGTGCTGAGTTTGGTTTCTTAGGTGTCATAGTACCAACACGAGTACAAACTCCACGTTTTTGTGGACTTGATTGGTTTGTTGGTTTAGACTGCAATGAGTTGTAACCACGGTTCAAAGCTGGAGACTTTGAAACGTTTTGACTGGCCTTACGACCTTTACGAATCAACTGGTTGATTGTAGGCATAAGATCCTCCTTTCAAAATTTTCAATTTCCAAGCAAACGAAGCCGGGTGGGTCTTGCCCATCCATTAAATATAGGCTCTTTTCAGAACCTATTTTCGCATGCAATATTAAGATACAGTATTCAACATGATTTGTCAATTCTTTTTTTATCATTTTTGAAAATAAATTTTTATGCACATTCCCCTTTCTTTAAAGTATAATATAGACATGAATAGAGGTATGATTATGAAACACAAAATTGTATTTTTCGACATGGACGGAACTCTTTACCAAACTGAAAATGACGTCATTCAAGAAAGTGCATTAGACGCCATTCAAACACTAAAAGACAAAGGATATATTGTTTGTGCTGCTACTGGCCGTCCTTTAAACCAAATGAAACTTATTTTACAACGTGTTCAATTTGATTATTATGTATTGATCAACGGAAGCTATATATTAGACAAAGATTTTCAAGAAATCGGAACCTATCCAATCTTACAAGATAACGTCAATGATCTAGTTGATTTTAGCAAAAAACATGAAACAGGACTCATGTTCCACTTTGGAGACGCCACATACATTTATAACAACTTTTACCCAATGTATGATTTCTGTAAATACTGCAATGTACTAGATTCACTATTCTACGATCCAAGCCAATCTTATCACTTAAGACACAAAGCATTTAATGCCGTTGTACTTACCAAAGATAAGAAATTAGTTGATCAATTCATGGAAACTCATCCCGATTTAAGAAATGATTTGATCAACGTTAAAACCGATGGATTCTGCTTCGATATCTTCAATGCCGATAATGATAAATCAAAAGGTATTGAAATGATTCTAGAAAAAGCAGGATTAACATGGAAAGATGCCATTTGTTTTGGAGACAGTACAAACGATATCCATATGTTAAAAAAAGCCGATATTGGTGTTGCGATGGGAAATGCGAGTGATTTTGTCAAAAGCTATGCCAATTTTGCCACAACATCCACATACGATAACGGTATCTACAATGCAATATTACAAATATTAAAAGACGAATAAAGTATTAAAAGACATCACTCTCACTTGGAATGATGTCTTTTTTAGTGTCAATAAACAAATGAATAACATTTTTTCAAATTTATGCATTCACATCCTATTTATTTCATCTCAACTAAAAACTCAAAAAATTTCACCCTTTTTTTAGTCAAGATAATCAACACGTTTATTTTTCAACTGTTCAATTTCTTTTTTGTATCTTTCCATTCTTTTTCGTTCAATATCTTTTGCTTCTTCTTCCGTTAATACACATGGCTTGAACACTTCATGCGATTTTTCAATCCAATATTATTTAGCTCTCTCAGAAAATTCCGGTACTCTTTTCTTATTCATTAATTTATATCTCCACTTCAATCATATTTTAGAAAAACAATTTCTAAGATATACACACACCCTATTCAATAAGAAAATAATTCTTTTTTAAATACTTATTCAACAAAGCATATTTTTTTATAATATCTTCTGGCGCATCCTCCTTCAAATAAAATTCTTCAGTTGATGCATCAAATAACAGCCACGGTCTTACAGCATCAAATAATTCAATCTCATATTTACTCGGATTCACCATCATATTTAAATCCCTCCATTGCCAGTGCTTTAAATTTAAATTGAAATTTATATTTAACGATTTTGATTTCTGTTCTTTCAATATCTTTTCAACTATTACTTTTTCTTCTTCAGTAATCACTAATTTTCTTTTTTATTCATTATCCAAAATCTCCAACTTAAATAAACCATCTTTCCTACATGTTAACCCACGAAATACATTCAAATCAAACAAAACTCTATTTACACATCAATATTATCCACAGGCAGAAAAAAAAGCCCTCATCTAATGACAAAGGCTTTAATAACTTATTAAGCTTAAATTACTTAATTTCTACAGTAGCTCCAGCAGCAACTAATTTTTCTTTAATTGATTCTGCTTCTTCTGGAGATACGTTTTCTTTAATAGCAGCTGGAACACCATCTACTAATTTCTTAGCGTCAACTAATCCTAAACCTGTGATTTCACGTACGGCTTTGATTACAGCAACTTTTGTTCCACCAACATCTGTTAATGTAACAGTTACTTCGCTAGGTCCTGCAGCTTCTTCAGCAGCAGCAGCTGGAGCAGCAACAGCAGCAGCAGCTACTACACCAAATTTTTCTTCGATTGCACTTACTAAGTCGTTTAATTCTAAAATTGTTGCTTCTTCTAAATAAGAAAGAATTTCTTCTTGAGTTAATTTAGCCATTTTATTTTCCTCCTATAATTAATTACGCAGCAGCTTCTTCTGTAGCTGGTGCTTCTTCTCTTTTTACAGATCCGTTTTCTTTAGCTTCTGCCAATGCTTTAACAGTCATAGCAAATTTGATAACTGGAGCATTTAAGCAAGATGCGAATTTAGCCAACATACCTTCTTTGTTAGGTAATGCAGACAATTTTTGGATAGTAGCTTCATCTACCATAGCTCCATCCACGATACCAGTTTTTAAAACTAATGCTTCGTGTTTTTTAGCAAATTTAGCTAATACACGAGCAGGAGCAACTGGATCTTTACCAAATGCCAATGCGTTAGGTCCAACTAAAGTTTTTGCGAAATCTTCGTGACCTAATTTTTCAGCTGCACGACGAGCGATTGCGTTACGGTAAACTTTGAATTCAACGTCTTCTTCACGCAAAGCACGACGAAGTTCTGTTACTTCCTTTACTGATAAACCACGGTATTCTACTAATACAATACTACTAGCAGCTTCCATTTTTTCAGATAAGGCGCTAACGTCAGCTTCCTTTTGTGCAAGGATGTCTTTGTTCATTCGATCCACCTCTTCTTTCATCTATTGTAACAATATTCAAAAGAAAAGCCCGCATCAAAGACGGGCTAATTGTGCAAAGTCAATGCATCATACCCTCGGTAACATTATTAAGCATACGCCGTTACTGTCTTTGGAATATTGATAACAATCTGTAGTTTAATTTATTTTACTAGATTTGTCAATTACTTAACGATTTCAACGTGGATTCCAGGACCCATTGTTGTTGAAACAACTAAGTTCTTCATGTATGCACCTTTAACAGTTGTAGGACGAGCCTTAGCAATTGTGTTGAAGATTGCATTGAAGTTTTCAACTAATGCTTCATCTGTAAAGCTTGTTTTACCGATAGCTAGGTTGATGTTTCCTTCTTTATCTACACGGTAAGTAACTTTACCTTTTTTGATTTCATCAATAGCCTTAGCAACATCCATTGTTACTGTACCAGTCTTAGGGTTTGGCATTAATCCTTTAGGACCTAATACACGTCCTAAACGTCCTAATTGACCCATCATATCTGGAGTAGCTACTAATACATCAAAATCGAACCAACCTTTAGAGATTTTTTCGATAATATCTGCACCACCAACGAAATCAGCACCAGCAGCCTGAGCTTCTTTTTCTTTTTCGCCTTGTGCAACTACACAAACGCGTTGTGTTTTACCAGTTCCATTAGGTAATACCATTGCCCCACGGATTTGTTGATCAGCGTGACGAGGGTCTACGTTTAAACGGAAACTTACTTCAACACTTGCGTCGAATTTTGTTTTACTAGTTTCTTTAGCTAATTTAACAGCTTCTTCAATTGAATAAGTTTTTGAACGATCAACTAATTTAGCTGCTTCAGCATATCTCTTACTTACTTTTGCCATTATTGATGTTCCTCCTATTCAAATCCTTCAACCTTGATACCCATGTTACGTGCAGTACCAGCAACAATACGCATTGCAGCTTCTACATCGTTGGCATTCAAGTCTGGCATTTTGTACTCAGCAATTTCTTTTAATTGATCAACTGTAATTGTACCAGCAACTACTTTTTGATCTCCACTTGCTTTTTGTACGTTTGCTGCTTTTTTCAATAAGTTAGCAGCAGGTGTTGTTTTCAATACGAAATCAAAACTCTTATCTTCATAAGCAGTAATGACAACTGGAACAATGTCACCTTTACGATCTTTTGTTGCATCATTGAAAGCTGTACAGAACTGAGGCATATTGATACCAGCACTTGCTAATGCTGGACCTGGTTTAGCTCCACCAGCTTGGAACTGCAACTTACAAACTTTTGTAACTTTTTTCTTGCTCATAAGACGTTCCTCCTATATTTTGTCCTATGCTGTGGTAATACGAACAGTTACGCATTCTCCCACGCATGCCTATTTACTATACACCACTATATTCAGCGATGCAAGCTCATTTTAAAAAAAATTAGAGAAAATCATCGATTCTCTCTAATCATTTACATCCTCCTTCATGCGAAGAATTGATTTTTTAAACTTATCCATCTTCTTCTGAGCCCTTTCATCATCATGATCATAGACTTCGCTTCTTAAATCCGATTGAAATTCATAAATATCAGACTGCATATCTGACCATACGTCATATATATCCGATAAACAATTCGACCAATCATCGTAAGCATCCGAACTCACATCACTCCATATATCGTAGTCTTCTGTATCATATGCATCTTTAATAATTCCATCATAATATATATCATACATATCTTTTACAGTCTTATCATATATATCATACATAGCCTCACCTGCATCCTCATAAATACACTCATAAATACCACTCAAATCTTTGTATTTTATCTTATACGACGCATCCTCATTCATAATCAATTCAGCATATTTATACGCATACTCCCTCAATCGTATCGACAATAATTCTGTCTGTTTTAAAGCATCATCATAATATGCCTTTACCTTATCTACATTTTTAGTATATGAATTATAATCTGTAATCTTTTCACTCAAAGCATCCCGTTCACTCTCTAACTTCTCCTTTGTATCCTCAACATCCTTTGATGCCATCTCCTCTATTTCATCAAGTGAAGATGCAGACACCTCAATTACATTCACATTTACTTTCTTTACCTCTGCATTTTGTGAAACAGGCGCATTTCCACATCCACAAAGAATGAAACACAAACTTAAACACATTAACCTTTTCATTATCATTCACTCACTTTCCATAATTTGCTATTAAAGCCGATAACTCACGACATTTTACCTTTCCAAATATTTCTTCAAATCTTACATCACACAATAAATATGTTTCAAACACCTGTACAAACACATCTCTATCATTGCCTATTCCATACCATTCATACAATTCATCTATTATTCCTTTATCATTTGTTTCACATAACTCATGTAAAAGCTGCAACATATCTATCAATGACCAAATATCTTTTGCTCTTTCAAACGGACTTACATATTGTATAAGCCCTAAATTATAGATTTCTTCAAATTTATTCGTACTCCATTTAAAACATGAAGGCATTTCCTCTGTAGTCTTAACTACATTTAAGAAATTGATTTTACCCTGTAAATCTCTACACTCCTCTTTCAAAATCTTTAGCCTTTTCTCACTTACCCTTCTCAAATTTGATCCACACATTATTTCTTTGACCTCATCCAAACTAAAGCCCAAACTTACCATTACCCTTATATTCCATAATTGAATCAAGTCAGCCTCATCAAATTCTCGATCCTTCCCATTCTCATTCTTTGAAATCACTCCCTTCTTTTCATATCTACGAATCATATTTCTCGTGATTCCCATATGATCTTCAATCCATTTCACCTTATACTTCATAGTGCATGACTCCTTTACCAATCTACAGCCTTGTTCTAAGAACAACGCAAGCTAAAAAAGTGATTTCTTCAATCCTCCTTTCACACTTTTTTGCCATAAGAGCCCTTGCAGATTTCGCGAACAAAAAAAGCGACACAAAGGCCGCATTGAGTTTAAAGAATAATAATGTTAATATATCCACATGAACTTAGAAAAATGGATAGAAGAAAAATTTAACACAACAAACTATACACTCGAAAAAACAGATAAAGGCATCAGTAACCACAACTATGTATTGACAATCAATAATGACAAATACATGGTACGCGTACCGAAGAAAAATCATGAATCACTTGGCTTGCAACATGAACACGAAAAAGTAATTTTACCACTTGTTTCTGACTTAGATGTACCTACTGTTTTATTCGACGAAAAAAAAGGCATTAAAGTCACTCATTATATTGAAGATGTAAAAACATTTGATGAATGTAAAGACAAAGACAAATTCGCAAGATGTGCAAATTTAATGAAATCTCTTCATACAAAAGAAGCCCCTTTATTTATTTTTAACCCTTTTGGAAAAATTGAATTTTATAAATCCCAAATCAAAGAACGCATCGTATCTTTTCCAAATGAAGAAAACTTTTTAGAAGCATTAAAAAAAGAATATAAACCAAATACACTATGTCACAACGACTTCGTACAAGGAAATATTCTTTATAGTGATACGAAAGATTATTTGATTGATTATGAATATGCCGCAAAAAACGATTATCGCTTTGATATTGCCAGCTTCTTTTCAGAAAACAATATTCACTATATCGACCAAAGAGATCAATTCTATCAAGCCTATTTTGACGGAGAAATCGACCCTATGATTGATGTGCAAGTACAGGCATTCGAAAGAATGGAAGACATTCTTTGGGGATATTGGGCAAATATGCTTTATGAACAAAGAGGCGAACAAATCTATTTTGAAATTGCTAAAGACAAAGAAAAACATTACAGAGGCTAAATTGCCTCTGTTTTTTCATCCATATCCATAAATTCTTCTTCTGATAAAGAAACCGTTAAATACACCTCATCACCAATGATTTGTTTTGCACCTCTATCATTGCATAACTGTTTAGCCTTTTCATAATAACAATTAGGAAGCAACATAGGATTACATAAAATGCCATCATGCTCACAAATCACAATATGCTTTCCATCTTGAATAGAAACCATTTCTTTTAATGTATCCAATTTTAAATATGGCATGTCCGCAACCATCAGTATACACGCATCATTTTGACAAGCACCCACACCTAACGCAATAGAATGACCTTGCCCATATTCAGGATGATCATTCATTATGACTCGATACCCTTGTTCTTCAGCCATATCTTTTATCTTTTCATATTGTGTTACTACAATGACATCCGAAAAAGCACTTGCCTTAGCAAAAGCATATTCAATTAACTTCTTCCCATGAAATTCATACAAAAGCTTATTTGAAAGAAAGCGCCTGGAAAAACCAGACGCTAAGATAATTAAAGAAATGTTATTCATCTTCTTTTCCTAGTAATACTTTTTCAGCCGTAATAGGCAAAGTACGAACTTGCACACCCGTCGCATGTTTTACAGCACTGGCAATTGCACTTGTTGGCGTATTAATAACAACTTCACCAATGGATTTCGCTCCAAAAGGACCATTATCTTCATAGCTACTTTCAAATTCAACACGAACACTAGGAACATCTACTCTTGTCGGTAACTTATACTGTAAGAAGTTACGATTACGCATCTTACCCTCATTGGAATATGTAATATCCTCACTTAAAGCCATACCAATACCTTGTACAATACCACCTTCAGCTTGTACACGAGCCAAGTTAGGATTAATAACCGTACCACAATCAACTACAGAAACATAATCATGAACCTTGATTTCACCAGTTAACTTATCTACATCTACTTCGGCAATACCAACCATAAATGGAGGAGGACTTGTAGGTGACATGTGAGAGTCACTCGCAATCAAGGCTTTTGCGATACCACCATTGAAACATGTATCCGCAAAATCAGCCAAACTCATTTCATGAGTATGATCTAACGTATTGATTTTCTTTCCATCAAATTCAATCTCTGCTTTATCCACATTGAAGAATCCAGCTGCCGCTTCTAAAATCGAATTTCTAAGTTTTTCACAAGCCTTTACTACAGCCATACCCGTTACATACGTTGTACTTGAAGCATAAGAACCCGTATCATAAGGAGAATGGTCTGTATCCAACGCGCTTGTGACAACTTGATCTACATCACAATCCATGCATTCCGCAACCATTTGGGCAAGAATGGTATCACAACCTGTACCCATATCTGTAGCACCAATACTTAATGTATAGAAACCATCATCTTGTAATTTAATTTCAACAGAACCTACATCAAGACCTGAAATACCACTACCTTGCATAGATAAAGAAACACCTAGACCACGAACAAAATCACCCATATCACGTCTTAAAGGTTTGTTCTTATAGTCAATCATTTCCATAGCTTTTTCTAAACAACGATCCAACGCACACGCGTTCAATTCTTCATTATAATATTGCGATAATACTTCATTTTCACGTGTCATATTCTTAAAACGAATTTCACAAGGATCCATATTCAATTCGTCAGCCAATTCATTAATAATGGATTCAACCGCAAACTGACCTTGCGTAGCCCCATATCCTCTATAGGCACCTGCACGCATTGTATTTGTATAAACTACATCATATGTAAAACGACTCGCTTTAACATGGTTATATAAAGGTAAAGATTTATGTCCAGCCAAACCAATTGTAGTGGGACCATGCTCTCCATAAGCTCCTTGATTTGATAATGTATATAAATCAATCGCTTCAATCGTTCCATCTTTTTTAGCACCAATACGAACATGCATCTTCATTTCGTGTCTTGAGTTACTAGCCGCAAAAGTTTCTTCACGCGTATAAACGATTTTACTTGGCTTTTTAAGTTTCCATGTCACAAACGCCGTAAAAATTTCACAACAAGCTGTTTGTTTAGCACCAAAACCACCACCAATTCTTGGCTTAATGACATTGATTTTTGATTTTGGGATTTCTAAAGCATTACTTAAAATTCGACGAACATGGAAAGGAATCTGTGTAGAACTTACACAATTTAAACGACCATATGTATCAATATAACAATATGAACGCATTGTTTCCATCATTGCCTGTGCATTCGCTTTTGTATGATAATCTCTTTCTAAGACTACATCACACTCTTTTAATACGGCATCCACATCACCAACAACACTTTCTCCACTGCTAACAATATTGCGCTTTACATCATTACCAATCTCACAAAGACACTTATAATCGTCTTCTTCATGAATCACGATTGCATTATCAATCGATTTTTCAAAATCCAACAATGGCTCTAATACTTCATAATCTACTTTAATAGCTTTTAAAGCACGATCCACACAATCCTCATTAGCTCCTGCAACAATTGCCACTTCATCTCCTACATAGCGAACTACATTTTCTAGGATTCTACGATCATAAGGACTTGGTTCAGGATAAGATTGCCCTGCCAATGTAAAACGAGAAGTTGGAACATCCTCATATGTATATACAGCTTCAATACCAGGAATTCTTTTCGCAATCGAAGTGTCAATACTTTTAATTTTCGCATATGCATGTGGACTTCTTAAAAGCTTAACAATCAAACAATCCTTCGGTGCTAAATCATCACAATATACAGGCTGCCCTGTAACTAAAGCCATCGCATCTTTTTTGATGACACCTTTTCCTACACTATTCATGATTTTCACCTCGACTTAAGTATGCTTTAATAGCACGCATTTGCGACATATATCCAGAACAACGACATAAATTACCGGCTAAATAAGCACGAATTTTATCATCACTTGGATTCTCCAATTCTTTTTCCATCGCTAAAACATTCATAATAAATCCTGGTGAACAGAAACCACATTGTTCAGCTCCTTGTTTCGCCATAAACATACCGAATTCACTTGCTTCTTTTTGAAGTCCTTCAAGTGTCGTAATTTCATGACCATCACATCGAACAGCTAATGTACTACAAGAAAGAATTGGCGTACCATCCTTCCATACTGTACACAATCCACAGTTTGCGGTATCACAACCTCTTTTTACGCTGTAACAACCATGATCTCTTAGCCAGTCTAACAATAAAGTTTGTGGCTGTACATCATCCTGAATCAATTTTCCATTCACTTTAATTTTAACCAACATAAGACTCTACCTTTCTCAATAACTTCTGAGTCAATCCCTCAACAAGTTTTTCTCTATATTCCTTACTTCCACGCATATTATCTGCACAATATACATCTAAATCAATATGGTCTAGATCACAATTATACACTTTCGCAATGGCCGGTCTTGCACCAAAACAGAAGCGATAATGATCCGCATATTTTGTGCAAGATGCATTTAAAACACTTAAATCCGTAGCACTTCTTCTTACTGAAACAAAAGCACTAGGCAAGTTTGTCTTCTTCACATAGATATATTCGACAATATCCTTTTCATAAGGAAGACTTATGAATTCTTCTAGTGAAATACGACCATGTTTATATGTTTGTACATCACACTCTAGACATAACAAGCTACAGATGACATCACTAAAACCAAAGCGTGAATATACACTGCCTCCAATTGTAGCCAAGTTTCTTAATTGCACACCGACAATATCCTTTACAGCATCTCTAAACACATGGCACGTTGCCTCATTAAAAGCTTCATGTGTTTCTAATTGACGCAAAGTCACCATAGCTCCAATCTTAAATTCTGAATCATTTTCTTCAATTTGATCCAAACCTAATTTACCCAAATCAATAGCGGTTGGAATTTGAATATCTTCCATCTTCAACCAAATCATACCGCCCAAAATCATATTTTTCTTATTTTTTGTTAATAGCGCATACGCCTCATCTAAAGATTCTGGCGTCGCATAATTCATTATTCTTAACATAATGGATACGCTCTCTTTCTTTACTAAAATTTTAACACAAAAAGAAAGTGTTAAACAAAATGTTTAACACCTTTATTAGTCTTTTTTACCAGGCAAAATCAAATTTAATACGGTTGCGATCACAAACGTCATAATAATACCGTTTTGTGCAAAAATATTTCCAACCCAGCTTGGTAATTGCGCTAGAACTGTTGGAACTTGTCCAATACCAATTCCTAGACCAATAGCCAAGGCAATAATCAAAGTATTTCTTTCATTAAATTCAACACGCATCAACGATTGAATACCACTTACTAAAATACTCGCAAACATAATAACGGCAGCACCACCAAGTACAGATTGAGGCATAACCGCAAATAAAGCACTTAATTTCGGACAGAAACCACAAAGAATCAAGAAGATAGCTCCTGTCATAATTGTAAAACGATTGACAACTTTAGTCACTGAAACCAAACCAACATTTTGAGAGAATGAAGTATTTGGCAAAACACCAAATAAAGATGCGATGACAGAACCTAAACCATCTGCCAGTACTCCACCTTGCAATTCTTCAGAAGTTGCTTCACGATTTAAACCACCATTTGTGATACCAGAAACATCTCCAACTGTTTCAACAGTTGTTGCGATAAACATAATTCCCATCGCAATGATAACTTCTAAATTAAATTCCATCTTCACTGGCATAAAAGTTGGAAGTGCAATCCAAGAAGCTGTTTGAACCTGAGTGAAATCAACCATTCCAAGTACAATAGCCAAGATATATCCAGCAATAATACCAATCAAAATCGATGCATTATTCACAAAACCTTTGATTTGTTTTGCGATAATGATTACCAAAATAACGAATGTACCTACTAATAAATGTTTTGGATCACCAAAATCAGCAGCACCACTACCACCACCAAAATAATTGATACCAACAGGAAGTAATGATAAACCGATTGAAATGATAACTAAGCTAGTAACAACTGGTGGGAATAATTTTCTTAATGGTTTGATGAAGAAACCTAAAACCATCTCAAATAAACCACCAATTAAACTTGCACCCATCAATGCACCATAACCATATAGAGCACCCATAGCTTTGGCAGTACCAATAAAGCCAGAACTTGTACCCATAACGATTGGCAGTTTAGCACCAATCTTCCATACTGGATACAACTGAACCAAAGTAACAGCTCCCGCAATAAACATCGCATTCTGAATCAATGCAGATTTTAAATCCGGTGATAATCCAAGCATTCCTGCAATAATCAATAATGGACTGATATTTCCAAGAAACATCGCCAATACGTGTTGAATTCCTAAAGGCAAAGCCTCTTTTAAAGGTACAACACCATCAAGTTCATATATTGAACCCTTTTTCACATCTTCTTTTCTCATTCTTTTCCTCCGAAAATAAAAAAGTCTCGTACAAAAACGAGAATCAACGCGACACAATAAAAATAGTAGGTTGATTCATAGTCCCTGAATTTACGGTTTAGGGGTAGAAACATCGACACCGTATTAGTCGATATATACGAAACACGCAAGGATTATACCATTAAATAAACAAAAAAAATAGGACAAATTTGTCCTATTTCCATAATTTTTCAGGATATACACCATCTTTAATCAATTGTTTGAAGGCATTTTGTACATATTCCTTATCTTCGGCATATGTTACACCAAACCATTTATCATGCGTTTCAAGCACCTTCACATTGATACGATCCTCTCTCAATAATTCAGCTACAATATTTGGAAGCAAATATTCTTTCTTCATTGGATTATCTGAAATATTAGCTAAGAATGTACTGAAATCCTTTTCTAAATAGTCTAAGAAATCTGGATATCCAGCCCACATATTCATAGATACATTGCTCTCTGGTTTTGCCCAAGACTCTACTTCAGAATCATCACATACAATTCTTCCTGCTTCAGCCTTGATTCCCGTTGTTTCATAAACTTCTTTCAATAAATTATTATCATCCACTTTACATACACCACGAGTTACAGTTCCATTCTCACTTAATGTGTTCTTTAAAATGAATCCAGCCATACCCATGTCAAATTCTTTTCCCATTTTCTCATGGTTAATCAAGAAATCATGTAATTTCACAAATGCTTCTTTTCCATAATAATCATCCGCATTAATGATCACATACGGTGTATCTACAACACTTTTAGCACATAATACTGCCTGACCTGTTCCCCAAGGTTTTGTACGACCTTCAGGACAAGTAAATCCTTCTGGTAAATCATGAATGTCTTGGAATACATATTCTACATCCATATAATTTTGGATACGATTTCCAATCACTTCTTTAAATTCCTCTTCAATATCCTTACGAATAATGAATACCACTTTATCAAAGCCAGCTTCCTTGGCATCATAAATCGAATAATCCATAATGATTTCACCATTTGGACCCATCTTAGCCAACTGTTTGATTCCACCACCAAAGCGAGAACCAATTCCAGCTGCCATAATAATTAATGTTGTTTTCATATTATCAAAAAATCTCCTTGTAAATCCGTATATCCATTATACTAAAATGTATACGCCTTCACAAGTTAACTATAGTTTAGATACGAAACAAACCCCAAAAGCATTAGGCCCAATATGAACTCCAATTGTTGATCCAATACGAACACGATTCACATCTAAATCTAATTTTGATTCTAGTTTTTCAACATTCTCTAAACCATATGAATACAATGTATATACTGGATATAGTGTATCAACAATATCTGAGTGCATCTTTTCACAAACAACACTTGTTGCCTTATTTACACCACGTGTCTTACCAGCAACCGCAACTTCTCCATGATCTGTACAAATAATAGGTTTAATACTTGCCAAAGTTCCAATAGCTGCTGCAGTCTTTGAAATTCTTCCGCCCTTAGCCAAATATTCCAATGTATCTAAACCAGCATAAATATGCACATGCTCTTTTAATTCTTCTAAACCAGATACAATACTTTCAACACTTCTATTTTCACCAATCCAGTTTATTGCCACTTCACAAAGTAAACGAATTCCAGCTGCTGCTGTTAATGTATCCACAATAAAGATGTTTTCATAATCCCCCATATCTTTTGCCAGACAAGCACTTTGATAAGTTCCACTCAATTTACTAGACAACGATAAACATATTAATGTTTCTTGTTTTTCCTTAACTTCCTCAAAAATATTTAAAAATTCTTGAGGCGATGGTTGTGATGTTTTAAAAAATTCTTTTGAACTCATCATTTTCTCATAAAAAGTTTCCGTATCAATATCAACACCATCCAAATAGTTCTTTCCTTCAATTTGAATTTGTAAAGGTACAAAGTATAAATTTTTATTTTTAATCTCTTCTTGCGTATAATCACTTGCTGAATCTACTAATAATCGAATCATAATTTCCTCCATTGTTAACTATGTCAACTGTTCACATTATATACTTTTAAAACAATCTGTCAATTTTTTTAAAAAAATACTTGCATTAATTAAAATGTTGTAGTAATATCCCGTTTTCGACAGTTATATAACGCAACAATGAGCGCAAACCTTTTGTTTAAAGGCCTTACGCTCATTTTTTAC
>NZ_CAKVJB010000039.1 GCF_934754935.1 uncultured Holdemanella sp. | reverse complement strand
AATTTTCCATAAAAAAAAGAGGAGCACATTTTTTGTGTTCCCCTCGAAGCCGTCATTTCTTAACTTAATGACATTGGCAATTTAGCTCCTTTTGTTCTGTAATAATGTCATGTACATCAATAATTGTTTTCTTGATTTTACACCTAGCTTACTATAAATATTACGATTATGATACTTTAATGTATTATCTGTAATATTTAATGTTTCTAGAATATCCTTACTTGAATATCCTTTCACATAGAGATCTAAGATCTCTTTTTCTTTGCGTGTCAATGTCGCAAGACATTCAAGGAAACGATTGTATTCTTCTTCATCTACATCAACTTCACGTTTTTTTGCCAGACGCTCGACTTCCATTCTTGCCTTATCGTATTCTTTTTGAATCAGTTCATGTTCATTTTCAATTTGTTCAAGCTTCTTGCGATTTTCCTGCATCTCAAGTTCTAAACTTAACATCTTGTTTTCGACTTCATAGTCTTGTATCGATAGAAAATCTAATAAGTCATCAATTTCCTGAACGGAATAACGTGTTTGATTCTTTTTATCTTTTCGCAGTTGATCAAGACCTTGTAAGATAGGTGTTAGATATCTTTGACTAAAGTAAGAACAGCCAAGTAATACAAATAATAAAAGTAAGATGGTAAAGAAGAAGAGTTCTATATTACTTTTCGCAATAGCACGATTGTAGTCGGAATCCAAAATCATCACGAATGTTGAATAAGTTTGATTCTTTGAGATCGGTACACGACTTTTAAAACCAATATAGCTACGATCTTGACCTATGATTTTTAATAGGCCATTACTTATTTGTTTGACTTCAAGACTGCCTTTTGGCAAATAATAGAATCCGTTTTGACTTCCGGTACTAAAGCCTTTTTCTGTGAGAATCTTTGTGTCATCTGGAACTAAGAGACAAGTTAAATGATTTAATGTGGAAGGTTGTGTATGCGCATATTTAAACCAGCTTTGACTGATCTCAAAACCGCATAATCCATAGAAAGTACCATCTTTTCCTACTAATGGAACTCTTAAAAGAGCAATTCTTTCTTCGGTATAGGGAAGTTGAATAATATCCGATAGGGAATAATCAAAATCACCCGTTTTTAACTCTTCATAATCTGGAAATAAGGTAATGTCAAATTCTTGGCGCCATTTACGATGGGGCATAATGCCATTTTTTTTGCCGACATTGGCAATCCCACGATATAAGATTAAGTCTTCTTTAGAGACAGATGTAGAATTTTTTTGTAGATAGACACCACTACGTTGATTGTTCGCATTTTCAAGTGTTGAGTTGATCGTTGTATCTAACTGAATATAGGCACCGGAACAATTGGCACGTTCTAAAAATTGGCTTAATGGCTGAATTAAATCATTTTCTAATGAATAGAGAGCATTCGGATTGTCTTGTAGCTGACTAAATGTCAATCCTTGATTGTTCAGGCTTGTTTCTAATGTACTTTGCATAGTTTCGCCTAGAGCGATATTCATAGAGGCAAGATCATCCCAATAGGTTTCCATATTCTTTGTGAAGTATTCACTTTGAATCGATAGTTTTTTATGAAAGTCTTGTTCCGTTGTTCCAAGCCGACCAAATAGGAAGAGTCCCATTAATAGAGTGACACTGATGGCTGTGACAAGGAAAAACATGTAGATAAAGAGCTTTCGTTTCATGGATTTTTCTTTTTTCTTAAAACTTAACTGCATAACTTAAAACCTCATGAAAGACTTTTTAATATGTCCATGGCCTCTTGTACAAGTACATCCATGTCTTCTCCAGCTTCATATCTTGCCTTCCACTGAGATTGGTTTTTGCGAATCTGATCATAGAAGGCATAGGCTTTTTTAGAAACTGCATATGTAACATCTCTAGAGATAACGGTATAGTCCGATTTCATTTCGGTTAATGTATTGTATAAAGATTGTGTTTCTTCATCTTCAAATTTTTCATTTTTTAAGTTTCTAAATGCCTTTTTTGTGACCGGCATATAACCGCCTTGAATCACAAAGTCCACATTGCGTTTTGGTTCAACAAGCCAATGCGCAAAAACACTAGCGGCTTCTTGTTTCTGCTCTGTTGTCTTATATGCACATAATCCAACACCAGCTTGTGTCATGAGGGCATGATCTTTATCAGCTTTTGGATAAGGCAGGACAATCGCATTTAATGGTTCCGTTGTATTATCTGGATATGTAACGATGTCATTTAAATAAAGATAGGCGGCACTGCTAGATACACCAATGAGTGTTTCTCCAGTTGTTAGTTGTGTGCTTGAATAGAAATCTGAAGCAGAAATATGGCCTTTGATCAATGGTTCTAAAAAGGTTCTAAAGGCTTCTTGAAATTCTTTGTCTTCCGTATTATACCAGCCATCATCATTGAACATATGTTTAGATCCTAATGCGATCGCATAAGATTCAATGGAGTTTAAAACATAGTCAAAACAACAAAGTGGTTTTCCATTTGACCATTCATAATATGTTTCGGCGACTTTAAAGACTTGATTCCATGTTTCAAAGTCATTTAATGTGACTTGTGTATTGTTTGAGAATTTTTTAAATTGTGTGCCATTCATAAAGAATACGATCGTAGATTTAGAAAGCGGAAGGTCGACTAGCTTATCTTCTAACATACCAGCATCTAAAAATTCATCGACAAAATTGTTAATTTCTTTTTTCGAGAATACATCATTCCATACCACACTATTTTCTAATCCCACTTGTTTCGCGTTATGAATATGTCCTGTATACAAATCTGGCATGGGATCTGCCCCCGGTTCTTTAGCTAGACTAGCTTCTAATTCTTGTCCAATTTTACTTGCGTTTGTGACCTTCGTCACATTGATAATAATGCCCTTTTCTTTTCCTTCGGTCTCATTAAATTCAGCTACCAATTGGTTCATTGGAGAATTGACTTGTTCTCCATATACATGCCACATTGTGAGTGTAACTGGGTTGTTTTTATCGAGGGTAGTTTTAGTTGAACACCCATATAAACTGGATAGGCAAAGTGCTATCGCAACTGCCGATTTTATAACTTTTTTCATAATTTTCCCCTTTATGTACCGCTGTTCCCACCCTTTTTGAATTTTGGGGTGGGGTAATTTTTCTAATACTTTCTATAATGAATTTGTAAGTTGATTACATAAGATTGAAAGTGCTTTCTAAAAACAATATAGCACAGAATGACAAGTCAATCAAATGAGGAAAGGAGGAAAAGGAATGGGGTTATTTTCTAGAAAGGAATGTGATGTCTGTAAAAAGAAGCTTTCACTAGCTGAAGGATTGAAGTGTTTGGATGGAAGTATTTGTAGCGAGTGTAAGAAAAAAATGTCACCGCTTTTTACAGATTATAAAAACACACCGATTGAAAAAATCAAAGAGCATCTGGTGTACCGTGAGGCAAACAAATCTCGTGTCAAAGAATTTGTGGCATCCGCAACGTATGGTGAATATCCAAAGGTTTTGATTGATGAAAAACATAACTGGTTTGTCTTGTCAAAACAGCCAAAGTTGATGGAAGAAAATCCGGATGTATTTGATTTTAAAGATGTGAAAGATTTTTCGTTCCATGTAGAACAAAGTAAGCGTGAACTTCATTTCACGAATAAGAAGGGTAGGACTTGTTCTTACAAACCAGCTCGATATGAATTTTTGTATCAGGCTAAATTCAATATTTTGATGGATCATCCGTTCATTCAAGATATTTCAATTCGAATGACACAAAATGATGTAAAGATCATTTCTGAAATGGCGGATACGGAAAAAAATGAACAAACAAATGAAAATTACCAAAAGATGCTTGAAAGTGCCAAGTCACTAAGACAAGTGTTTGAAGCGCACATAAAGGAGGAATAATACTATGGCAAATACATGTGCAATTTGTGGTGCAACAATTAATGTTTTACAATCACAGAAATTAATGGATGGAAATTATATTTGTACAAAGGGTTGTCGTGCAAAAGGATTAAAATATTATGATTATGTTCATTCAGATTTAGATAATGTCAAGGATCATATTCATCAAACTGAAGTGGGTACACAGATTTGGCAAGATTTAATGGAACCTTTGAAAAAAACACATGATAAAAATCAAAAGATGCAGTCTTTTGGTCCTATTTATATTGCGCCAAGTCTAGGTTTGGTTGCGGTTACTGAAGCTCGTGGAGGTTTGTTTAATACTAAAGTATATGCGTGTGTATACCGTTTAGAAAATCTTCAGATTTATAAAACTGAAAATATGCCAGCTAGAACGAGTGGTTCGGATAAAGATAAAAAGTGTGTTCACTTAGGCTTTGTACATACAAAAGGCTTAAATGATGTCTATATTCCATTTGATGATGAAACAAGATGTCATCAATGTGTGGATTACCTAAATAAATTATTTGGCTTAGATGATTCATTTAGAAGTGGAATTAAAAAGTCTGTAACTCAATTTAAGGCAACAAAGAGTATGTGGGATTTAGCGAAAGCTAAAAAGAATGGTGAAAACTTAGAGGAAAAGGCAAAAGAAACTGTGGATGCGTTTGGGGCAACGATCATTGGAGATCGTACACAATTTAAGGATGCAGCCGATCAAGCTCTTGCGAACTATGATCTGGACTAAGTTTTGTTCAATCTTGTTTCTGAGTTTGAATCTAATGTTTACGGGTTGTAAATCACAACCCCATGAAGAGGTATATGTTTCAGATCTCTACAATATTCATTGTGATTCAAAGAGCGCAAAGAAGTTGAATCAGACCATTAAAAGTGAATATAAGGGCTTGATGGATTCTTTAGATGAGGCAAAAGAACTAGGGTATACATTGCCAGATACAAAGGTTAGTTATGATGTGTATACACATTCAAATCTATTGAGTATAGTCATCAAGGAAGAAGTAGAGACGGATTATCCTAGCTATAATGTATATCATTTTGATTCTAAAACGAAGAAGCGTGTTTCGAATAAAAAGTTGTATAAGAAATATAAAATTAGCCGTAAAGATATGAAGGCATGGGCTGCACAGGCTTTTGATCAGGAATATGCCAATGAATATTTTGACAATGTAAAGGAGTTAAGAGCTCAAACAATGGGTTTGTTGCCTTCAAATCTAGATGTGTTTTACCACAAAGGAAAATTGAATATATTAATTCCTATTGCCACAAATTATGGTTCTGGAACAAAGATGGTTTTGTATCGACCAAATCGTAAGAAGTCTTACAAGATAGAAGATTCTTCTACATTTGATCAGATGACTCTGACGTTAAAGAATAATAAGATATCGCTTTACTATAGTGGAACGGATAAAACGTATAAGGTGCATGGTTGTTTTAATGAATATAAACAAGTTCATGTATATGAAATAGGTCCTGGTGTCACTTATGGTTTTGCGTTAACGACTAATGGTTTGGTGGAAGTCATTGCGATTGAGGATGGCTTGCCGATTGAGCGTGTTTGTATTCAAGGACCATTATATGGGTTGGATAAAGTAAAAAGCCTTCGTAGTGGGCAGGCACTGACGGAAAATGATCATTTGATTGATTTATTTGAAGCATTGCGAAATCAACCATTTCCTAGTCTTGAGGGTACATATAGAAATGGGAGTGTAACACTTCAAATTGATGAGAATGGTTTGTATACAATGCAGGATCTTAAAAATTCGCATTCTGGCCTATTGTTTAGTGTGGGTATGGAAGAAGATGGATTTGTGTATGGATATGATGACTATAATCAACAAGTCTTATCGTATTGTAAAGTAATGCCGTTGTATGGAAAATTAGAGATCAAAAATATGCTTGATCATGACAAATTAGAATTGGAGTATCAGTATGAATAATAAAAAATTGTTTGCGAGTGCATTAGCACTAAGTATGTTTTTTGGATTAACAGCTTGTTCAAGTGAAAAACCGGAAGATACAAAGGTTGTAGAAAAGAAGGAAGCAAAAAAAGAAGAAAAGAAAGAAGAAAAGAAAGAAGAAAGTACGGATGCCGTATTAGTAAGAGAAATTTCTAGTAAGACTTATACAGTCACAATTCCAGAGCTTACTTCATTCTATACACCAAGTAGAGATGGTTTAGAAGTAAAAACAGAAGTAAGTGAGCAACAAATCACATATACGCTTGAAGATGAATTTGGTGATTTTAAAATGGCTATTTATGTAAAGCCAATCGGTGCTGAGAGTGCAGAAGCCTATGCGAATCGTATTAATGAAGGATTTAAGGATGATGAGTCGAAACAATATAAGCCTAGCACGGTGGGTGATTTCAGTGGCTTTAGACAAGTGACTACAAGTGAAAATCCTAGTTTCAAATGTAAAGATAACTTGTTGTTGGATTTTGAAAATGTAGTGATGTCTGTAACGGTAGAACAGTTCAATGATACAGATACAGCAGATATGGAAGTAGCGATGAAGGCTATTTTAGGCAATATGAAAGTTGAGGTTAAATAGGCATGAACGCAAAATTTGTGAAGAGCTTATTAGTTGTAGGTATGGGTTTAAGTTTAGCTGCGTGTGCATCGAATGATCCAGAGCCTAAAAAGGAAGATACAAAGGTTGTTGAAGATAAAAAGGAAGAAAAGAAGGAAGAGAAGGCAACGGATTTTGTGGTGAGTAAAAACTACAACAAGAAGTATGAGATCATCATCACAATGCCTGAAGATTTCACAACGATTTATACGCCAGCTGAAGGTGTAAAGGTTACTGGCGAGATCGTGGATGATTCCTTTATTCGTTATAGCTTTGAAAATGAAGAGGCAGATACGAAAAAGATTGCGGCCATTGAAGCAAATGCAGATGCGACAGCGGATGAAGTGGCTGAAACCTTCAATAAAGGTGAAGAAGATGAGAGTAAGCTTTATAAGCCTTATCAAGTAGGTGACTATACAGGTGTAAATAAAATTTCGGATTATTCTTATGATGATTATGTAACGTACAATATGTATTTCAATTTGGATCGAGATGGTTTTAAAGGAACGATTAAGGTTGTAGTTGAAAAGCTAAAAGCGGAAGCGGATGATTCGGATACAGAGGCTATTATTACTGCAATTTTGGATAACGTAAAAGTTGAAAAGAAGAAATGTGAGTAAGCCTATGAATCGTAAGCTAGCTAAGATCTTGCTTGCGTTAGGTATAGGTTTAAGCCTAGCTTCTTGTGCAGAAAAACCAGAAGTTTCACAAGTGAAAAAAGAAGAAAAGAAAGAGATTGGTGAAATGACTGGAGTCGCACAAATGAATGGGTATTTCATAAAGATGACGATGCCAGATTTATTGTCGGTTTATACACCAAAACAAGAAGGCTTAGATATATCGGGCAAGCTAGAGGGTGATCGTATCCTTAAATATGATTTACATTCGGATGATCGTACGTATATCACGCAAATTTCAATTGATTGTGATTATCGTAAGGCAGCCAAGGAAACGGCGGATGTCTTGAATGCAGGTTTTGAAGATGAAGCAGATCAATATAAGGCATTTACGATTGGTAAATATTCGGGGTATAAGAAAACGACGGTATATGATTCGTCGGATAAAACATACGATAAGATGTTGATTGATTATCCAGTTGGTGAAGATAATGTTGTTTTACAAATCTATGTAGAACAAGAAGGAGTCAATGATTTGGATGAGGTAACACTTGCTGTGTTGGATAATATCGTTGTTGAAATTTGTATGGAAGAGTAGGTGATCAGAGTGAAAAGGAATAAGTTATTAACTAGTTTCTTAGTCTTGGGGTTAGGACTTAGTTTAGTGGCTTGTTCATCAAATGAGCCTGAAGAAAAGGTAGAAGAAAAGAAAATAGAAGAGACTAAGGCAATCGAAGAAAAAGAAGAAAAAGTAAAAGAAGAGAAGAAGGAAGAAGAAAAGGCTAAGGCAGCTGAGGAAGAAAAAGAAAAGGATAGTACAATCATTAGTTATGCGAATAAAAAGGTGAGAGTTACTTTGCCTAAGGATTTAACTTCTTTCCATACACCAGCTAGAGAACTTTCTCGATATAGCTATATGGAAGAATCGAATGTATTGGGGTATTCGTTATATGCGAAAGATCGTACGTTCACCATTCATTTCTCAATTGGAACGGATGGCTGGGATTCAGCAGAGGCTGCCAGTATTTCTCACAACAAGGTTTGTAAGGATGAATCAAAAATGTATGAGCCATGTACTGTAGGTGAATATTCTGGATATAAGTATGTGGTGACAAGTGATAAATCAATTGAATATCATTATGTGCTTGATTATCTAGTGGATGGTCAAGATGTCGTATTAACTATTCGTGAAGAATTACGTAATGATGACGACACTTCTTTATTGGAGCCATTGTTGCTGGATGTGGTGCATAATTTAAAGATTGAATTAATAGGAGAATAATAATATGAATCGGAATAAGTTATTAACTGGCTTCTTAGTTTTGGGTATGGGACTTAGTTTAGTGGCTTGTTCAAGTGAAAAGACAGAGACTAAAAAAGAAGAGGCTAAGGTAGCGGAAAAGAAAAAAGAAGAGAAACGAATAGATACGCAGGATCGAACGGCTAAATTGAGTGTTCCTGAAGATCTATCTCCTTATTTTACTTCATCTAGAGAGGGTGTAGGTAAAATGGAGAGTATGGTAAAGGACAATGGTTCCATTATCTATACGTGTTTAAATGAAGAGAACAAATACGAGTTGAATGCTGAAATTAAATTGTTGTCGTCTAGCTCGGCTGAATCGAGTGCGGATCTACAGAATTCAATGTATGGCGAAAATGACGAGGATAAAAAGTATAAGCCTTGTACGTTTGAGGGCTTTGATGCGTATAGTCATACCATCAATCTGGGTACAGTTGAAAATACTAGACTTCACTATTATGTAGATTATCCAGTTGAAGATATCAATAAAGTCGTTTCTATTGAAATCAACCAGAAGAATGATAAAGAAAAGGATACTTCGGATTTAGAACCTTTTGCGAAGGCTATCATTAAGAATATGAAGCTAGAAAAAGTGAAGGAAGAAAAGAAAGAGGAAGTCAAGAAGGAAGTTAAAGAAGAGAAGAAGGATGAAAACAGCAAGGAAATTGTTGGTGAATCCTCTCGTGCAAAATTAACTTTACCAAGGGATTTGACTTCGTTCTATACGCCTAGTGAAAAGTATGACACGATCAAGGGTAAACAAGATAAGGGAAACATTGGTTATACATTAAGTCGAAAAGATCCAGATCGTTCAATCTACGTTAACATATGTACAGATTCAAGTGATACGCTTGAAGAGGCTATCGTCTTCCATAATGAGCATTTAAGTGAAGGAGAAGAGCCATTCACAGAGTATACATTGGGTGAATATTCTGGATATCGTTCGAAGAGTTACACGAATTATTGGAATAGTGCCAATGATACGACATATAGGTATAAATTAAATTATCCAGTGGGTGATAAAAATGTAATATTATCATGTTCTGTAAAACTTCGTGATGATTCAGATGATACGACAGGATTAGAAGATGTATTATTGGCGGCTTTGCAGCAATTGAAGGTAGAAATTAAATAATAATAGGAGAACATAATATGAAAAATAATAAGTTATTAACAAGTCTGTTTGTGCTTGGTATGGGCTTGAGTCTAGTTGCGTGTGGTGCAAGTGATGGTGGTACGACTACAAAGACGGATGGTACAAAAACGGTAGAGAAGAAAGAAGAGCAGAAGTTTGCGGATCGAAAAGAGTATGAATCGGAGGGTCTAGCTTGTAATTTTAAATTGCCAAACTTGGATTCTTTCTATTTGGTGAAGGGTTTAGAAAAGCCTGTTTACAATACGGAATTATCACTTGGAAGCATAAAATATGAAGTTCGTGATGATTATCTTCCGGCTCTTTTAGTATATGTAGGAGACGATGCATTCGCAGAATGGAGTGATGGATATACTATTGAAGAGCTTGCGACAAAAGATTTGAATGGGGAAGCTGAATATACAGAGACAAAAGTCGGTGGTTATAGAGCTTTAGTTGCAGATTTATCGGATGAGGATAATTTAAAGAAAGAATACTATATTGAACATCCAGATCTTCCAAATGGAATCGTTTGTATTGAAGTCTGTGAATATGATGATAAAGATATTTCCGATGAACTTGCAGAAGCGATTATTAAAGAGTTCAAAGTTGTTGAGCTTTTAGATGTTGAATAATTCTACTTTATGTCGAATCCAAATGATGGATATGCCAAAAGAAAAGAGATGAATGTGCAGGGATTGGCTTGTACATTCACTCTTTCGAATATTGATGCTTATTTTCTTGTAGAGGACGAGCGAGTTTCGTATAAAAGTAAAGTGGTTGCGTCTGGAATGATGTATCGCATTCTTGGTAAGAATACGGATATTTTAGTGTTTGTGGATACCATTCCTTATATTCGAAATAATGCGATGTCTTATGATGAAGTGGTTCGCGTAGAGTTTGAAAGTCTAAAGTATGATGTCTTAGACATACTTTCTTATAAGGTGAGTGTGGCTGAGGAATTAGAAGAGCTAAATATAATAAAAAGAACATATTTGGTGAATATGCCAAGTATGAATAGTGGTGTACTAAGAATCGAAATTTCGAGTAATGTGGATGCTTTTGATGGTTTGGTACAAAAAATAGTAAATGAATTAAGAATCCAATCAATGGATACATGGGAAGAGGTGTAGTATATGGGATTAATTCGTGCTGGTGCTGGAGCTGTTGGTTCTGTTTTTGGCGATCAATGGAAGGAGTACTTTTATTGTGATGCATTAGAGCAGGATGTATTGGTTCGTAAGGGTTCTAAAAGGACGGGTAAAAAGTCGAGTAATAAAGGAAATGACAATATCATTTCAAATGGTAGTGTGATTGCGGTTGCGGATGGTCAATGTATGTTGATCGTGGATCAGGGTCGTGTTGTTGAGCTTTGTGCAACGCCAGGAGAATTTGTGTATGATTCTTCAAGTGAACCTTCTATCTTTGCGGGAAGTTTAGGTCAGAGTATTAAGGATTCTTTCTCGACTATGGCTAAGCGTTTCACTTTTGGTGGAGATACTGCCAAGGATCAAAGAGTGTATTATGTGAACACAAAGGAAATGGGTGAAGTTCTATATGGAACGGCAACGCCAATTCCATTTAGAGTGGTTGTGAATGAAGAGTTGGGTTTCAAGTTGTCTGTAAAATTGCGTTGTAATGGTAACTTTACATATCGTGTGGCCGATCCAATCTTATTCTATACGAATGTTTGTGGAAATGTGGGAGAGGATTTTGAGTCTGAAACTATTGAGGGCAAGCTTAAGGGTGAATTGATGACGGCTTTACAGCCTGCCTTGGCAAAATTAAGTGCAGATCGTGTGATGTATTATGAGATTCCGGCTCACACAATGGATGTTGCGGCCGCTTTAAATGATGAGTTGAGTGATATATGGCGTGCTAAGCGTGGTTTGGAAGTTGTATCTTTCAATATTAACTCTTTGAGTATTCCTGAAGATCAAGAAAAGAAGATCACAGAGTGGGAAGAAAATGCGATGACGATGAATCAAACGGTTGCGGCTAGTCGTTTGGTTGGTGCCCAGGCTACAGCTATGAAGGATGCTGCCAATAATGCGTCTGGTGCAATGACTGGATTTATGGGTATGGGTATGGCCATGAATCAGGGTGGTATTAATGCGCAAAACTTATATGCGGCGGGTGCTGCTGCTCAACCAGCTCCTGATCCAACTCCAACACCAACTCCTGCACCTACGCCTGAGGTAAAGGCAGATGGCTGGACTTGTCCAACTTGTGGACATGTCGCAAGTGGTAAGTTCTGTCCGGAGTGTGGAACGCCTAAGCCAAGTGTTGAGGGTTGGGCTTGTCCGACTTGTGGAACTGTAAATAAGGGTAAATTCTGTACAGAGTGTGGTGCAAAAAAGCCGGCTCATGAACCGTTGTATCGTTGTGATAAGTGTGGTTGGCAGCCGGAGGATCCGCATCATCCACCTAAATTCTGTCCGGAGTGTGGTGACCCATTTGATGATAATGACATAGAAAAGTAGAGGGTTTTAATTATGAGTACTTTACAAGAGTTTAAATGTCCTTGTTGTAATGGTGCCATTTCGTTTGATACAAAGCTTCAAAAGATGAAGTGTCCTTATTGTGATACAGAATTTTCTCTGGAAACACTTCAGCAATATGATTCTGTAAAGATTGAGGAAGAAGATCAATTTGAGTGGGATGTGAAGCCAGGTCAAGAGTGGGCTGAAAATGAAACTGATGGATTATTGACATATGTTTGTAATTCGTGTGGTGGTGAAATTGTTGCGGATGAAAATATGGCGGCTGCATCTTGTCCGTTTTGTGGAAGTCCGATTGTCGTAAAGGAAAAATTGGGTGGTGTTTTAAAGCCAGATTTAGTGATTCCGTTTAAGTTGGATAAAAAGGCGGCTAAGGAAGGCTTGAAACAGCACTATAAGGGTAAGACTTTATTGCCTAAAGAATTCAGATCCGAAAATCATATTGAAGAAATCAAAGGTGTATATGTGCCTTTCTGGTTGTTTGATGCGGATGCCGATGGTGAGGTTCGTTATAATGCGACAAAGGTTCGTATGTGGTCGGATTCAGAATATGATTATACGGAAACCAAATACTATCGTTTATATCGTAAAGGACATGTAAGATTTGAAAATATTCCGGTGGATGGTTCAAGTAAGATGCCAGATGATATGATGGAGTCTATTGAGCCTTATGACTTAAAAGATGCGGTGGATTTTCAGACGGCTTATTTAGCAGGTTTTTTAGCTGATAAATATGATGTGGATGCCGATTCAAGTATTGATCGTGCCAATACACGTGTAAAGAAGTCTACAGAAGATGCGTTTATGACCAATTGCGGTAAGTATGACACGGTTACTTGTGAGGATAGTGCAGTTCAGATTCAGAATGGTACGGCAAAATATGCGTTGTATCCAGTGTGGATCTTAAATACGAAATGGAAGGGTGAAAACTACAGTTTTGCGATGAATGGTCAAACGGGTAAATTTGTAGGGAATCTTCCAGAAAATAAGAGCCTAGTTTACTTGTACTATGTAGTGATTACGCTTCTTGGAAGTGTTTTAGCTTATATCGCAATATTGATTATGAGTTGGGGAAAGTAGGAGGTTGTATATGAAAAAATTAGGTGTTTTATGTTCATCTCTTCTACTTGCACTTATGATGTGCTTCCCGGTTTTTGCGAGTGAAGATCTAAGATATGTAGAGGATAATGCAGGCTTATTAACTGTAAGTGAACAGCAGGAATTAAATGATACTTTAACTGAGATCAGTGAAAGACAAGGTGTAGATGTTGCGGTAATCACTGCAGATGATATGGGTGATCAATCCATAGAAGACTACGCAAAAGCGAAATATGATGAGCGTGGTTATGGTGATGATGGTGCTTTATTGGTTGTCAATATGGAAGTTCGTAAGTGGTGGATGTCTACTTATGGAAAAGGTACTTCAGCTATTTCATCAGATGCGATTCAAGCGATTGGTAGTGAGTTTGCGCCTTATTTAAGTAGTGGAAAATATGTGGATGCGTTTGAAACATACGCAAGACTTTGCGATGACTATATTACTAGAGCGCCAAATCTTGCCGAAGAGTATGCGCAGGCTTTAAGTGGTCTTACTTCATTACAAGATGGACTAAGATTTGTGAATGATGATGCGCGTTTATTAACTGAGGATGAAAGAAAAGAGTTAAATGATACTTTAACTGAAATTGGTAAGCGTCAAGGTTTAGATGTTGCGGTATTGACTACAAAAGATACGGGTGGTAAGGCACTTCTTGATTATGCGATGACGATGTATGAAGCGCTTGAGTATGGTCAGGGTAAAAATAAAGATGGAATTCTTTTAGTTGTCAACATGGAAACACGTAAGTTCTGGATGGCCACTCATGGTTATGGTATTACAGCCTTTACGGATGCTGGAATTAGTTATATTAGTGAAAAGCTAGGTCCTTCTTTTAAGAAGGAGAAGTACATGAAGGCTTTTACAACGTTTGGTAGTCTTTGCGAAAAGTTTGTTGAAAAGGCACATAATGGTAGCCCTTATGATGTTGGAAATATGCCGTTTAAATGGCTTCCATGGTATTGTGTACCAATTTCTCTTTTAGTAGGTTTTATTTGTGCAGTCTTTGTGGTTAGTAAAAAGCGTGATGAACTTCATTCTGTTAGCTTTGAAGACAAGGCACATAACTATATGAAGAAAAATACGTTGAAGATGAAAGAGTCTCATGACTACTTCTTGTATCACACAATAACTCGTCATCGAATCAAATCTGACGATGATGATAGTTCGAGCGGTGGAAGTAGCACATATACTAGTAGTAGTGGCGACACGTATGGTGGTGGTGGCGGTAGCTTCTAATGCCGCAAAATGCAGGATCAAACCCCTGCATTTTCCATTTTAAATGAATACATGTTTCTTGTGGCTATCTAAAATAAAAAGGTAGGCTGTGTGAATAGAATAGGAGTTGATAATATATGAAAAAGAGTTGGACGAGTGTTGGACTTAGTCTATGTATGGTTTTGACTTTAACTCCGGTTACGGCAATCTATGCGGATGAGTTTGATGCTCATGAGGGTGTGATGGATCAAGAAATAGTTGAAGAAAAGGATTTAGATCTTGTAGAGGAAGAAGAACCTGTTGTTGAGGATGAATCTGAAGAAGTGATAGAACAAGTTGAATCTGAACCAGAAGAAGAGGTAGAGGTTGCGCCAATGATGTTAGCGGCGCCTGCACCTGTATCGAGTGGTTTGGCGATTGATGAAACAAACTTTCCGGATGCGAACTTTAGAAGTTATGTTTTAGCATCATTCGATTCGAATGGAGATGAAAAGTTGGATGATGAGGAGATTGCGAATGTTAAATATATTAATGCACCATCAAAAACGATTTCGAGTTTAAAGGGTATTGAGTATTTTACTGAGCTTTTAGAATTGAATTGTGATAATAATCAATTGACTTCATTAGATGTCAGTAAAAATACAAAGCTTGTTAAATTAATTTGTAGTAAAAATGCATTAACTTCTTTAAATACGAGTCATAATCCATTGTTAAAGAAGCTTGATATTTATAATAATAAGATTACTTCAATTGATGTAAGTCAGAATACAGAGTTAGAGACTTTGTATATTGGGCGTAATCCGATTGAAACTTTGAATGTGAAAAACAATGTGAAGTTAATGGAGTTACAGAGTGAATTGAATAACTTAACATCAATTGATTTGAGTAATAATTCACCATCTATGACACTATATATGGCAAATAATATATATCCAATAACGGTTGGTAAAGGAAAAAGATTTGATTTATCAAAGCTTCCGGCTGGTTTTGATGTGAGTAAAGCTTCGAATTGGCAAAATGCGACTGTGAATTCGGGTGTGTTGATTGTTGAGAATGGGAAGGATTTTGTTACGTATGATTATGATTGTGGAAATGGTCATATAGTGAAGTTTAAATTTAGAGTATATTCTAGCATTAAACAAGTATCTGTGCCTTGGGCTAAATATAAATATTTATATATGAATTTTTATACTTATAATGGGAAAGAACAAGTGGGTGTAGATGCTGGTGAAGGCTATACACTTAGTGGTGTATATAAGGCGATAAATGCTGGAAAGTATACAGCGAAAGTGAATTTACTTGAAGGTTATGAATGGGCAGATGGTTCGACGGATGAAAAAACGATTGAATGGGAAATTCGTAATGCCCAGCAGGATACGCCTGGTGGTTTACAGGGGGTAGCTCCTTCGAGTTCAAGTGCTAAGGATGGTAAGATTACGGGTACAACATCCGCAATGCGTTATAAGAAATTAGATGGGTTGCGTCATGATTGTAAAAATGGAGAAACCACGGGTTTAGAACCTGGCGAGTATGTAGTTTGGTATGATAAGAAACCAAATTATGATGCAAGTCCTTATACGAAGGTCATAGTTCCTAACTATGGTGATACAACAGGTAAGATTATTGTACGTAATGGAACTGTGAATGGTAGTGATTCTTTAATCGTTTCAAAGAGTGATGTCGCAACGCTTGTAGCTAAAACGTCTGCTTCTTATGATAAAGAATTTGATAAATGGGTCGTAAAGGCTGGTAAAGCGACAATTAAAGAGGTATATAGTTCAACTACAACAATTACAAATGTGGGTGGTCCAGTTACAGTGGAAGCTGTTTATAAGGATAAGCAATTTAAACTTGATGTTGTCAATGGTACGGGTTCTGGAAGTTTTACACAGGGTACTGTTGTAACAATCAAAGCGGATGCTCCACCTGCAGGAAAAGTATTCTGGAAATGGGAAGCATTAGTGGGGAATCCGTATATTCAAAATTGGTTAGAAGATACTACCGAAGTGATTATTAAACAAGCTGATGTAAAGATTAAAGCCGTATATAAGGATGCAACTCCAATTACGCCACCGGGACCTGCAAAATATGCATTAAAGGTTGATGGTGGAATTGGTTCTGGAGAATATGGTGAAAATAGTGAGGTCATTATTAAGGCATATGCGCCGGAGTTAGGTAAAGAATTCGATAAATGGGAACTTGTTTCTGGTGATGCAGTTGTTGATGATGTGAATAGTGCAGTTACAAAAGTTACAACGAAGGCGATGGCCGCAAACATTAGGGCTGTATATAAGGAAAGTTCTGTTCCTGCACCAACATTGAAATTTGATTTAATTGTGAAGAATGGTACAGGTTCAGGAACGTATGAAGAAAATGAAGTTGTAAGCATTCAAGCAGATGCGGCACCGGCTGGTGAAGAGTTTGATCGTTGGATGATTACTTCGGGAACGGCCGTTTTTGATAATTATAAGAGTCCAAATACCACAATAACAATCAAAGATTCGAATGTGAAAATTGAAGCGTTATATAAAAAGTTAGTTCCTATTCATACGCATACGTATGGTGCGTGGAGTTATGATGGTCTTGGACATTGGCAAGAGTGTACGGATTCGGCGTGCCCAAATAAGGCTATGACTATAAGATATCTAAATTATCATCAATTTACGAATGGTTTAGATACAACTTGTAATGTTTGTGGTTATGTGCGTACACTTCCAACTTATAAAATGATGGATGGTATGGATGGTCAGTGGGTAAAGGGTAGTGGTAAAGATCTTTACTTTAAAGCAAATGGTGATTTTAATGATTTTATGTCGTTGAAGATAGATGATAAATTTGTTTCACCTTCAAACTATCAACTGTTTAAGGGTTCCACTATTGTAACATTAAATAAAGATTACCTTGAAACTTTAGCTGTTGGTAAACATACAATTACATTTATGTATAAGCATGGTGGATGTAGTGCAGATTTTGAGATTGTGAATGCGGATACACAAAAGCCAGTAACGCCAGAAGAAGATAAGAAGCCTAGTACAGAAACTAAAAAGCCAACATCTTCAAGGGTAGATAAGAAAGCAGATGTTAAGTCTGAAAAGAAGAAGTCTTTGAATACGGCATACTCATATAATATGGGTCAATGGATGGCTTTATTATTAATGAGTGGATTTGTGTTGGTATTAACTGTATTTAAGAAAAAGAGAAATTAATGAATGAAGGCCAGTGATCATTGGTCTTCTTTGTCTATATTCTGGTAAATTTAGTGAATTGTTTGAGATGTATTTGTGGGCTTGTTAATATGGTGGTGAAGGGAGTTGAATGATATGGGTAAAAGATTGTTGTCAATACTTGGCTTGTCGATTGCGATAGTGGGTATTGTGTTTGGTGGTAATCTTATTTTAGTAATCGTTGGATGTGTGATTCTTGGCTTAGGACAGATGATCAAGGATAAGGACGACGACGAATTGAATATGAATGTTGTACATAAATACTTTGAGGATGTGCAATTCAATCCAAATACACATATACTTAAAGTTAGAAATACGAATATTCCTTTACCTAAACATGATTATTGTAGTGCTAGTGGATATGTACAAGGTAAATATAAAGGTTTAGATGTTGAGTTTTGTACAATAAAGCTTACGGATGTGACTGAGGTTTTGCGTGATGAGACTGGTTTGTGGGAAAAGAATGAGAATACAATCTATACAGGTGAATGGATGTTGTGTAAGTTGGATCAAAGGTTTAATACTTGGCTAACTATATATCCTCGTGGATTTGTAGATCTAAAACCGAGTAAAGCACAAAATGAGGCGTTTAATAAGAAGTTTAATTTGTGTTATGGGGATGAAGAGTTGGCTCTTGAGATGTTAGATTCAAATCGATTAGAAAAAATTATGGCTTTATCGAATCGAAAGTTTTCAATAAATCTAAATGAGGATGGAAGACTTTATATGGCGATTCATGATGGTCATGGTTTTAATTCAGAGAATTTACAATGGTTTGTGGATATGATTGATGTGTTTAGAGGATGATGAATGAACTATAAAGAACTATATTTAGAAACAAAAGAAATGCTTGAAGAATTTGATTTTATTTGAATATGAAACGAAATCATC
The DNA here is from genome assembly GCF_934754935.1 of uncultured Holdemanella sp. Lineage (GTDB taxonomy): Bacteria > Bacillota_I > Bacilli_A > Erysipelotrichales > Erysipelotrichaceae > Holdemanella. The sequence continues at coordinate 2,597 of NZ_CAKVJB010000039.1, read as the reverse complement.
CAGAAAGAATTATAGAGGATTAAAAAAGCCAGAGAAATAAAATCTCTGGTTTTGATTTAATTATAAAGTTTGCCAAATTGTTTGCCGGAAATGAGAACTTAAGAAATAAAAAAGTTCTGAATCCCTTTATATAAAGTAAATTCAGAACTTTGAGTTTCAAACTGGCAGGGGTAGTAGGACTCGAACCCACATCAACGGTTTTGGAGACCGCTATCTTAGCCTTTGGACGATACCCCTAAGTGCCCGTTAATGATAACATGAATTAAATGGTTGTGCAAGCCCTTTTTTGAAAAAATCTTAATTGACAATAATATGAGGGTTACTTATAATTAATTAGGTATTGTAAAGAACATACCTAAAAGGAGGCTCTTATGTCAAGCCAAGTAGTTGTAGGTACCCAATGGGGCGATGAGGGTAAAGGAAAAATCGTCGATGTTTTAGCAGAAAAGGCGGATATGATCGTTCGTTTCCAAGGTGGAGACAATGCAGGTCATACAGTTATTGTAAATGGTAAGAAACATGTATTGCACTTATTACCAAGTGGTGTTTTACATGAAGAAGCAACTTGTATCATTGGTCCAGGAGTTGTTTGTAACCCATTTGTATTGTTAAAAGAAATGGAACAATTAGAAAAAGATGGTTTATCAACTAAACACATCGTTATTAGTGACCGTGCACAGATGTTAATGCCATATCATCAATATCAAGATGAATTAGAAGAGCAAGCTGCAGCTAATAAAATCGGAACTACAAAACGTGGAATTGGTCCATGTTATGCTGATAAGTATGCTCGTCGTGGTATTCGTTATCATGAATTTAAGGATTTTGAACATTTTAAAGCTCGTTTAAAAGACTGCTTAGATTTCAAAAACAAATTATTTACTGCCGTATATGGTGGAAAAGCTATGGATTACGATAAGATGGTAGCTGATTTTGAAGCTATTTATGATCGTATTATCCCTATGATCCAAGAAACAACACATTTAGTCAATGAAGCTTTGGATGAAGATAAGACCGTATTGTTTGAAGGGGCTCAGGCAGCTATGCTTGATATCAACTATGGTACATATCCATATGTAACTTCTTCAAGTCCAACAAGTGCTGGTGTTACTACAGGTGCTTGTGTTGCACCAAGTCGTATTCAGACAGTTGTTGGTGTAGTAAAAGCTTACTCAACACGTGTTGGAGAAGGACCATTCGTAACTGAGTTATTAGATGAACAAGGTGAATGGATTCGTGAACAAGGTGGAGAATATGGAGCTACTACAGGTCGTCCTCGTCGTTGTGGATGGTTGGATCTATTAACTGTAAAACACGCAAACTTAATGAGTGGATTAACAGATATCGTAATCACTAAGATTGACGTATTAGACGGTTTAGATGAAATCAAGGTTTGTGTAGGATACGAAATCGACGGTAAAGAATATAATTATATTCCTAGTGATCAGGCAGATGTTGCCAAAGCGAAACCAATCTATAAAACTTTCAAAGGTTGGAAGACAGATATCACTAAGATGACTTCAGTCGATCAATTACCTCAAGAATGTTTAGATTATGTACACTTCATTGAAGAATTTACAGGCGTACGTGTTTCTATGATTTCTGTAGGACCAGATCGTGTTAATAATATTTACGTACATGAGATCAAGTAATTGATCTCTTTTTTTGTGCTATAATTTATTTGGTGATTTTATGGTACTCGATACAATTCATGGACATTATAATTCTTTCTTTGATTCTGAGAAGAAAATTGCGGATTATATTATTCAACATCCAAAAGAAGTGGTAAATATGACGATTAAGGAACTCGCAAATGCATGTAATACGTCGCAGGCGAGTGTTTCGCGTTTTGCCAGAAAATGTCAAATGGACAGTTTCCATCATTTAAAGGTGAATTTGGCTAGGGATTGTGTCAATGAAATCGAACATAAATCCAATACCATTTCTACAAATGATATTGCAGGTTCGTTGGAAACGATTCTATCCAATAAGATATCTGAGCTTTCGGCTACCATTCGTAATATAGATGTGGATCAATTGAATACAATTCTTTCTTTGATTCAAAATGCCAAACACGTACTTGTATGTGCCGTAGGAAATACGATTCCGGTAGCGCTTGATTGCATGTTTAAATTTAATGAGATTGGGATTTCTACATTTACTTCAACAATTTGGGAGAATCAGGCATCTTATGCGCTAGGACTTGATTCAAGTGATGTCGTGATCGCAATCTCAAATAGTGGAGAGAGCAGTCAAGTTTTAGCGGTTTGCAGGGAAATGAAAAAGCGTGGTGTACCTACGATTGGAATTACGAATAATGAAGATTCGGTTGTTGCCAAAGAGTGCTTGTATCATATTCAAACGTCTACGCGTGAAAAGCTATTTTTAAATGAGTTTTGTTTTTCTAGAATTTCTGCGGCGACCGTCATTGAAATTTTATATTTATTTTTAACGAATGAACGCACAGATAGTTATGATCAAATTAGTCAATGTGAAGAATTATATGCTTCTTTGAAGGTATCCTTAACTTTGTAAAAAATGTATAACTACAATTGAATTTTTGAATAAATTGTTGAAATTTCCTGTATTTATGGGAG
>NZ_CAKVJB010000038.1 GCF_934754935.1 uncultured Holdemanella sp. | reverse complement strand
CGCCTTGAGACGCGAGCTGGCAGTAAAGGCTTATAGCCGCAGAGAAAACCGCGCTTTTTAAACGCGGTTTTTATATTGCTTTTTCTTTGGTTAGATTATAGAATTATGTGTGTGAAAATATTCTTTAATTAAAATGAATATATAGTGTATTTAGTTATATTTAGGAAGGAAAAGTTATGACAATAGAAGAATGCTATATAAAAATGGGTGCTAACTATCAAGATGTTATTAAGCGTTTGCCAAGTGTTGGTATGATTGAGAAATTCGCATTGAAATTTAGAGAAGACACGAGTTTTCAGGAACTTGAAAAAGCATTAAATGATAAACAAGTGGAAATAGCTTTTCGTGCAGCTCATACATTGAAAGGGGTATGCATGAATTTAGGTTTTGATCACTTGTATAAACCTAGCTTTGAAATTACAGAAAGCTTGCGTGCAGGAAATTTAGAAGTGGCTTTACAACAATTTGATGCAGTGAAAGAGCAATATACAAAAACAATTGATGTTTTAAATGAATATGCAGCATAGATCTCGAAAGGGGTCTTTTTTTATGATTTGTAAATAAATGTAAAAATATTTCAATTTTATCTTGCATGTTTTCAGAAAATGAATATAATAATTTACATAAACAAAGAAGAGAAGAAGTACAAAAGTAATTTTTCTAAAGAGAGATAACGGAAGGTGTAAGTTATTGTGAAATCTTTTGGAACGTGTCTTGGAGTTATTTAGTCGAAGTTTTGAGGCTAAATCGTGAATTCGCGTTAAGAATGAGGTGTCATCTGTATAGGCAGATGGAAATTTGGTGGTACCGCGTATATTACGTCCAATATATATTTGGGCGTTTTTTTATTAGAAAGGGTGTGTGTGAATGGAAAGTGATCGACGATATGAAATAATTTTTGATTTACACATGAATGAAAGGTAGGAATATAAAATGAAAAAAATTATTAAATTAGGCATGGCGGCATTAACCGCATTAACAATGGTAGGATGTTCAAGTGAATCAGAGGATGTAAAAACAATTACTGTCGGAATTTCACCGGACTATGCTCCTTATGAATCTGAAAATAAAAAGGGAGACATTGTTGGATTTGATCCAGATATGATGAAGTGTTTTGAAGAATATTTAAGTGAAGAAGAAGGGGTTACTTATAAACTAGAAATGAAGAAGATGGATTTTGATAATATCATTACTCAACTTCAGGGCGATCAAATTGATGTAGGTATTTCGGGATTTACTTATGATTCAAAACGTAAAGTAGAATGGTCAGATCCATATTTAGGATCAAGTCAGGTGGCTGTTGTTCCAAAAGATTCAGCTATCGCATCTACTTCAGATTTGGAAGGAAAATCTTTAGTTGCTCAAACAGGAGCTACTGGTGAGGCAGCTGCCAAAGAGGTTAAGGATGCCAAAGTTACAGGATTAAAGAATGTTCAAGATATTATGAATGCACTAAGCGCAAATCAATATGATGCAGCAATCGTTGACTTGGGTGTAGCTAAAAACTATGTGAAGAGTGGCGAATTTAAAATGTTAGATGAATCTTTAATGGATGAACAAAACTACATTATTGCGAAAAAAGGAAATACAGATGTGATTGAAAAGATGAACACATGTATTAAAAAATTCTTAGCTAGTGATGATTATGCTAAATTATGTGAAAAATATGATTTATCTCCATTAGAAACAAAGTAAAGGAAAAGTGAGGAAAGTGTATGTTTGTTGCGATTGATCAGGTATTTACATTAGAGAATATACTCTATTTGGCAAAGGGTGCGCTGTTGTCGGTTGCGATTGCAGCGCTTTCCCTTTTAATTGGTTTAGTCCTTGGAATTTTAGGAGCAAGTGGAAGAAGAAGTAAACATAAGCTACCAAGAGCCATATCATTTGTGTATGTCACAATTATTCGTGGTACACCGTTGCTTCTACAAATATTAATTATCTTCTCGGTTATCCCATCTATCTATACAGCTTTTACTGGCAGCGTTTTAAGAATCAATCCAATTGTGATTGGTATGATTGCCTTAAGTATCAACTCTGGTGCTTATCAAACTGAACTTTTACGTTCGGGCATTAATGGTGTAGATAAAGGACAGTGGGAAGCTTGTGAAACATTGGGGTTATCGAATTGGAAAACAATGAAGTTAGTTATTTTACCCCAAGCTTTTAAGCGAGTTGTACCACCATTGATCAGTGAATTTATTACTTTGATCAAGGATAGTTCTTTGATTAGCTGTATTGGGGCAGTTGAACTTTTAAAAGGGGCTCAAGTTATTGGGGCTGAGTATTATGATGTTATGTCGCCATATATGCTAGCGGCAATATTCTATTTAATTATGACATGTATTGTTTCTTATATTGGAAATAAAGTAGAAAAGAGGTTGGCTGTAAGTGATTAGAGTAGAGAATGTTTCAAAAAATTTTAATAAAACACATGCCCTAAAAAATGTAAGCTTAGAAGTCAATAAGGGTGATATTATCTCGTTGATTGGTCCTAGTGGATCGGGGAAAAGTACATTGTTGCGTTGTATTCATGGCTTGGAGCATGTGGATTCAGGAAAAATTTATATGGATGATGAGTGGATGAATCCGGATGATGAAAAGAAATTTCGTGCACAAAGAAATCGTATGGGATTTGTGTTCCAACACTTCAATTTATTTCCGAATATGTCAGTTTTACAAAATTGTAAATTAGCTCAAGTTGAAGTATTAAATAAATCGGATGAGGAAGCTGAAAAAAAGGCTTTGGAGTATTTGGATAAAGTTGGTTTGTTAGAAAAGAAAGATGCGTATCCAAATAATTTGTCAGGTGGACAAAAGCAGCGTGTTGCGATTGCGAGAGCTTTATGTATGAATCCAGATATTATGTTATTTGATGAGCCTACAAGTGCTTTAGATCCAGAAATGATCAAGGAAGTACTTGAGGTTATGAAAGATCTTGGTAAGCAAGGTATGACGATGGTTGTCGTTACACATGAAATGGGTTTTGCCAGAAAGGTAGGGACTCGAGTTGTCTTTTTGGATCAAGGAGAAATTATAGAGGAAAACACGAGTGAAGAGTTTTTTGCGAATCCACAATCGGATCGTGCAAAAGATTTCTTGAGTAAGGTATTCTACGAATGAGATTGCCGGATTTTAAAGTCGAACAATGGATGAATGATTATGAAAATGATGCCATCTATAATATGACGGATACATGTGTAAAAGCATTAACTTTACAAGAGCTGTTAGACTTAGAGGATTTTGATTTTAATGAATTGACTTTGGATTACGGGCAAATCACTGGGGATGTGGAGTTAAAAAAGGAAATCCTATCTTTATATGAGCGTGGAACGATTGATAATATCACAACGGCACAAGGTTGTTTACAGGCCAATGAATTAGTGATGAATACATTACTAGAAAAAGGGGATGAAGTGATTTGTGTTGTTCCAGGGTATCAACAATTTGTAGATATTCCAAAATCAATTGGGTGTAAGGTAAATTTAATTGAGCTTGATGAACGTGATTGGCGGGTTGGTGTAGAAAAGTTTAGAAAGATACTAAATTCTTCAACGAAAATGATCATCTTAAATAATCCTTCAAATCCAACGGGAACGGAATATTCGAAAGATTTTATGAATTTGTTGATTGAAACGTGCAAACCATATGGTACATATATTCTTTGTGATGAAGTATATCGTGGTTTAAATCAAGAAGTCTCGATTAGTGATATATATGAAAATGGGATTTCAACATCAAGCTTAAGTAAAGTATTTTCACTTGCAGGTTTACGTCTTGGATGGATCAAAGCCAATGAATATGTGATTCATCAAATTAATGTTAGAAGAGATTATTCTATGATTTCTACAGGTCCATTAGTGGATAAGTTGGGCAGGATTGCCTTGAAACATAAGGATGAACTGGTTTTAAGGGCTAAATCGATTATTTCATCAAATAAAAATATTGTTCGTGAATGGCTTAAAGAGAATCCTCGCTTTGATTGTGTATTGCCTAATGGTGGAACAGTGTGTTCTCAAGTATTATTTTGATTTGAAGAGTGAGACATTTGCAAAACTATTGTTGGCAGAAAAAGGTGTGTTTTTTGTGCCTGGATCATGCTTTGATAAAGAATATTACTTTCGTTTGGGATTAGCTCAAGATAGTAAGCAATTTAAGACTGGCTTGGATGAACTTTCGAACTTTGTGGATGAACATTTGATTTCATGATAAAATGGTTTGCGTAAGGGGGAATACTTATGCGAGTTCAATATTTGTTGTGTATATGTCTATTGCTTAGTGGGTGTACAAAAGTAAGTGATCTTACGCATCAAAAGAGTAAGTCAACAGAAAAGGCGCCTGTAACGGTAAAAAAGACAAATAAAATAAAGGTAATTGATTGTAAAAATGATTCTTCTCAGCAGGTTACTTTTGAAGCAAAAGGGGATAAGATTCAAAAGATGACCCAAAAATTTACTATGAGTTTTTCGGATTTGGGTATAACGGACGATATGAATTCTGAACAGATTCAATCAAAGATCAACTCTTCATTGGACGATAAATATAGTTCGATTGAAGGAGTACAAGCTTCAACACAACTAAAGGACAAACAGGTTGAAGTGACGTTGGAAATGGATTTTAAAACAGCGAATATAGATATGTTGATTGAAAATAATTTATTGGATAAAGGGGAAGCCCAATCGGATTACGTAAGTTTAAAGAAAACGCAAAATGCTTTTAAAAAAGAAGGGTTTGCGTGTATAACGAAATAGCGGAATTTCCGCTATTTTCTAGTTTGAAAGGATGCGTTAAAAGATGCGTTATTATATTGCGGACACACATTTTTTTCATCGCTCATTAAATGAAAAAATGGATCAAAGAGGCTTTGATGATATTGATCAAATGAATGAATATATGATTGATCAGTGGAATAGTAAAGTACGAAAAAATGATGAGGTTGTTGTGCTTGGTGATTTTTCATGGGGAAACGCAAAGGAAACAACAGAAATTCTAGATGAATTAAAGGGTAAGATTTATTTGATTCGTGGTAATCACGATCGTTTTTTAGATGATAAAAATTTTGATACTTCAAGATTTGTTTGGATCAAAGATTATGCAGAATTAAATGAGAATAAGCGAAAGGTCGTATTATCTCATTATCCAATTGCTTGCTATAACGGGCAATATAGAAGGGATGAGTCTGGTAAGCCTAAAACTTTTATGTTGCACGGACATATTCATGCAACACAGGATCAACAATTTTTAGATGCTTATCAAGAGTATGTTCAGCAACAAAAACATCCAAGAATTTCAGATGGCCAATTAGAAAATGTGCCTTGCCAACTTATTAATTGTTTTTGCATGTACAGCGATTATGTGCCTATGACATTGGATGAGTGGATTGAAATTGACAAGCAAAGAAGAAGTGTCCTATAATTGTTATATCATACCTAGATCTAGAACGAATAATATTCAGATCAATATTGCTGTTTTTGATGAATGGAAAAAAGAACCGGAAAGCCTTGCCAGAATCTATTCATTTGAAGAAGGTAAAACAATCTATAAAAAATAGATGTCCAGGCTATTTTCAGAGTCAGGCTAAATGGAAGTTCAGAATCTATGTTGAAGTACCAAATGACTATAAGGCAAGTCAATATGACCATACGAGTGATACATATATCAAGAAATCGTTGTCACAAAGGATGTATAGACTTCAAGATGGAACAATGGTACAAAGAGATCTATATTCGTCCTTTCTTTTGTACTGCATTGATCTAAATACAAACAAAATCGATAAGAACAAGTGTATTCATGAATTTGAGAAACAGTATAAAAATCAAAATGAAACGATAGAATATATCCAGATGAATCAGATCAAAGTCATGAACAGTGGAATAAGAGTAAATTAAATACATGTTAAATTGGGAGATTGACTATGCTTCCATGTAGAGATACAGAAAACAATCGCTAATGTGCTAAATGTAGTGCTTGATTGTAGAGTTCACTGCTCCAACAGAAAGACAGGAATCCAAAGTTTGAAAATAATGTACGATTACTGCAGAATGTTGTCAGTTCAGAACCCTCACTGCTTGTGGTGAGGAGTAGTCAGAACATATATATAAGGAGATCGTGTTATGCATAAATTGGATACAACGCCAGGTCATCTTCCTTACTATAAACAAATTAAGGAATTCTACAAAAAAGATATTCAAGATGGAATATTGGCTGTAGGAGATCGCGTTGATAGTGAAATGGAAATTCAACAGATGTATGATGTTTCAAGAATTACCGCAAGACAAGCAATTTTGGAATTAGAACAAGAGGGTATGGTAAAACGTGGACGAGGAAAGGGTACATTCGTCACATACAGGCCTAAAATCAAAGAGGAATTGTCACATATTCGTAGCTTTACAGATGAAATGATGGCTTTGGGTAGAACCCCAGGTACACAATCCTTTCATATCACAAAAGAGATTCCAAATGAAGCAACTAGAACACTTTTTGATTTGCCGGAAGAAATGATGTATTGCGTTCGAAGAGTGCGTACAGCAGATGATGTGTTGTTGGTATATTTTGTGTCGTATTTTCCACTAAGTTTAAATATTCCTTTGAATATGGAAGAACAAACACAATCTATTTATGAAATGATTGGTGCACCTGCACGTATTGATGAGGAGTTTTCGGCAATTAATCCGAGTGAAGAAATATGTTTGGCATTAAAATTACGTAAAGATCAGCCTGTTTTAGCTCGTAAACGTGTTTCTTTTGATAAAAAAGGACAGAAGATGGAATATACAATGTGTTACTATCGTGGTGATTTATATAGTTACACAATTTCAACGTCTCATAAATTATGATTTTAACAATAGACATTGGTGGAACCAACATTAAATATGGATTGTGCGATGAGTCAGGGAATATCCAACATAAGGGAGAATATCCGACTTTAGATACGGCTGATAAAATAGTACAGTCTATTTGTGATTTACCATTTTCTTATGATGGAATTGCGATCAGTATGCCTGGAATATTGAATGAGGATCATTCAAAGGCGTTTATTACAGGAAAACTTTCATTTTTATCAAATTATCCATTAAGGGATAGGCTGGAAGAAATCAAAAATTGTAAAGTGACAATTGAAAACGATAGCCGTTGTGCAACGTGGGCAGAACTTGGATATGGTAATCTTATGGATTCAAAGAATGCACTTGTTGTTGTGTTAGGCACATATATTGGAATGGGAATTGTAATTGATCATAAGGTGTATGAAGGATCGCATTTATTGGCCGGAGAGTATTCGGATGCGCATATGGACTTGGAAAAGTCATATACGAACACAATGGCTGCTTATTTTGGAAAAGATGGTCTTGAAAGAGCCGCGGGCTTAACTGGAAGAGAGTTGTTTAAGAATCTGGATGATGAAAAAGTGTATGCAGGATTTGATCAGTATTGTCAAAATTTAGCTTGGATGCTTAGTAATATTCAACTACTTCTAGATGTAGATACCATTTTGATTGGTGGAGGTATATCGGCACAACCAAAATTAATTGAGTGTATCAAAGAAAATATGAGAGGCTTGAAACAGTGGTTTCCAACTTTAGAAAGCCCTGATATCAGAGCATGTAAATTTAACAATGATGCCAATTTATTAGGCGCATTGTGTTACTACAAAAATAATACCGAGAATTATTAAATGTTCTCGGTATTTATATATGGGGAGGAAGGGCATGAAATCGTTAATTGGTGATAAGAAATTTTATAGAATGGTTTTGATTGTATGTATACCGATTGTGATACAGAATGGGTTTACCAATCTTGCCAGTCTATTAGATAACGTTATGATTGGACAATTAGGAACTCTATCTATGAGTGGCGTTTCTATTTCAAATCAGTTATTTCAAGTGTTCAATGTCAGCGTTTTTGGCGCCATGTCAGGAGCGGGCATATTTTTGGCACAATTCTATGGACGCGGAAATAGGGATGGTGTGCACAATTGTTTCCGAATTAAAATGTTGCTTGGTATTTTGATGTCGGTATTGGCCATATGCATTTTTAAATTGTTTGGTCCTGCGTTGATTTCTTTGTATTTAAATGATAATCCGACAGATAGTTTGACAACCTTGAATTATGGTATGCAATATATGAATGTTATGTTGATTGGATTGATTCCTTTTGCGATTACACAAGTGTTTTCCTCATCACTTAGAGAGACAGGTAATACGGTTTTACCAATGAAGGCAAGTGTTATTGCGGTTATTGTTAACTTTTGCATCAACTATATTTTGATTTTTGGAAACTTTGGCTTTCCTAGACTTGGCGTTATTGGTGCGGCCATTGGTACAGTTGTTTCAAGAATTGTGGAGATGGGTATAAATATGGCGGCTGGCTATAATAATGAATATTTAAAAGATGCAATGCATTTGAGCAAGGTGTCTGGTGATATATTTGTAAATGTTGTAAAAAGGGAAACGCCACTATTGTGTAATGAAATATTGTGGTCTATTTCTATTGCGTTGATTTCCCAGTGTTATTCAACAAGAGGACTTGCGGCTGTTGCAGCCATTAATATTACAACAACGGTAACCAATTTCTTTATGATCATTTGTTATGCAATGGGAAATTCGATTTCAATCATTGTAGGTCAAAGACTTGGTGCTGGTGAAATTGAATATGCCAAAGATTGTGATTTGAAGATGGTGTTTATGAACTTTATGATGTGTTTATGTATTGGTGTGGCATTGTTTGGATGTTCATCCTTTATTCCACAAATCTACAATACATCTGTAGAAGTAAGGTCATTAGCTACATCTTTATTAAGGGTTTCAGCTTGTATGCTTCCAATCATTTCTTTGTATTACAGTAGTTATTTTACAATGCGAGCAGGAGGAAAAACGTTACTTACTTTCTTCTTTGATAGTGGATATACATTCATGTTTACATTTATGGTTGCTCTATGTTTAACTCGTTTTACAAATCTTCCTATATTCAATGTGTACTTACTAGTACAATGTGTGGATATTCCTAAAGCAATATTGGGTATCACATTGGTTAAAAAAGGAATATGGGTACATAATATAGTGAATGAACTTTAGCCTTCTTGTTGGAAGGCTTTTTCTTTTGGAAAGCAAAAAAAAGAAGTCCTTTCGGACTTTATTTGAAAAATGGTGACGCGTACGGGATTCGAACCCGTGAATGCATGCGTGAAAGGCATGTGAGTTAACCGTTTCTCCAACGCGCCATGTATATTAAACTTGGCTTCTTTGACAAGTGCTAGTTAATGATACTATAAGTTTTTATTTATTGCAAGTAAAAAAATGATTTTTTTTAAAATTTTTGAATTGAAAATAAAGATAGAATTATAAATAAAAATATTCATAGAAATTGTATCATCGCTTTACTGCAATCTGAAGAGGGGATTTGTTTGTTACATAATAAGAATTAAAATATTTTTTTGGATAAGAAAATAGAGGCTTTCAAAGTACTATATAACACATAGCAAAAACGTGAGGATGTGGCTTAATAAAGGGCTATATGGCATGGTTATTGAGCTGATAACAAGCTGCAATGCATACAAATATGATAGGTTTAAGGTTATATTAATTGAAATAGTTAAGTGGGTAAAACTAATTAAAAAGTGAGAAATAAAATTTAATAGTTATAAATAAATTATTTAAAAAAATAGTTGTAAGCGCTTGCAAGTATGTGCTATGATACAGTAGTAAAAAGACGCATCCTATTGATGTGGATACATAGCTGAAATTAAAAAGTGTATAACAGATTATATAAATTGATTTCATGACAAATGGCTTTGTTTCAAATGCAGTAAGCAAATAATTTATTAAAAATTTCTTTTGGAACACCCGGCTGCCAATCATATTATATGTAAGTCTCTATATTGAAATCATGCTAAGTATCTATATGGGAAAGTAGTCTTAATGTAAAAATCTATACAGGAGGATAATATGAACAAAAGATTTTTAACAATTGCTGCAGCTTTATCTATGGGTGTTGCATTAACTGCTTGTAGCGGTGGAGGAGATGAAGAAAAAACTGGTGGTTCTAGTGTTGCAAATGCTGACAAACCAGTAGTATGGTACAACCGTCAACCTTCTAACAGTTCAACTGGTGAATTAGACATGGATGCATTAAACTTCAACAAAGATACTTATTATGTTGGCTTCGATGCAAATCAAGGTGCTGAACTTCAAGGTCAAATGATTAAAGACTATATCGAAAAGAATATCGATACATTAGATCGTAACGGAGATGGCGTTATCGGTTACGTATTAGCAATCGGTGATGTTGGACACAATGACTCTATTGCTCGTACAAGAGGTGTTCGTAAAGCATTAGGTACAGCAGTTGAAGAAAATGGTGAAATTCTAAGTGATCCAGCAGGAATCAATAATGATGGATCTTCTAAGAGTGTTAAAGATGGTTCTCTAGAAATTAATGGGAAAACTTATACAGTGAGAGAGCTTGCTTCGCAAGAAATGAAAAACTCTTCAGGTGCAACATGGGATGCTGCAACTGCAGGTAATACAATCGGAACATGGACTGCATCATTTGGTGATGAAGTTGACGTTGTAGCTTCTAACAACGATGGTATGGGTATGTCAATGTTCAACGCATGGTCAAAAGAAAACAAAGTTCCTACATTCGGATACGATGCTAACTCTGATGCAGTTGCCGCAATCGCTGAAGGATATGGTGGAACAATTTCTCAACATGCTGACGTTCAAGCTTATTTAACATTAAGAGTATTACGTAATGCTTTAGATGGTGTTGATATCGATACAGGTATCGGTACAGAAGATGATGCAGGAAACGTATTAAGTGATGATGTATTCACATACAATGCTGATCAACGTTCTTACTATGCATTAAACGTTGCTGTTACTGCTGACAACTATAAAGATTTCTTAGATTCAACAGTTACTTATGCTCCAGTTTCTAACCAATTAGATGAAAAAGATCACGCTAAGAAGAGCGTTTGGTTAAATATCTACAATGCTTCTGATAACTTCTTAAGTTCAACTTACCAACCATTATTAGAAAAATATGATGACTTATTGAATTTAGATGTTGAATATATCGGTGGAGATGGACAAACAGAATCTAACATTACAAACCGTTTAGGAAACCCAGACAAATATGATGCATTCGCAATTAACATGGTTAAGACTGACAATGCAGCTTCTTACACAGGAATCCTTAAATAAATAATTCAATAAAATTTAGGATTAAACTTATTAGGGAGAAAATTATTTCTCCCTAATGTTATTTAGATAGTAGTAAAAAATAGGAGAGATTATATGGCAGATAAGAATGAAGAATTAATCTTATCTATACGCGGAATGAGTAAGTCTTTTGGACGTAACCGTGTTTTGGATCGCATTAATTTAGATTTAAAACCAGGTACAGTTATGGGGCTTATGGGAGAAAATGGTGCTGGTAAATCGACTATGATGAAATGTCTATTTGGGACATATCAAAAAGATGAAGGTACGATTTTTTTAGAAGGAAAAGAAATTAATTTTTCCGGACCTAAAGAAGCACTAGAAAATGGTATTGCCATGGTGCACCAGGAATTAAATCAATGTCTTGAAAGAAATGTTAAAGACAATTTATTCTTGGGTCGTTATCCCACAAACTCATTAGGTATGGTAGATGAAGATCGAATGAAAAAGAAATCATCTGAGCTTTTTAGAAAGCTTGGTATGACGGTAAACTTAGATCAACCAATGCGTAATATGTCTGTATCACAAAGACAGATGTGTGAAATTGCCAGAGCGATTTCATATAACTCAAAGGTTATCGTATTAGATGAACCAACATCTTCTTTGATGACACAAGAAGTTAATAAATTATTTGATATGATGCGTATGCTTAAAAAACAAGGCATTTCGCTGATTTATATTTCGCATAAAATGGATGAAATTTTTGAAATTTGCGATGAAGTATCGGTTCTAAGAGATGGTAAGATGGTTATGACAAAACCTACATCTGAAACCAACATGAATGAGTTGATTGCAGCCATGGTAGGTCGTTCATTGGATAACCGATTCCCACCTGTTGATAATGTTCCTGGAGAACCATTGTTATCGATTCAACATGTATCAACAAAATATGAGCCATACTTAAAAGATATAACATTTGATGTAAAAAAAGGTGAGATTTTCGGACTATACGGTTTAGTAGGTGCTGGACGTACAGAATTGTTAGAAACAATTTTCGGTATCCGTACTAGAGCTTCAGGTCGAGTTTATTTTGACAATAAATTAATGAACTTCAATAGTGCTAAAGAAGCCATTGAACATGGTTTTGCGTTAATCACTGAAGAGCGTAAAGCAAATGGTTTGTTCTTGAAATGTGACTTAACATTCAATACAACGATTGCGAATTTACCTACTTATATGAATAAAGTAGCTCTTTCTGATAACAAGATGGTCCAAGCAACTAACAAGGAAATCAAAACCATGAGAACTAAATGTATGGGACCTAATGATGCGATTACAAGTCTATCTGGTGGTAACCAACAAAAAGTTATCTTCGGTAAATGGTTAGAGAGATCACCAAATGTATTCATGATGGATGAACCTACACGTGGTATTGACGTAGGTGCTAAATATGAAATTTACGAATTGATCATCAAAATGGCTAAACAAGGAAAAACAATTATTGTAGTTTCAAGTGAAATGCCAGAAATCTTAGGTATCACAAATCGTATTGGCGTTATGTCAAATGGACGCTTAGCCGGTATTGTAAATACAAAAGATACTAACCAAGAAGAGTTGTTAAGACTCAGTGCAAAATACCTATAAAGGAGATAATTATGACAAATACAGTTACAAATATTCTTAGTCGTGATGAAGAGCTTGCACTACGTAAACCAATTGAAGATTATGTAGGGAAGATTCAAGCTGAAATTGACGAACTAAGAGAAGAAGGAACGAATAAAGTATTAGAATATTCGGAAGAAATCGAATCTTTAAAAAGAGATAAAATTTATACAAAAAGCGAGAAGGAAGCTCGCCTTTCAGAATTAACTACAAAATTACAAAAAGCTAAAGAAATCGAAGCTAAAAATAAACAGCCAATTAGTGAAAAGATTGCTCAAGCTGAAAAATATTTAAAAGATCACTATCAAACAGATTACTACAACAAAGTTGTTGAAAGTAATAAGTATGAAGTTCAAAAAGCTAAGTCAGATTATGATAAAAAATTAAAAGACTTAGAAAAAGAACATAAAGATATTTTATCTGGTTTAAGTGACAAAGAAGAAATCAAAGAAGAAAACTTCATTTATAAGAACCGTTTGTTTGATGCAAAACTTGAATATACTAAAAATATGCAAGAGGCAAAAGATCGTAAACATGATGCGTTCACATTTGAATATCACTTGATCGACTTATTGAAGATGTCTAACTTCTCATTTGCAGAAAAACAAGCTCAAAAAATCGAGAACTACAAATATTCATTTAACACACGTGATTTCTTATTGAAAAATGGTTTATACATTGCGATTATTTTTGTATTCATTTTCTTATGTATTATTACACCAATCAAAAAGAATGGTTTACAACTTCTTACTGTTAACAACATCTTGAGTATCATGCAACAAGCATCTCCAAGAATGTTCTTAGCATTAGGTGTAGCAGGCTTAATCATGTTAGCTGGTACTGACTTGTCTGTTGGACGTATGGTTGGTATGGGTATGACAGCTGCTACAATTATCATGCACAATGGTCCTAACACTGGTTCGGTATTTGGTAAAGTATTTGACTTTTCAACTATGCCAGTTGGCGGAAGAATTCTTTTAGCTTTAGTTGTTTGTGTTGTGTTATGTACATTGTTTACTACAATTGCTGGTTTCTTTGCAGCTAAATTTAAGATGCACCCATTCATTTCAACAATGGCTAACATGTTAGTTATCTTTGGTTTAGTAACTTATTCAACAAAAGGTGTTTCTTTCGGTGGTATTGATCAATCAATCCCAGGAAAGATTATTCCTAAAGTTGGAGGTTTCCCAACAATTATTTTATGGGCTATAGCTGCAGTTGCGATTGTTTGGTTTATTTGGAATAAAACAAAATTTGGTAAAAACTTATATGCCGTAGGTGGAAACCCAGAAGCTGCTTCTGTATCAGGTATTTCAGTATTTAAGGTAACTGTTGGAGCCTTTATGATGGCAGGTATCTTATACGGATTTGGTTCATGGTTAGAATGTATTCGTATGATTGGTTCTGGTTCAGCTGCTTATGGACAAGGATGGGAAATGGATGCGATCGCTGCCTGCGTAGTTGGTGGTATTTCATTTACTGGTGGTATCGGTAAAATTTCTGGTGTAGTAGTTGGTGTATTGATCTTTACTGCATTAACTTATTCATTAACAATTTTAGGTATCGATACAAACTTACAGTTCGTATTCTCAGGAATTATCATTCTTATTGCCGTAACTCTTGACTGCTTGAAATACGTACGTAAAAACTAATTAAACAATAACATGATAAATTAAAAACTCTTAGTTTTCGCTAAGAGTTTTCTTTATGCTTTCTACATCTTCCTTTGTCGCAAGACCCACTTGGAAGGCACTTGCACTACCACAACATAAGCCATTTATAAATGCTTTTTCGTAGTCATTTGTTTCTAAATAGCCAGCTAAAAAGCCTGCAACCATAGAATCACCAGCACCAACTGAATTCACTACTGTTCCTTTTGGTGCTTTACTTTGAATCACTTCATGATTATCACTTACAAGTACTGCACCTTGTCCTGCCATAGAAATCAATACGTTTTGAGCACCCATTTTTTGTAGTTTTTTTGCGTAAGGAATGACTTCATCTCGAGTGTTCAATTCGACGTTGAAGATTTCACCTAATTCATGATTGTTTGGTTTAATTAAGAATGGTTTATATTTTAATACTTTTAATAACAGGTTGTTTGTCGCATCGACAACAACTTTTATTTTTTTATCTTGAACACGTTCCATGATTTGTTCGTACATGGTATCGGGTAAAGTACTTGGAATACTTCCTGAAATAACGAGAATATCTTTTTCTGTGAGTTGATCTAATTGATTGAATAATGCGGCAATATCTTTTGGTTGAATGTCAGGACCCATACCGTTGATTTCTGTTTCTTCATCTGATTTCATCTTTACATTGATTCTAGACAATCCTTTTTTTACATGAATGAAATCTGTTTTAGCTCCATAGCTTTCTAAGCGATGCTCGATTTCTTCTCCTGTAAAACCTGCCATAAAACCTAGGGCTGTACTTTCGTGTCCAAGATTGGATAGGACAATCGAAACATTGATGCCTTTTCCTCCGGGAAGGATTTCTTCAAATTTTGTTTTATTAATAATACCAGGCTTAAAATGATCGACTTGAATCACGTAGTCTAAAGAGGGGTTAAAAGTAATTGTATAAATCATAATGATCTCCTTTTCTTTATCTGATTATAGAATACTACTTTTGTTGTTGTTTCGCAAGTGATAAATTTTTGAAATAACAGTTGACAATCAAAATAATTAGGTTATTATATAGATGCAGCTTTTGAAACAACAATCTACAGAGAGAGGAGACTTTTGAAATGAAAGCAAAGGCAGTGCGATTACATGGAGCTAATGATTTAAGATTAGACGAATTTGAATTACCAGAAATTAAGGAAGATGAGATTTTAGTAAAGGTTGTCTCAGATAGTGTCTGTATGTCAACTTACAAATGTGCCATCTTAGGAGTGGATCATAAACGTGTTCATGAAGATGTTGCGGATCATCCAGCTATTATGGGACATGAAATGGCGGGTGATATTGTTAAGGTGGGTGCTAAACATCAAGACAAATTTAAACCAGGAATGAAGTTTACTTTACAACCAGCATTAAACTATAAAGGAACGATGTGGTCACCTGGATATTCTTATGAATTCTTTGGTGGAGATACAACTTACTGCATTATTCCAGCTGAAGTTATGGAGCTAGGATGCTTACTTGAATATAAAGGCAAAGCTTATTACGAAGCTAGTTTAGCTGAACCAATGTCATGTTCAATTGGAGCATTTAATGCAGCTTATCATACGCAGATGGGTGTGTATACACATGAAATGGGAATTAAGAAAGATGGAAAACTTGCGATTCTTGCAGGAGCAGGTCCTATGGGACTTGGAGCATTAACATATGCATTACATAGAGACGTTCGACCTAAAATGGTAGTAGTTGCGGATGTAAATCAAGAAAGATTAGATCGAGCAGCTCACTTGTTCCCGGTTGAAGAAGCGGCAGCGGATGGAATTGAATTGCATTTCGTGAATACAGGAAAGATGGAAGATCCTGCAGCTGGTTTAAAAGAAATGACAGGTGGAACTGGTTTTGATGATGTATTCTGTTATGCACCGGTTGAAGCGGTTGTAGAATTATCAAGTGCTGTATTAGGTCGTGATGGATGTTTAAATTTCTTTGCGGGACCTACGGACAAGCAGTTTAGCGCAAGAATGAATTTCTATGATGTTCACTATAATTCGACACACGTAATGGGAACTACAGGTGGAAATACAGAGGATATGATTGAATCTTTACGTTTAACAGCAGAAAATCGTATTGATCCAGCTGTCATGGTTACGCATATTGGTGGTTTGAATGCAGCGGCTGAAACAACGTTAAATCTACCTAAAATTCCTGGTGGAAAGAAATTGATTTATACACATTTAAATATGCCATTGGTTGCGTTGACAGATTTAAGAAAAATGGGAGAAAAAGATAGTCGATATATTGACTTGGCAGATATTGTAGATGCTCATAAGGGATTGTGGTGTCCTGAAGCAGAGGAATATTTATTAGCTCATTTTGAACAAGAATAGATTTTATTAAACCGAGAATCTTGTGTATACTAAATACAGTAAATACAGGAGGTATTGTATGGAAGTAATGGATCAAAGAAGAAACGAAATTGTAGAGTTTGTGAATGAAAACAAAACTGTAACTTTTACACAATTAAAAGAAAAATTTCCTTCTGTGTCTGAAATGACATTGCGCACAGATTTAAAATATTTGGATCAAGCTAAAAGAATTGTTCGAATTCATGGTGGAGCTAAATCTATGGATGTGGTTTCTGGAAATGATGATGTATTAAAACTTCGTTACGGGCGGAATGTAAACGAAAAAAAAGAGATAGCGCAAAAGGCATTATCATTTGTAGAACCGGCTAAGACCATTTTTATGGATTCAGGCAGTACGACAACAATGTTGGCACATGTTTTAAAGGATCAAAATAATATTTTTTATACGAGTGGCTTAACGTGTGCTATAGAGATGGCAAAACTTTCTAAATCTAAAGTGTTTGTGACAGGTGGAAATTTAAATATGCGTAGTTTCAGCGTGAATGGAATGGATGGACTTCGCTGTTTAGAGAAGGTCAACTTTGATGTTGCGTTTATTGGTGTAACTCGTTATGCGAAAGATACGGGCTTTACATGCGAATCTTTAGAGGATTGTGAGTTAAAGCGAAAGGCCATTGAAAGATCTAAAAAAGTAATTGTGTTAATGGATTCTAGTAAAGTAGAAAGAAAGGGTACATATACAATTTGTGATTTAGATCAAGTGGACGTATTAATCAGTGATTCGTTACTTTCAGATAGTTTTAAACAAGAATGTGAAAAACGAGGACTATCTGTATATTAAGAAAGTCCTAAGAAAGGACAATTATGAAAACAACTCTTCAAAAGCTTGGTAAAAGCTTATCTGCGATGGTTATGCCCAATATTGGTGCTTTTATCGCTTGGGGATTTATAACAGCTTTATTTATTGCGGACGGATGGTTGCCAAATGAACAATTGGCATCGATTCAACCTTATATGTTGACTTATTTATTACCAGTATTGATTGCGGCAACCGGAGGAAGAATGGTTGGCGGTGATCGTGGACTTGTGATGGGGTCGATTGCGATTATTGGATGTATTGCCGGTGTTGGTGGAACACAGGGTCAGCCGATGTTGATGGCAGCTATGGTTATGGGACCATTTTCTGGTTGGGTCATTAAAAAATTCGATCAAATGATGGACGGACACATGCCCGCTGGATTTGAAATGTTGATCAATAATTTCTCTGTTGGTATTTTAGGTATGTTGATTGCGATATTAGGATACTATATTATTGGTCCTTTTATGACAGGGATTTTGACTGTATTAACAGCCGGAGTGGATGTACTTGTAAATAAGGGTTTGATTCCTTTAGTAGCAATCTTTATTGAACCGGCTAAGGTTTTATTCTTAAACAATGCGATCAACCATGGTATTTTTACACCAATCGGAGCTGAACAAGCTGCTCAAACAGGAAAATCTATTATGTACATGCTAGAGGCCAATCCAGGTCCTGGTTTAGGTGTACTACTAGCTTATTGGTTGTTTGCGAAAGACAAAGCAACTAAAGATTCTGCGCCTGGAGCTATCATTATCCATTTCTTGGGTGGAATTCATGAAATTTATTTCCCTTATATTTTGATGAATCCAGTTGTGATTGTTGCTCCAATTTTAGGAAATATTTGTGCCATTGCCTTTTATTCTATTTTCAATATTGGATTAAAAGGACCATCAAGTCCAGGCTCAATTATTGCCTTCTTATCTATGGCAGAAAAGGGCTCTGTATTCATGACAGCTTTAGGCGTTTTGATTGCGGCAGGTGTTTCGTTCTTGGTGGCAAGTCCGATTGTAAAACTTGCTGGGGAAAAGAACTTGGATGAAGCAAATAAAAAAATGCAGTCAATGAAAGCAGAAAGTAAAGGAAGAAGTGAAGCTTTATTAGATGTTTCTTTGGTTCGTAAAATTGTATTTGCGTGTGATGCAGGTATGGGATCTAGTGCGATGGGAGCAACTAAATTTAGAAATCGTTTGAAAGGTGTGCGCCCAGACTTAACCGTTATTAATACTTCTGTGGATAATATTCCAGTCGATTGTGATATTGCAGTAGTGCAGGAAACTTTGGTGGAACGTGCTAAAAAATCGGCACCTTTTGCGAAAGTGGTGACAATTTCAAACTTCTTGGCAGATCCAGCCTTAGATAATTTATTCTTCCAATTATCAACGGGTGATTCGATTATGACAGAATCTGTTAAGGAAGAAGATGAGATAAAACCGGTTCAAGAAGATGTGATCCAATTAGATGGAATTAAATTGAATCTTCCTTCTGTATCAAAAGAAGAAGCGATTACAGAAGCTGGTAAATTATTAAGAAAACTAGGCTATGTGGATGGCGCTTATATACCAGCTATGTTAGAACGTGAAGAATTGGTAACTACTTATATTGGTATGGGACTAGCTATTCCTCATGGTACTACGCATGGTGATGATGTGATTCATAAAACAGGTATCGTATTGCTTCAATATCCAGATGGAATTCAGTTTGGGGATGAAAAAGCACAACTTGTGATTGGTATTGCAGGTAAAGGTGGAGAGCATATGGAAGTGTTATCTAAAATATGTTTGGCCCTTGAAGATGAAGCGATACTTAATAAAATGAAGACAACGAATGATAAAGAGTGGATTTTAAAACAATTATCCTAACAAAGAAGGACGAGAAATTACTCGTCCTTTAATATTTTTGCGATTTCATCGATTGAATCTAAGAAATATACATATTGTTGCTGCTTTGGTGTGGATAATTCACAATCAATCATGTGTTGTAAAAATGCTTTTAAATGATCGTAGTATCCGTTCACATTATAAAAAATACATGAACATTGAAGTTGGCACAATGAAAGTTTTGATAAGATTTCACTGATCTCTTCAAGCGTTCCCGTTGCACCAGGAAAGGCAATGAAGGCATCACCAAGTTCAATCATTCGTGTTTTTCGATCGGCTATGTCTTTTTCAATGTATAACTTGGTAAGATTATCCATGTGAACACCTTCATCCACAAACATTTGTGCTTCTACACCGATTACTTTTCCACCTGCATTCAATACACTATTAGCAAGTTCTCCCATTAATCCAGTTTTAGATCCTCCAAATACTAGAGTGTGTCCGTTTTTGGCAATCCATGTACCTAATTCTATTATTATTGTTTTAAAGTCTGGATCATTTCCATAGGCTGATCCTAAATATACTGTAATGTTCATAAACTACCTCCTGCAATTAGTTTACATTAAAATTGTGCACAAAAAAAGCCTAGCACAAGCTAAGCTTACATGGCTATGAATCCAAATGCATTCGCAATCGAGCTTAATAAAATAATGAATGCGAAGATTGGACATAAGTATTGAATCATAAAATTGAATATTTTCTTACGTTTGAATGAATTTCCATCTTGTGTGATTTCTGCTTCGATTTTTTCTAATCCAACAATTCTAGAAACAAAGATGCAAATCGCAATAGCAGCGATTGGCATCATGACAGAGTTTGTCAAGAAATCAAAGAAATCCAAGAATTGCATTCCGATGATTGTTATGTTAGATAGTGGGCCATATCCTAAACATGAAAGTGTTCCTAGTCCAATCATAATAATACTTAAGATGATTGTAGATTTTTTTCTAGACCAATGTAGTTCATCTTGGAATGTAGATACAGCACTTTCTGTTAATGCGATTGAACTTGTGATAGCTGCAAATAACACTAACAAGAAGAAGATAATGCCGATGCCTGTACCAAATCCCATGCTTGCGAATACTTTAGGAATTGTGATGAACATCAAAGATGGTCCGGCTTTTAATGTTTCCATATCACCACCTGAAAAAGAGAATACGGCTGGAATAATCATTAATCCTGCCATGATCGCAATGGCTGTATCGAAAATTTCTACATTTTCTGTTGAACCTTCAATAGAAACATCCTTTTTCATATAAGAACCAAATGTGATCAAGATACCCATCGCAATGGATAGCGAATAGAACATTTGTCCCATAGCACTAACGACGGTCATCCATGAAAAGTTATCAAAGTTAGGAATCAAGAAATATTTAACACCTTCAAATGCACCTGGGCGACTGATTGAATATCCTGCAATGATTATAGATAATACGACAAGTACTGGCATCATAAATTTGGATACTCTTTCAATTCCGTTTTGAACACCTGCGTAAATAATGGCAAGAGTAAAGAAGGTGAAAAGTATAAAACATATTTCTGTAGAAACTCCGTTTGAAATGAAGCTTGAAAAATATGTATCTGTGGCAAGTAATTTTGCATCACCTTTTAAATACTCAAATAAATACTTGATGACCCATCCTCCGATTACAGAATAATAAGGAACAATCAAAATAGGAATAATGGCATTGATCCATCCAGAAAATGACGCAAACTTTGTTCTTGCGAAAGTATGGAAAGCTCCAACAGGACTTTTCTTTGTCATTCTACCTAATGTTGTTTCAGCTATGATCATCGTATAACCAAAAGTCATGGCAAGAATAATGTAAATAAGTAGGAAGATTCCTCCTCCGTATTTTGCGGCTAAATAGGGAAATCTCCATATATTGCCAAGTCCAACGCTGGCTCCAGCAGCTGATAAGACGAATCCTAATTTGCCTGAAAATGTACTACGTTTATTGTGCATAATAAAAACACCCTTCCTTAATGATTTTGATTATATCATTTATGAAAGGGTTTACGCAAATTAATGAAAAAATAAATGTTAAGTTTTCTGAAAAAACATTATAGATAAAAAAAGAAGTCCTTTCGGACTTTATTTGAAAAATGGTGACGCGTACGGGATTCGAACCCGTGAATGCATGCGTGAAAGGCATGTGAGTTAACCGTTTCTCCAACGCGCCATGTATATTAAACTTGTCTTTCTTGACAAGTGCTCACTAATATTACTACAACATTTTAATTAATGCAAGTATTTTTTTAAAAAAATTGACAGATTGTTTTAAAAGTATACGGTAGTTCGACAGTTGTAAAATCGTAAATATTCCAAATGTCGCTTATGTAGCGCTTTTTTTATGTCAAATTTTCT